>CAVGBO010000061.1:0-21495 GCA_963627465.1 Phocaeicola dorei
GATGGAATTGGACAAATTCCACCTGTTTTTTCTGCTCGTCCGTAAGTAGTGTATAATCGTCAAAATATCCGTTGCTGATAATATCCGCAGCGATCTCCTTGGCGAGGTAAGACTTGCCGGTTCCGGGCGCGCCTCTGAAAATCAGATTTTTTGATTCAATCAGCATAGAGGAAAAAGGGTTCCTGTAGCCTTTGAATTGTTGAACAAGCTCTTCTTGAACTGCGGCTTCCGTTTCCGCTGTGGCGGTTTCCTTCTCATCTTTTTCGCGGTATATCAATACAAATTGATCCCCAGGTTCGCCGAAACGTTTCAAACATTCCTGAACGAAGATAAGCGTAGAGAAGATATTCCAGCAATAGATAACAAACTGGCGGCCATTGTCATAGTTGTATCTCAGGTACTCTAACGAGTTACGGTGTTTCCTGAAATCGTCAACACTCGCATAAATACCTCTAATTACGTCGCTGTCTGGGCTATATTGGTAGATAGGGAAACTCTCCTTGTCCTCAACTGATAATGAGGCAAGTTGCTTCTCGAACACCTGACAGGCAATCCGCGGCATGGTTTGGTTGGAGTTACGCTTTTCACCTTTGCTATAGGAACGCCTGATTACATCTCCATTCGCCTTCTTGAAATAGGCATCCAGCGGCTTATAGTTATCACCGAGGTCCAAATTATCCATTGTAAAACGCTCGTCTGTGGACACAATACTTTCTTCAGTAATAATAAGCTCGTATTTTTCCTGTTGCTTTGTCTCGATGGTGAAGCCCTGACCTTCCAGATAACTCTTTGCTTCAACGGCGTTAAAGCCTGAAGTGGAAATTTCTACGCCGCATGCCAAGTGATCAGCAACGGCTACTACATACTTCGGCGGATACTTTTTCCCATCCTCAGATACAAGCAGGTATTTTAAGCTCACATTATGTTCTGGAACACCGTTCTCATCGATGAATTTCAGGGCATCAAGGATGTCCTGTTTTTTCAGCTTCGGGATAGCCATGCTGCACCTCCTTGAAAATGTGTATACACATTATATCGCAAGGATACATCTGTTTTCAATATGACCCGGAATATATCGCCTAGTGGCGGGCATTTTTGCAAAAAAGCTTGACAATCGCCATCTCATCTGCTATACTTTCTAACGTTGCTGATGAGGCAATGACCCTTGGAGAGTTGGCTGAGTGGTCTAAGGCGCACGACTGGAAATCGTGTGAACGTGATGAGCGTTCCTAGGGTTCAAATCCCTAACTCTCCGCATGAAAAAGCCCTTGCACTGTAACAGGTGCAAGGGCTTTTTTATATCCCAATACCCCAATTTTTCCTCAACGAACTGAGGCAGCGTTTTTCCCCAGCTGCTTATACGCCCACGTAAAAAGGCCGGAACAGTCTGCCACACGCTTCCCGACCCATTGCTGACCATATTTCTTTGTCTGCGCCCTGGTTGCCTGATCCTGCGCCGCCTGGGTGTGGATTTGACCGGATGCGCCCCAGATATAGCCCCATTTTTCCGCATAGGCTTTGCGAAATAGGGCAATCACATCCTGCACACGAACCGTGGCAGCCATCACACATCACCGCTTGTGTGGTCTTCGTGGGTGGTTTCTTCCTCATCCTTGCATTCCGGCAGGCCTGCCAGGGAAGTCAGCAGGGACAGGATGCCCGCCAGCACCGAAGCACTGCCCACCATCGCCCAATTCACTTCGTTCATCACTGCCGTGGTGCCAATGGTGGCCACTGCCGTCTGCGCTACCGTCTTCAGGGCACGGATGCCCGCCGCCTTCAGCCAGGTCTTCCAACACGTCCAACACATCATGATTCTTTCTCCTTTCCTGATTCCTGCGTTTGGGTATAAGAAAAGCACTGCCTAGTGCTTGGCAGTGCCATCATCCCGTGCGTTGGGTTTCAAGTAGTTATTTCTTTCCTGTTTCAGCTTTTCAAGGATTGCTTTGTCTGTTTCGTTAATCGGCAACGGTTCTTTCCCAATGTCCACCGTATCATCCATCACCATATATTTGATTTTTTCCTCTTTGCTCATTGCAGCTATCGCCTTTCATATCGGAAAAAATTTGCTCATACAGGGCATCGGTTGCCTTTATTTCAGTAATACCTTGCAGCATGTGCAAGACGTTGCTTCCGATGGATGATGTTATTTTGAACTTTGCAGGATATGATGCACAAATTCATCCGGCAGTTGAAGGTTATACTTGTCAACATAATAGATGATTGCGCTTGTCCACGCATAAATACCATCATTCATGAAAACAAGGTCAACCTTTGTCCGTGTTTTCGCCAGTGCATCCACCACTTTTGCCGCTGTAACCATATGCACCTTGCCACTGCGCAGGTAAGCCAGAATGGTGTCTTTCGAAGCATAGGTGTCTTTCGCCATGGAATCAAGCATGCTGGGGAATCCCATGTCAGGCGCAAGCTCATTGTATTGACCAATGATTTTCACTTAGATTCCCCCTTTCTTGGCTTAAACAGTTTCCATTGCCCTGTTTCTTTGAATGCATCTCGTTCAGCTGCATTATACCACATTTCAGCCAGAATTTCGTTATCCGAAAGAAACATTTCCCCGTCTTCCGTAATATTTACGATTTCGGTCGGTGCATATACGTTAACCCCCAACGCATCCGCCAACCGTTGCGCAGCACCTTGATCTTTTGCCCCTGCCTGACAGCTGATAATGCGTATGTTGCCACCTTGGTAGGTGGTTGATGCTTTGATTCGTTCGGCGTACTCTTCCGGTGTTAGCGGATAAAGATTCTCTTCTTTTCCGTCACCGTTTAAGTCAATGTAAAACCTATCTGCATCTGCATGGCACGTAAAATCTTCATAACCGTCAATCGGCTTGATCTCTTTTGCAAACCTGTATAATTGCTCTGTCTTATTCACAAACAAGCCGTTTGCTTCCAGCTTTGAAGCCTGCACCATTGTATCCGATGCTTTGATATATTTGCTTTTGAAGTCCTTCAGCCCTTCGGTCTTATCCAGCTTGAAGAACGCTGCCCGCTGCTGCATCGTGTCCAGCTCTTCCCGATCCAGTGCCCACTTGGCACGGGTCAGGGCTGCACAGCGGCAGTTGCAATCCTCTGCCGCATTGCCGAAGCTGCCAGGATACTTGGCTTTCTTCCCGTCAATGGTGAAATAGCCGTCCACCTCCACAATCGTGCCATCCAGCTGCCGGTGATTGTCCCGTGTCTTGCCGTCCAGGGTAGCGTCCCACTGCTTCATCACTTTCGCCCCGGCGGCCTTGGCTTGCTGCCGTGCGTCTTCGCTGGATGCTTCGTAAATGCGGTGGGCTTCCGTTCGGGCAATGGTCTTTGCCCGGCGCAGTGGTGCCTGGGACGCCGTTTCGATGTTCCTGGCCATGTCATCATAAGAAATCCCGGTGGCAATGCCCCGGGAAATCTCGCTGGATATGGTCTTTTTCAGCTGCTTGGCGTCAATGCCCAAGGCATCATAGAGGGGCTTGCTGATCTGGCTGTCTGTCATCACCGCACGGGTCACGGCTGCCTGGTCAATGGGGGAAATCACAGGGGCATGCGCCTGCCCGGCCACATCGTACATGGTGCCCACATAGCCTGCCTGATAGGTGTCGGTGAAGAACTGTTCCAAGGTGGTGTAATTGTCTGCGTGCAGCTTGTCCACAATGGCCTGCACCTGCTGCCGCAGGGTCTTCTGGTAGGCGGCTTGATAGATGCGGCTCTGGGTCATTTCCCCGGCTTGCAGCATGGCAATCCGCTCATCAATGTCCTTCAAAGCCTGCCTGTACTGCTTTTCCAGCTCCTTCAGCACTGCTTCTTCGCTTTCTGCCTGGGCTTTCAGGGCTTCGATCTGCCGCTTGTTCATCCGTCATCACTGCCGGATGCATCCAGTGCCTTTTGCAGGGTGCTGTACAGATCATCATCCCCTTGGGGGAACTTGTCCTTGATGTCGTTGTAGCTGATATCCAGCACATCGCAGATGTTCATCATCAGGGTTTCGCTGTCCAGGTAGCTGTTCAGCCCCAGCAGGGTGTTGATCTGCACCTGCTGCTTCTGGGCATTGGTCAGGGCGATCTGTGCGTTATCCGATGCGTTGGTGATCACTTCCCGCTCAAAATGGAAATACACATCACTCTGCTTGTAATCCGTGCCCTTGGCTTCGTTGATTTCCTGAAGCACAATCTTCAGCAGCTTCCGAAGGAACTGCTTCAGGCGGATTTCCAGCTTGTTTGCCTTCAAGTCCAGGGCGGCATACCGGGATTTGATCACAATGTTGGTGATGTTGCCATCGCCCACCTGGCTGCTGTTGAAGCCCATGCCGAAGCGGTAGATGCTCTTTTCATCCAGCTCCAGCTTTGTTTCCCGTGCCTGATAAGGGATGCTGATGGTCTTAATCTCCACATCCCCGTCACCATCCACGCCGATCATCTTCTTGCTGTTGATGTTCAGCCGCAGCGCATCCAGATTATCCCCTTCATAGCCCTTCACCACGTACAGGGCTTCGGCGGTGTCCTGAATGTTGTTGGAAAGGCCGCAGCTCATCAGATCATAGTCATCAATCAGGGATTTGATGGGCTTCAGGGCACTGAACTGCTTCTTGCAATTATCCAGCCGGAAGAAGGGAATGTAGCCGAAGCCTGCAAAGTAGGTGTTGGCGTCCCCGGCTTTTCGGTACAGGATGTGGGGACGTGGGTTGATTTTGTAAGACGCATCCACCTCAATGCTGCCTTCCCCGATCTGGCAATAATACGCCACCTGCTTATCATCCCACACCTGAATGCGCTTGATCCGCTGATTGTTCTTGTTGATTCGGTCGGTATACCAGTAAATCACGTAGGCACAGCCGTCATCCGTGTCCTTCTCCCGTACCTCCACAACGCCCATGGCATCGGCACACTGAAAGCACGTCCGTTCATCCCCGTTTTTGTAGGCATACATGTATTCGAAGCCCTTCACCTGCGCCCCTGTCAGCAGGTCATACAGCTCCGCCACAAAATCCTCGTTGTCGTTAAAGTAGGCGTCAAGCTCTCCCTGAAGCTCTGGAATGTCCGACTTCACAAACCCATGCTTGCCTGAAAGCATGTACTGGCTGCACTGATCCACCAGTTCCGTGAAGAACGGATGGCTGATCTTGATGTTGGATTTCGTTCTGTCTTCCTGAAGCTGGCCATCGGCGTTCACGAAGAACACCCGATAGGCTCGAATATCATGATCCGCTTCATAGTACCGCACCCCGGTGCGGGCGAAACGCTTGCGGTCGCTTACCGCATCGTTGTCGATAAAGGACTTGATTTCACTGGGTGTCAGCATGGGATTCACCTCCTTGGGTCTTCGACCCCTCTATTACTCACACTTGCATTTCCCGCACCTGTAGCACTCGTACACGTTGACCCGCTTTCCCTCGCCTGTGCACACATCCTTGGCAATCATGCGCCATTGGTGGTGGCACTTGGGGCAAGCCCAGCAAACGGCAAACAGCACCGCTTCGATGATGAGCAGCACAATTGCCAATCCGTCCATTGTCAATACTCCTGTTCCAGTAGCCAGTCGTAGTCAGTATCATCCACCAGTGCTTCCAGCTCTTTTCCTTCGATGGTGGGTGCTTGCCGGACTTTGCAAATCGCCATGATCATGCCAGCCACTAAGGCAGGCTCGCCTTCCTGTGTCCAGCGTTTTTCTTCGCCCTTCAGCTGTTCCAGCAGCGCATCCGCATCAATCAATCGCATAGGCTCATCCTCCACAGTTGCGAATGAAGCATTTTTGTGTTCGATGAAACACTTTTGTTTCTGCTGCATTTCCGCAGCGTTTCCCCTCCACCTGCTGCATTGTTTCTGTGCCTGGGTATAAGAAAAGCACCGCCCATCAATCTTTTTGGCAGTGCTGCGCTTCCGCACATTGTATAAAGGCTGTACTCAACCGATTTCGTAAGCCATTTTTTCAGGGAAAACGCCTTTTCTTAAATCGTTGCGGTACTTCGTATAGACCTGCATGATGCGATTTTCAAGAATGGGATACCGCTCGGCCTGCTTGCTTAAAACAGGGGCTTTCTCCCCCTTGAAAAAAATGACTTCCCCCGACATGTCACTGATAAGTGAACCGACATGGTAGATTGCTCTGTCCTCTTGCTTTTCTTTCAGCTTACAAAAGATCATCCGATTCACCTTCTTCCCCTAGCATGTTGAATAATTCGGCCGCCCAATCGTATTTTTCCGAAGCAATCGCATGGGCTTCCGCTGCACTTAAATGATACTCTTTTTCAACTTGGCTTTCAAGTAATTCATGCTTCAGCAGAAGAATATCTCTCGCTTCCGGCTTTCCTGCTGCAAGGCGTTGCCAGGCAACGGCCATGTCATAGTCTGGTTCGAATTTTCCTTCTCCATCATACAGCTGATGCGTATCAATGAAAATGTGCTGCTTAATTCTTCGTATATCGTCATGCGACATTCCTGATGCTTTAGCGATGTTTTCTATATCATCTGTTTCGGTAATGCGCTGATAAAGATCGGCTGCCTTTTGCGTCCGCTTCTCATACCGTGCTGCGGCATCCAGAAACTCCAATTTTCCACCCGTTTGCATTACTTTGGCCGCCTTCAGGTACTTTTCTGTAAAGTCCTTCAGCCCTTCGGTCTTATCCAGCTTGAAGAACGCTGCCCGCTGCTGCATCGTGTCCAGCTCTTCCCGATCCAGTGCCCACTTGGCACGGGTCAGGGCTGCACAGCGGCAGTTGCAATCCTCTGCCGCATTGCCGAAGCTGCCAGGATACTTGGCTTTCTTCCCGTCAATGGTGAAATAGCCGTCCACCTCCACAATCGTGCCATCCAGCTGCCGGTGATTGTCCCGTGTCTTGCCGTCCAGGGTAGCGTCCCACTGCTTCATCACTTTCGCCCCGGCGGCCTTGGCTTGCTGCCGTGCGTCTTCGCTGGATGCTTCGTAAATGCGGTGGGCTTCCGTTCGGGCAATGGTCTTTGCCCGGCGCAAAACAAAACCCCCGGAGCACTGCTCCGAGGGTCAAGGAATCAATAAAGGAACATTACTTCAGGTTGGCAGCAAAGAAATCAGCAACAGCGTTGGCAACGGTGTTGCGAACGGTATCGTCCTCGCTGTAGAAGCCGTAGCCGTGACCTTCGCCGGTAGCGTCCACGGTCTGGGCATTCAGGGCTTCAGCCACAGAAGCGGAAACGGAGGGGCTTACAGCCTCGTCATCCTGGCCCCAAACTACCAGAGCAGGACCCTGCCATGCGGCGGCAGCATCAGCCTTCACGTCGGCATGCACATCAAAGTCGTCGAACCAAGCCTTGCTCAGCTCCTGCACCTGGCCATAAATGGTGGTGAACACGGCATAGCCGTCCTTTTCGGCAGTTGCACGCAGGGCAGCAAAACCTTCCTCGGCGCCAAACAGACCCTTCAGGTCAGTGTTGTCAGCAGCAGGAGCCAGCAGTGCCACAGCGTCAGGCACGGTGCCTTCTGCAACCAGCTCCAGCACAATGCGGCCGCCCATGCTGTAGCCGAACAGGCCTACCTTGGTTACGTTCAGGTTGGTCTTCACATAGTCCAGGGCAGCCAGCACGTCAGCCTTCATGTTGGTCAGGGTGTTGTTCTGGAAGCTTTCGGTGCTTTCACCGCAGCCGGGGAAGTCCATACGGATGGAAGCAACACCCTGAGCCGCCAGGGCATCGGCGATGGCACCGAAGCCAACATTCTCTTCACGGCTTCCGCCATGACCATGAGCCAGAACGACTACGGGATAAGAATCCAAGCCATCGGGGGTAACCAGGGTAGCAGGCACCTGTACGCCGCGGGATTCATAGGTCAGGGTGGTGGTCTCGGCGTTTGCAGCAACGGCAACGCACAGAACCATCAGGAGAGTCAGAACCAGGGCAGACAACTTCTTCATGATTGATCTCGTCCTTTCACCTTTTGTCACTGGGGTGACATTCCTTATCAATGTATCATCATCGATAGGGGATGTCAAGGACGTGACAACAAAAAAACAGAATGGCTTTGCCATTGATTTACTTTTTTCAACGTGTTATAATGAGGGGGACGAGGATGGAAAACATCGTCTTTTTAATGGCTAATGGTTAGCGTATGCTAATAAACGATGTAAGGGGAAAGGAGCTCGACCATGTCAAAGAAAGCGACGGAATTTCAGCGCAAGGCCATGGGCAGGATGTATCGGGGCAAGGGAATTTTCAATCCGCTGAATACAGGGTGGATTGATGAGCACGTGGCCTGCGTCCGGGAGTGGATTGCCAACATTTATTTCTACCGCAAGGGGAATACCACCATCATGATTGATGCAGGCTACAATTATGACCGCCTGCAGGAGAAAATGGGATGGCTGGGCATTCGCACGGAGGACATTCGGGACATCCTCATCACCCATCAGGACACGGATCACGTGGGTGCCGTGGAGGCAGACAGCCCGGGTCTGTTTAACCATGCCACCCTGTACATCGGCGAGGTGGAGAATCGGTACCTGACGGGAGAAGTGCGGCGAAAGGTGTGTTACCACCTGTATAAGCTGCCCATGGTGACCATCAATAACCGGAAGGTGCTCCTAAAGGACGGTCAGGTCTTCAACATTGGTGATATCAAAATTGAATGCTTCCTGGTGCCTGGCCATACCTGGGGGCATTTGGTGTATCTCATTGACGATCACTATCTGTTCACCGGGGATACCATCTGGTTTGGCAAGGATGGGGGATATAGCTTCATTAACGGCTTGGCGGAGGATAACGAGCTTGGTATGCACTCTCTTGCCGCACTGGAGGAGAAACTGCGTCAGCGCAAATTGCAGCCCATGTTCATCACCGGGCATACCGGTTGGTCGAACAACTTTGACTTTGCCTTTGCTCATAAAGATCGGTTCTGCTCACCCTTCAACCGCAGCCTTTGCAATCCGGATGCACCCTATGACGGCTATGATGAATCGGATGATACGGAGGAAAAGGCAAAAACGCAGCGACTTCCCGGCGTAGGCTGAAACACGGCAAACAGCAAAAATGCATCCCGGTTTCCGACTGCCAGCAGGCAGCGTGACGGAAGCCGAGATGCATCTTTTTAGTTGGCAAAGTGATTGACGATTTTCTTGCAGAACACGCCAATGCCCTCATCCCGCAGCACCTTCAGGGCTCGCTTGCCTAGGGGCTCCAGGGGGATGACCTCCGCCGGGGGAGGGGTCAGCAGCTTCTTCATTTCCTCATTGCTCAGGGCAAAGGGGTCAGCCACGGTACTCATCCGTTCCAGATTGTTCCGGTAAGCGATGCGTACTTCGTTGTCGATCTTTTCTCCAGAGGTATAGTTGCTGTAGCTCCAGGGCGTTTGAGAAATGTGATCCGCATCATTCCGGTCATGCAGTTCCCGATAGGCGGCATACAGACCGTGGAAAATGGTTTCATCGGCCGGCATCCAGTCCCGCATGCAGCAGTCAATAGCGTTTCCGTCATAGCCGGAATAGTGGATAAACCGCAGCGGGTCTCCCTCCACAAAGTAGCGGCCATCCTTCACACTGAGCCCGGCATCCATCAGGGACCAGGTGGCGAAGTCGTAGCCGTGATGCTTGAAAATCTCCGTATCGAAGAAGCAGGGTGCCAGGTCAATCCACTTCTGATCCGTGAAGATGCCATTGGGAATGTCATCGTAGCAGTACTTCTGAAGCCGATCCGCCCACCAATTAATGAACTTCACTGCTTCCTCGGAATGATTCACTGCCAGGAAGCCTAGATTGTATACCCCGTGGGCAGTGCTGGAAAGCTCCATGAGAATGTTGCCGGGCTTCAGCAAATGGGGGCACAGCACAATGGGGCGGGTCTTCAACTTTTCCCGCAGCTCCGGCATGTCGTCGTACACGTAGCAGTCTGGGTCAAGATAAACGAACTCCGTTTCATTAGGGTAGGTTTTCAGCAGGTAGCGGAAGAATTCGCCCTTCACCGCCGTGGAGGCTTCCACAATGGCATGCTTGAAGATGAAGTGATCGAAGTTGCCCGGCCACATATCCTTGGACAGCACAATCTCGTCAAATTCCTTGCAGCGGGCGTTGGCAGGTACTTCTCGTTCCGTCAGGCAGACGAAGAAACGTGCATAAGGCATGTGCTGCTTAACCGACTGCGCCAGACACCGTGCTTTGTGGATGTAGTTGCTGCACACAGATGTGAAGATAATCATGGATGCTTCCTCCTGATGCGTGAATCACTTGACAAATAGATGATAAAGCTTTTGCAGCACCTTGCCCAGCACGGGAATTTCCCGTACCTTCACAATGGCACGTGCCTGCTGCCGATATTCCGCCGCTTGCTGCTCGGCAACACGGCGCAGATAAAGCTGATCAATCAGCACATCCCGCATGGTGGGAATCAGCATATCCGCATGGGCAAGAATAAACGCACGATGATTGTCGAACAGCTGATGATAGGTTTCCTTAATGCGGCTGGGATCCTGTTGGAACTGGGTGGTGCGGGAAGAATCCTTAATGCGGTAGTGGAACAGCACTTCCGGAATCTGCTCGATCTTCTTCCCTTCACCCAAGATGGAAAGCCAGAAATCGTAGTCCTCCATGCCGGCCTTCATATTCTCGTTGAAGCCCCCGACCTTTTCCCAGTCAGCTTTGCTGAACAGGGCAGTGACAAACACAATGTTGTCAAACAGCATGGACTCGAAGGAGTAGGTAGGCAGATCCCACTTGCCGCTTTGAGCGCCGAACAGGTCGGCTTCGCAGTATGCTACGCCGGTGTCCTTGTGGCTTTCCAGGATGTTAACCGCCTTTTCAATGTAGGTGGGATCAATGGTATCATCCGCATCCAGGGGAAGGATGTACTTGCCACGGGCTTCCCGAATGGCGGCGTTCCGTGCAGCGGAGGGACCTACGTGGGCAGCGTGCAGCACCTGAACGTTTGCTTCCTTCGCAAGGGCATTCAGTGCGGCAATGGTATCCGAATCATCAGAACCGTCATCAATGATGATCAGCTCTACATTTGGGTAGGTCTGCGCCTTGACCGACGCAACGCTTTCCTGAATGTAGCGGCCATCGTTATAGCAGGGCATAACGACACTCACCATGGGATTCGTATTCATCCGACAGTCTCCTTTATTTCCTGATGATACGGCGCAGCTTTGTCCGTATCCGCCAAGTCTTGCTGCCCTCAATGAGGCGCAGCTTGTTGGTTAAATCCGTTACCTGTTTTTGCGAAGCGGCGAAACCTTGCTTTGCTTCCATCAAAGCATTGGTCAGGTATTGGTTGGTTTGGGTCAGCACACCCTTATCCCCGTATACCTGCAGCAGTTCCGCATGCTGCTCACGAATGAGCCGCCGGGCATTGATGGCATCGTCCAGATCCAGGGGATAGGAGGGCTGGGACAAGGCTACCATGCTCTTCATGCCCACATAGCTGTTGGCAAAGGCGAAGTTCCATTGCTCGAAGTAGCGAAGAGTTTGAGCAGAACAGCCCAACAGCTCCGTCAGCCGATCATCTGAAGCCTCGGTAGGATCCAGCAGATTGCTGTCATACACCAGACTGATCATGAACCGCCACAGGCTGTACTCTGCCGGCACAGGCATGTCCAGTTCCCATTCGTAATCGATGAGGGTAACATCCCCCATGCTGCCGAAAATGTTGGAGGGAATCATGTCCACATTGCCGCAGGGAACCCAGTGCAGCGGATCACTGCAGGCTTGGTCGCCTACCACCTTGCGGAAGGCAGTGTCACTTTCGCCTTGAACGTGCACGTCGCTGATGCTGTACAAGGCATCCTTCAGCCAGCGGAACCATGCCATGGCCATAGGCTTTCGCTCTGCCTGCGGCACTGCGGTGATCTTATCCTGCAGGGAGGAACCCTCCACAAAGGGGAAGACCACAGCGTTTTTGTCCACCGCCGTGCAGGCCACGTTCCGCATTTCCGCCGTGTAGGCGTGACCGCCCAGCAGGGCAATGGTGCGGATGTGCCCCTCGCCGCAGGTGTACAGGGCACGCTTCATCACCTGATTGGTGTCCGTGATCACGGTGCAGATGCTCATTTCCGCCTTGCGGTTGTTGGATACCTTCACGTACTTGTAAGGGGTAGGGGGAAGGGCATCATCCAGGGTGATTTCCACTAGGAAGGAGTTGGCGAAATTCCCTGCGCACCCTTCGGTCATCAGTCCCTGATAGAAATCTTTCACGGAGAACAGGGAAATTCGGCTGGCATCCATTCTGTAATCCGTGGAAATCGGAAAACGTTCATTCACGGATTCGTCTGTGAAAATCTCTTCCGGGAATTTGTAATCCGGGTAGGGGTAGAAGAACCGGCTTACATGGAGCCCTGCACCTTCGATCTTCTCCACCAGCTCCTGACGGGAGTAGGTGCGGACGCTTTCGCCTACATAGTTGTTAATGCCTGCGAAGAAACGTCCCAGATGATCCTCTCTTGCCCCGGAAAGGTATTTGAACCCCAGTCGATTCTCAATGGCCAGCAGCATTTTTCCATCCGGCTTCAGGAAAGATGCGGCCTTGCGGAGAAAAGCATCGGCAGGGTTTTCGCCCGGCGAGGTCCAGGCGGCATATTCCATAACGCCGATGACCACTACGTAGTCGTACTTGTCGGCCAGCTCCATGGTGGCAAAATCGTCCACCACAATGTCCAGATTTTCCTGTGCGGCGTGCCGCTTCAGGTTAATGTCCGAACGAAGGGCGGATTTCTCCACCGAGGTAACGTGTGCCACCCGGTCGCACAGGTACCCGGTCAATGCGCCGCAGCCTGCGCCGATTTCCAGCACCGAGGCATCCTTCTTAAAGGGATACCAGTTGACAATGTTGGACCGCAGGGGAGAAAAGTGGTAGATGATGGGCCAGCGCTTGTCCGCATACCAGTCCATTTCACCACCGGCAGAAACAGCTCGCAGGATTTCCTGCTCAATGCTGCCGTCGGAGTAGGTTTTGGTATCATTGGCATGACCGGGGCGCAGGTCTAACCTTGCCATGGCTTACTCTCCCTTCTGCTTAGGCGGAAATAAACTTCTGTAGGCGTTCCCCAGCCTGCTTCTCAAGGTAGGCGGAGGCGGCGGCGGTTCCACCGGCGGCGTGTTCAGAACAAAACGCAGGTGAATCCAATCTTCTCGGAGAGCGGCGGCGTAGGCCTCATGATGCCGCTCAAATAGCCCGTGGTGCTTCTGATACAGGTAGCTGTAGTTATCCCGCATCTTCTGCTCCGTGTTGGCAGACTGTACGTTGTGGGATTGCTCCTTGACCCGGCAGTGGAACAGTACCTCCGGGATGCGGAAGAACCTGGCGTCATGCTCCAGCAGGGTCAGCCAGAAGTCGTAATCTTCCAAGCCCTTGGTCATGCGCTCATCAAAGCCGCCGGCCTGCTGCCACAGCTTGCGGGGGAACAGGGCACTGATGAATACCACATTGTCCACCAGCATGGTCACAGGGGAGAAGGGGGGCAAATCCCATGGACAGGTGACAGCCCCAAAGCGATCCGCCAGGCAGTACACCACATCGGCTTCCTTTCGGTCAAGGATGGCCACTGCCTTTTCAATGTAAGTCGGATCAATCAGATCATCGTCATCCAGCAGCAGGATGTAGGTGCCGGAGGCGGCGGCAATGCCCTTGTTTCGTGCGGCGGCTGGTCCGGCTTTCTGCTGGTGCATGACCTGCACATCATCGCTTAAAGAATCGAGGTATTGCAGGGATGCCTCATCGTCGGATGCATCATCCACAATGATGAACTCAATGTTTCCGTAGGTTTGTGCCCGAACGGAGGCAACGGTTTCCGGCAGGGTTAAAAAGCCGTTGTGGGTCGGGGTGACAACGCTGACTTTTTCCATCCGTGCCTTCCTCCTTTGCTTTATTCCCTTGCGTACTGGTCGCAAATGTCCGGGGCTTCACCCATCATCTTCACATGACCGTGCTCCAGCCACACTACGTGCTGGCACATGGAACGAATCTGGGCAATGTTATGGCTGACGAACAGCACCGTGGTGCCGCCGCCCATCAGCTCCATCATCCGTTCACGGCTCTTCTTCTGGAAGTGCTCATCGCCCACGGCCAGGATTTCATCCACAATCAGCACATCTGGCTTCACCATGGTGGCCACGGAGAAAGCCAGTCGTGCCAACATACCGGAGGAGTAGGTCTTCAGGGGCATGTTGATGAAGTTCCCAAGCTCGGAATAGGCCACGATGCCGTCATACTGCTCTTCTAGAAACTGTTTAGTGTAGCCCAGAATGGCGCCGTTCAGGAAGATGTTTTCCGTGCCGGTCAGCTCCATATCGAAGCCGCTGCCCAATTCCAGCATAGGCACGATGCGGGCGGCACGCTCTACCGTGCCTTCCTGGGGTTTGATAATGCCGGAGATGACCTTCAGCAGGGTGCTTTTTCCGGCACCGTTCCGGCCGATGAGTCCAAGCACTTCGCCCTTGTTCACGTTAAAGCTAACATTGCGCAGAGCCCAGAAGTCTTCCACTTTGTTTTGCCGCTTCAGTCCCCGCACGACCCATTCCTTCAGGTTGGTGGTACGGTTGGCGTCCATGCGGAAGCATACGCCTACATCCTGAATCGAAAGCATGATCTCACTCATTTTTCATCGACCTCACAGATACAGCACGAATCGATTCTGATGCTTGCGGAATACGTACAGCCCCAGCAGCAGCGGAATGATGGCACTCAGAATGCAGTACAGGTAGGTAATCGGCTGCGGCGTTACGTTATCAATCAGCACACAGCGGAGGAAGTAAATAAACTGGTATAGGGGATTCATGTGGTACAGGGTGATCAGCTTGGCCGGGATGATGGACTCCGGATAGAACACAGGGGTCAGGAAGTTCCACATCATGATCAGCACGCTCCACAGGAATTTGGTATCCCGGAAGAAAACGTTGCTGGTGGCCAGAATCATCCCCATACCCAGGGCAAAAGTTGCTTCGCACAGGATGGGAATGGGCAGCAGCAGCAGGGACTTGGTGAACCGCAGCCCGGTGATCAGGGTAACGATCAGCAGGGGAATCAGGGAAATTACCAGATTCACCAGAGAAGACATAACCCGGCTCAGGGGATAGATGTACTTAGGAACGTACACCTTGGTAATCAGGGAAGCATTGCAGGTGATGGATTCCAGACACATGCTGGTAGCTTCGCTGAAGAAGTTGAACATCACGATACCGGTCAGCAGGTATACCGGGAAGTTGGGAATGTTGCTCTTGAACACGGTGGAGAACACAATGTAGTAAACCAACATGGTCAGCAGGGGGTTCAGGAAGCTCCACAGCACGCCCAGAATGGATTGCCGGTACTTGGTGTTGAAGTCACGGGACACAAGCCGCTCAATCAGGTAGCGATACCGCTTGACTTCTTCATAGAGGACGATGACCACATTGTTCTTCCCGGTCTTGCAGCAGCGAAGGGTCCATCCCATCAGTGCCAGATAGGCAGCGATGACCACACCTGCCACAATCAGGTAGTTTCGAAGTGCGTTGGTAGGCCGCAGCATGGACAGGGCATAGGACAGGCGGCCTTCAACGGCTTCGCCGCCGACCGTCAGCTGATCCAGCCCAGAGGCTTCCACCTGATACCGGCCTGTATCAATGGTCTTCCAATAATAAAGGGAGAAGAAGCTGTCGTTCTCTTCACGCTCCACCACAATGCGGAAAGTTAAATCTCCGGAGGAGCTTACCGCTGCATGGTCAAAGGAAGCGGTAACACCCTCCATGTTTTTCAGCGTATCCAGAGAGAAGGAAACAGCGCCGACTACAGCGTCTCCGTCCAGTGCCTGCACGGTCATGGTGCCCTGCACTGCCTGAGGCATGCTGGGGTAGAGAGTCAACTCTGCCAGCTGGGTGCCGTTTTTGCTGAGCCGCTGCTCTACCACGGTGCCGCTGGTCAGGTTGGGCAGCACATACTGCATGTCTGTGTTGCTCTCTGTGGTGGTGACAACAGCCCAGCTCTGTGCAACGATCCAGTAGATCAGTGCGAAGAGAATCACCAGCACCCCGAGACCTCTGAACGTATAGCGCTTCATTGTGCCTTCGCGCGTAGTTTCCTTGTCGGACGCCATGGCCGATACCTCACTTTGCCATTTCAACCATAGGGCAGCGCATGCAGAAGTGAACCTACATCATGAAGAAAATGTTCGTCATGCGTTCACAGGCATGGTTACCCCATTTCTATGGGATTCGTTACGCATTATAGCATATGCGTCATACTTTTGCAACATTTCTGTATCAGAATCGAAGGAATTTGGCTTTGTCTTTTGGGTGCTTATTCTGCCAAAAAGAGAAGGTTTCCCCTTGAAAACAACCATGAAAAAGGCTATAATAAAGGAGAACCGTGGGAGGTGTCGCATGTTTACCGGATTTCCGGAGGAGACGATTCGTTTTTTTCTTGATCTTCGTTTTCACAACAACGCAGCTTATTTTGATGAAAATCGGGAGCGATACCGTCAAGAGGTGGTCGCACCCTTTTCGGCGTTTATTGAAGAGTTGACCCCTGCCATGCTGGCGATTGATCCTAATATGGAAGTTCGCCCCTATAAGTGCATGGCACGGATTCACCGGGATACTCGGTTTACCAAGGATAAGAGCCCCTATCGAGATCATTTGTGGCTGCTTTTCCGTCGGGCGGGGGAGCCCCGTGAAATGTCCGTCAACTACTGGTTTGAACTAGGACCTGGGCGGATTGGTTGGGGGCTGGGCTTCTGGGGCGAAAATCGTCCGGTGATGGATGCCCTTCGCCGCAAGATGGAAGCCCGCCCGGAGCAAATTTTAGGCATCATTGATCAGTGCAACCTGCCGGAGCGGCATTTGGCGGTCAGCGGAACGTCCTTTAAGCGGATCACCTATCCGCCGAAGCTGCCGGAGGGGCTGAAGCCTTGGTATGCGGCGCGGGAATTGTACATCGGTAAGGTGTTTCCTGAAGTGGCTTGGGCATTTGAACCCTCCATTACGGAAAGGGTACAGGGAGATTTTCAGGCAATGGCGCCCCTTTATCGGCTGATGCGGGGCTTGCAGGATGATATCAATCAGGAAGGGTAAGGAGGAGAGCGGCAGTGGATTGGATGAAACTGAAAAGCGGAACAGATGTAAGAGGGGTGGCCGTGGGGGACGATGCGGTACTTACGCCCCATGTGGCGCAGTGCTTGGGCATGGCCTTTGCCCGGTTTGCAGCGGAAAAGCTGAATAAGCCGGTGACCCAGATCACCATTGCCATCGGTCGGGATAGCCGTCTGTCCGGCCCTACCCTTTTGAAGGCGGCGGCGGAAGGCATTTCCCGTGCCGGGGCATCGGTGATTGACTTCGGCATGTGCACCACCCCGGCCATGTATATGAGCATTATTACGCCTTCCTTTGCGCCGGACGGTGCCATCATGGTAACGGCCAGTCATCATCCTTGGGACAAGAATGGACTGAAGTTCTTCCTGCCCAATGGGGGATTGGAAGGCAACGACGTGGCACAGCTGCTGACAGTCGCCTCTACCCTGGAGCCGGAAGGCATGGCCTTCAGCGGCAGTATCACCGAAAAAGCCTTTTTGCCCACCTATATGGAACAGCTGAGCCAGCGGATTCGCAAGGGTCTGAATACGGACATGGCCAAGCCTCTGCTGGGGCTCCACGTGGTGGTGGATGCAGGCAACGGCGCCGGCGGATTCTATGCCACCATGCTGGAAAACCTGGGGGCATGGGTGGAAGGCAGCCAGTTCCTTGAGCCGGACGGTCACTTCCCCAATCATATTCCTAACCCGGAAAATGCGGAAGCCATGGCCTCTCTGCGGCAGGCTGTGCTGAAGGTAGGAGCTGACCTGGGTGTGATTTTCGATGCAGACTGCGACCGTGCCGCTATTGTGGATGCGGACGGGCGGGAGATCAACCGAAACCGGCTGATTGCGCTGATTTCCGCTATCTTGCTGGATGAAAAGCCCGGCCAGACCATTGTGACGGACTCTGTTACTTCCTCCGGGCTGAAGACCTTCATCAATGACTGGGGTGGCGAGCATTATCGCTACAAACGAGGCTACCGGAACGTAATTGACGAGGCCATCCGTCTGAATGCGGAAGGTGTGGAATGTCCCTTGGCCATTGAAACCAGCGGTCACGCCGCACTGAAGGAGAACCATTTCCTTGACGATGGCATGTACCTGGTCACGGTGCTGATCGTTCGAGCCATGAAGCTGAAGCAGGAAGGCAAAACCTTGGGCAGCCTGATTGCCGACCTGAAGGAGCCTGCGGAAAGCACCGAAATTCGCCTGACCATCACCGATGAAGATTTTCAGGAAACCGGGCGAGAAGCCATTTCCTACGTGCTGGACTATGCCAATGCAGCGGAAAACTGGCACATTGCCCCGGATAATCGGGAGGGCGTGCGTATTTCCTTTGATCTGGATGGAGGCATGGATAACGGCTGGTTCCTGCTGCGGCTTTCCGTCCATGATCCGGTGTTGCCGCTGAATGTGGAAAGCGATATTCCTGGCGGCGTGAAGATCATGCTGAAGAGTCTGCTGAGTGTGCTGAAGCACGTGCAGGGCATTGACCTGACGCCCTTGGAAAAGGCTGTGGCTGACTAATTATATTATAAAGAACGGACACTTGCGCTAAGTTGACGCAAGTGTCCGTTTTTCATTGCAGCGGTATTCGATTACGGTTACAGCTTGGCTGCGGCAGCCTCATCCAGCAGGAAGATGGCCTGATGATGGGCTTGTAGGATGGAAGCGGGGGTGTGGGGATCAATATCTCCATGCACGGCGGCGGCTACGGCGTCTGCCTTATCACTGCCGGTGGCAATCAGTAGTACCTGCCGGGCATCCATAATGGCACCAACGCCCAGGGACACAGCTTGCCGGGGGACGTCAGCGGAAGAGGCAAAGAAGCGTGTGTTGGCCTCAATGGTGCTTTCCGTCAGGTTCACCACATGGCAGCCGCAAGTGAACACATCCGCAGGCTCGTTAAAGCCGATGTGCCCATTCCGGCCAATGCCCAGCACCTGCACGTCAATGCCGCCGGCAGCACGGATGGCCTCATCATAGGCAGCGGCAGCGGCGGCTAGGTCGGCAGCGTTGCCGTCCGGCACATGGGTGCATTCCGGACGTACATTTACATGGCTGAAAAGATTGTCCTGCATAAAGCGATGGTAGCTGCACACATGATCCACGGGAATGCCCACATACTCATCCAGGTTATAAGAAACCATGTGAGAGAAATCAAGCACCCCGGCCTGGTACAGGCGAATCAATTCCTGATAGGTGGGAATGGGAGAGGAGCCGGTGGCAAGACCCAATACACTGTCCGGCTTGCGCAGCAGCTGTGCAGCGATGAGGGCAGCGGCTGCCTGTCCAACCTGAGCGGCGGTGGAGAAACGACAGATTTGCATCGAACACACCTCCATACTTGTCTGCAAAGGACTTATCATGTATTATTTTTCATACCGTGTTCTGCATAGTAAATGCGAGCACTTGTATCAATCACATTATAAAATATGGAGGAGGGGCTGTCAAGCATTTGGTGCAGATTCTCCGCCCCATGCGTCGTGCAAAGTTTCCAGCCACTGGCGCACATCCATGTGCCACACCTGTCGCAAAACATCGTCCCGAAGTGCCTGATCAATCGCCCCTGAGGCAACCACCTGACCATTCGACAATACCAGCCCATGGGTGCCTCCGTACCGTGCCAGGTTCAGGTCGTGCACCACCGCAATGACTGCCTTTCCGGGACGCTGCCGCCACTGTGCCATCAGGTCAAAGAGCTGCTTTTGATACAGCAGATCCAGATGATTGGCAGGCTCGTCAAGAATCAGCACATCCGGGTCCTGACACAGCACCTGTGCCAGCAAGGCACGCTGCTGCTCACCGCCTGATAATGATGTAATGACCCGATTTCCCAAATCTGACAACCCCACCATGTCCAGCGCTTCCTGTACCCGTTGGGCAGTATCGGCAGGCTCCGGGGCAAGAAAGCCGGAGCGGTGGGCGTATCTGCCCATGGCCACCACCTGAGCAACCGTGAAAGCATCGGACAGATACACGGATTGGCTCAGTACGCCGATATGTTTCGCAATCTCCCGCTGACGGCAACTTTGCAGATCCTTGCCCAACAGGGTGATTTTCCCTGCGTAGGGGATGGCCTTGGAAATCGCCCTCACCAAAGTGGACTTGCCTGCTCCGTTCGGACCGCAAAGCATGAGGCACTGCCCTGTTTCCAAGGAAAAGGACACGTCCGATAAAATGGATTTGCCGGAAATGCGGACGGAAAGGTTTTCCACGGTTAGCATCAAGCTTCCCTCCTTTTCCTTGTGCGGGCAAAAATGACCACAAAAACCACTGCGCCGATCATGGAAGTGACCACGCCGATGGGTAATTCAATGGGGGAAAGCAGCGTTCGGGCAATCAGGTCGCATAGCAGCAGGAAGATAGCACCGCCGAAGACGGAGGCAGGCAGCAGCGTGTGATGATCCGGCCCCAGCAGCATTCGCAGCATATGAGGTGTGACCAATCCAACGAAGCTGATCCCGCCGCCGATGGATACACATACGCCGATGATCACAGACACGGTAATCATGACGGTCAGCTTTACCCCTTTCACCGGAACGCCCAGGTGCTGCGCCTGTTCTTCCCCTAGGGAAAAGGCATTCAGTGCACCGGCACAGCTGGTTAGAATAGCGCACCCTGCCAGCAGGAACAGAAGGAGAATCAGCGCATTGTCATACGTGGAGGAAGCCAAGGAGCCCATGGTCCAGAAGGTGATGGTGCGCAGCTTTTCCCCGGAGAAGGTGACCAGCAGGCTCATGATGGCGGTAACAAACATGGAAAAAATCACGCCGATGAGGATGATGCTGTTGGTGGCCATGCTGTGATCCAGCCACCAGGATAGGGTCAAAATCAGCACCAAAGAGGCGAAGGCAAAGATCATGGCCATGACCATGGTGCCACTGCCGCTGAAGCCCGGCAGGGTGAACCCCAGCAAAATCGCCGTAGCAGCACCAAGCGAAGCGCCGGAAGAGACCCCCAGCGTGGAGCCATCTGCCAAGGGATTGCGCAGCAGTCCCTGCATGGCTGCGCCGCATAGGGACAGGGATGCGCCTTCCAGCGTAACGCAAAGCACCCGAGGAAGACGCACCTTCAACAAAATGCTGCCCATGGTGGTGGCGGGTGTTTGCCTGCCTAGCAGAATACGCAGCGTATCTTCCAGCGGGATGCTGACGCTGCCGACGCATACGGAAAGAAACATCACACCCAAGGTGATCAAAAACAGCAGCAGGAAGGATAAGGGCTTGCGGCGCATAGAGAACCTCCGGCAAAGAGAAAATCCTGTGGAAGAAAAGGGACTGTCTCTCTGCGAGGCAGTCCCTCAGAAAATCATTAACATACCCAGGGTGGAGTTGGAGGGCTCGCAAGCCCTTCAACTATCGATCGAAAATAGGCGACATGTGCGGCGATTTTCGTAGCAATCCGAAGGATTGCATCCTTACACGAACGAACGGCCGGGAGAACGACGAAGTCGTTCGACCAGTGAGCGAGTGCAAAACTCGACAAAGTGGCTTTGCCACTT
>CAVGBO010000062.1:0-42375 GCA_963627465.1 Phocaeicola dorei
TTACTTGCTTACGTCGATCCATCCGGCGGCGCCGCTGAATCGCTCCAATTCCTCTAGGGTAACCTCGATGGCACTGCTTGCCGTGCCGCAGGCGGGATACACCGTGGTGAACCGCTTCAGGCTGTCATCCAGATAAATGGTGACTTCCTTGGGAATGCCAAAGGGACAAACGCCGCCGAAGTGAAGCCCGGTGCAATCTTCCAACTCCTGGGCGGTCATCATCCGAGCCTTGCAGCCGAAGAGATGCTTGTACTTGGCATTGTCCACCCGGGCATCACCGGCAAGGACAATCAGCAGGGGCTTCCCGTCTGCCATAAAGGAAAGGGTCTTGGCAATGCGTGCGCCTTCGCAGTGGAGGGCTTCCGCTGCCAGTTCCACCGTTGCGCTGGAAACATCCAATTCAATGATTCTGTCCCCTGCACCGAAGGGGGTCAATGCCTCACGGACGTGGGCTGTGGATTCACCGTTCATCCTTCATGCTCCTTCATTGTGAGTAATTTCGGTTAATGCGGATCGGATCGCCTGCTGAAGAGAAGCACCCTGCTGAAGATACGCCAGCATGCTGCCGGCACGTCTGTATGCCGATGCAGGTACGTCCGGCCTTGCCGGAATCAGCGTGCCACCATGGTCAAGGTGCAGCCAGCCGTCGCCATCCTTCATGCGAACCACCACGGCATTTCCGCTGAGGTTGGATACCATGGCAGAGGCAACGGCAACGTCCTCCTCACGGGTAAAGCGATATAGCTCTTCTTCCGTCACATGCAGCACCGGATGCAAGGAAAGCAGCTGTACCAAGGCTGCCGGAGGAATCCTGCATAACGCATCGCCAGGAACAAAGTGGAGTGCCTTGGGAGGATGCTCTGTCAGCAGCGTCCCTAACCCACGAACGGATAGCAGGGCTTCACCGTCCAGCAACACTTCCTCTTGATGAGTGGCCAGCGTATTGCACCAAAGTTCCGGCACCGGCACAGTGCAGGGTGAGTCACACAACATCGCTTCTTCACCCACTTCTGTGCGAAGCAGATAACGGCGTGGCTGGGGCGTATCCGTTAGGGAAACGATTCCTTGCAGGGTTTCCAACTGCCGAGCAATGGGTGAATCCTTTCCGCATAAGGTCATGATGCGCCCACTGCCGCCGGATTGCTGAAAGGCCAGGAAAGCATCCAGCAGGTTGCCTGCCGGGCGCACTTGCCTGTCCAAGATGGGAAACTCATCCCCATCCCGGGGCAGTGCCGAAAGCTGAAGGGTTACTTCCTCCCAAAGGGTTCCGATGAAAAGCATGACTGCCTCCTGCAAAGCAATAGGGCTTCCCAACGGAAGCCCCATCGCTTGAGAAAAATCTTGTTATTGCGGACGTTCCTTACCCAGGAAGCAGAAGGCCAGTGTGCCGGGACCGCAGTGGGCACCGATGACAGGACCTACCCATTCCACACGGATGTTCAGCCCGGGAATTTTCTCCTCCAGCAGTGCTTTCAGCCGCTGTGCATCTTCCGGTGCATCTGCATGCAGGATGATGCCGCAGGCCTCTGCCGGGTCAAGAATGTTCTCTACAGCCTTGTCCACGATGTAGTTGATGGCCTTCTTCCGGCCGCGCACCTTGTCCACGCTGGCCAGCTTGCCTTCCTTGCTCATGATGATGATGGGCTTCAGATCCAGCATGGTGCCCAGTGCCGCCGCCGTGGGGGAGATACGTCCGCCACGCTTCAGGTACTTCAGGTCGTCCACGGTGAACCAGGCCTGTGCCCGGGTGCGGTTGGCTTCCACCCACTCGGCCACTTCCTCCATGGATTTGCCTGCACGGTACATTTCGTGCGCCTTGATGATCAAAATGGTCTGGGGAGCGGAAATGGACAGGGTGTCCACCACGATGAACTTCCGCTCCGGGTACTTCTTCAGCAGCCGTTCCCGTGCCGAACGAACTGCCTCGATGGTGCAGCTCATGTGGCTGGAGAAGGCGAGAAACAGCAGGTCGTGTTCCTTCAGGATGGGCTCAAAGTATTCCAGGTAGGCTTCCTCGTTCAGTGCCGAGGTAACAGGCTGAGCTCCTGCCCGCATCCGGTCGTAGTAGCTCTTGTGATCAATGGTCTGACCCAGATCGTCGAAGTATTCCTTTCCATCCAGCGCATAGGGCATGTACACCACGGGGATGTCCAGCTCTTGCTTCAGGGCAAACGGCAGGTCACTGTCGCTGTCCGTCATGAAGATGTAGTCCATTGAAAAACCTCCTTAAAATGAAACCAAGGAAAAAAGAAGACAAAATGACAAGTGTATTGTACTCAAAGAAACGGAAAAAAGCAAGGGTCGGAAAATGGCAGGAGCAGGCATATTCATCCTGAAAGCAGGATTCTGCCACTCCCAAGGAGAATAGGAGGACAACTGGATTTCTCCAGCCCAGACCATTTGCAGGGAAAGGGGGCATATTCATCCTGAAAGCAGGATTCTGCCACTCCTAAGGAGAATAGGATGACAACTGGATTTCTCCAGCCCAGACCATTTGCAGGGAAAGGGGTTCTTCCCATGTATAAAACCGGCGTTTACTTCGGCCGTTTCTGTCCGCCTCACCGTGGGCATCTGTACCAGATCATTCAGGCCTCCACCAAGTGTGAGAAGCTGATTGTGGTCATTTCCGATAATAAGATTCAGACGGAGAATCTCTGTGCAGCGGACGGGCTGCCCACTATCACCTATCAGCTGCGGAAGCAGTGGCTGAGCCAGCAGGTGCAGGACATGAGCCATATTTCCGTCCGTGTGCTGGATGAAACGGACATCCCCGAATACCCGGACGGCTGGGTCATGTGGTCGGAGAGAATGCGGCAGGTAGTGCCGGAAAAGATTGACGCTTTCTTCGTGGGGGATCGGGACTATGACGATACCCTGCAGCACTTTTTCCCGGAAAGTGCTATCGAGATGTTTGACCCTACCCGGAGCCGCTATCCCATTTCCGCTACGGATATCCGCAAGGATATTCTGAATAACTGGCATTATATTCTGGGCCCTGCTCGTCCTTTCTTCGCCAAGAAGGTGCTGATTGCCGGCACGGAATCCTGCGGCAAGACCACCCTGACCAAGTGTCTGGCCAAGCTGTACAACACTTCCTGGTCGGAGGAAGTGGGACGGTACTACGCTCGGGATTACCTGGGGGGCGATGAAACCATCTTTACCGATGAGGATTTCGGCCGCATGGCTTACCTGCAGGCAGAGCAGGACTATCACGCCATGCGTACCGCCAACAAGGTTTGCTTTTTCGATACGGATGCCGTGGTGACCAACTACTACAGTGAGCTGTACATGGGGCACCGCAACAAGATGGTGGAGGCCTACATCAACCCCAAGCGGTACGATGTGGTGCTGTACCTGAACCCGGACGTGACCTGGGTTAGCGACGGTATGCGCCTTAACGGCAGCCAGGAGCGGCGAGAAATGCTCAATGAACATCTGCTGAGCATGTACGAGGAATTCGGCTTCAAGGATAAGATTGTCCAGATTCGGGGCAACTACAATCAGCGGCTTACCGCTGCCATTGATCTGGTAGACGGCATGCTGAATCTGGCGCAGAAATAAAGGAATCCCAAAGGGCGTACAGGCGGCAGACCTTGCGTCCTTTTGCTTCCCGCTTTCTTACCAGAATGACAACTTTGAGTAAAACTTCTTCTTTCCTTTCGGGATAAATTCATGTATAATACTCTTAACAGAATGAGGGGAGGAACCGCTGTGCCTAACGAATTTGAAACCACTAAGCTGAGCCCGATCCAGGAGTCCGGCAACGAGGCGCAGGACATCCTCATGTACGTGTATTCCGCCTTGCAGGCCAAGGGATACGACCCGATTACCCAGCTGGTGGGTTATATCATTTCCGGGGATCCTACCTATATCACCAGCCATAATCAGGCTCGCAGCATGATTTGCCGGCTGGAGCGGGACGAAATTCTGGAAGAGCTTGTGCGCTTCTATTTGGCGGAGCATACGGAAGCATGATGGAAAAACGCCCGTTGGGCAAAACCGGGTTGATGGTGTATCCGCTGGCCTTCGGCACGCTGACCGTCAGCCCCATGCAAAAAGGCTTCCAGCCGGAGCGGGCTGCGGAGCTTATCCTTTATGCGGCAGAAAAGGGCATTAACCTTTTTGACACTGCCCAGCTTTATGATACCTATGAACCCCTGCGCCTTGCGCTGAAGAAGCGGCCGGATCTGCTGATTTCCACCAAGTCCTATGCATGGGATCGGCAGGGGGCAGAAGCTGCCTTTGACGATGCCCGAAAAAAATTGGACATGGACGTGATTCCGATTTTCCTCATGCATGAGCAGGAAGATCGTCTGACCCTGAAGGGACATCGGGAGGCTTTTCATTTTTATCTGGAGCAGAAGGCCAAAGGAAAAATCCGTGCTGTTGGGTTTTCCACACACCGGGTGGCGGCTGTGGATTATGCGCCCCGGTATCCCGGCCTGGATGTGATTCACCCCCTGATCAACCGCACCGGCGTAGGCATTGGGGACGGTACACGGGATGAAATGATGGCAGCCATTGAGCGAGCCCATTCCGCAGGCATCGGCATCTATGCCATGAAACCCTTAGGCGGCGGTCATCTGCTCCGTGAACCCAAGGAAGCCTTTGATTATCTTCGCTCTTCTCCGGCGGTGGATGCCATTTGCTGCGGCATGCAAAGCGAAGCGGAAATTGATGTGAACCTTGCCCTTGCAGAGGGCTTAACCCCTGACCCAACGGCACTTGCACTGACCAAACGGGAGCCTCGGCACCTGATGATCCACGATTACTGCCGTGGCTGTGGTAAGTGTGTGCAGCGGTGCCGCCAAGGCGCATTGTCCATTGTGGACGGGAAATGCGTCTGCGACCAAAGCAAGTGTGTGCGCTGTGGCTACTGCGCCCCCGTGTGCGAGGATTTCTGCATCAAGGTTGTGTAATCTGCTGTGCCCGTAAGGACAACAAAGGAGGCTGACAAAGATGGGACACAAGTTCACCAGCTCCCCGGGGCTTTTCGGTGCGACCAACTTTTATGATGAAAGCGGCCGTCTGGCAGGCTACAGCATGGATAATGCTTTGGGCGGCACGGATTACTTTGATCCCAGCGGCAGGCGCGTGGGCTACAGTCTGGACGGTGTGCTCAGCAATCAGACCTTCTACGATAATGCCGGACGAAACCTTGGCTACAGCGTCGATGGGCTTTTCGGCAGTGAGAATTTCTACGATGCAGCCAATCGGCACGTAGGCTACAGCACCCCCGGACTTTTCGGAACCAACACCTACATGGACGAAACGCCGAATCCCTTTGCCGATGAGGGAGATTTTGACGATAGCCTCGGCTTCGTGGATGACTTCGGCGGGAATGACGGGTTTGACGGAGGATGGTAATTGCGTGGTGGCACTTTCACCATCCTTGTACTCCGGCAGCGGGATGCTTTTGTCCCGCTGCTTTTTTATCATCACAGAAAAGAGGTTATCTGTATGGAGAAAATGCTGCTGCTGCGCCCTGACGCATCCTACTTGGATGAGGTCAATGCCTATCGCTCTGAATTTTTGGCTGCCGGCAGTTCCATGGACGGTACGGGTATGCTGCGCCAGACGGATGCTGCCGAATGGCTGCGGCTTCTTCCACTGTATGAGCATCCGGAAACCGTGCCGAAGCCTCTCGTTCCTGCAACCCAGTTCATCTACGTCCGGGAGTCTGACCGCCGCCTTGTGGGGATGCTTCAGGTGCGGCATTCCTTAAACGAAGCCCTTCGACTTTTCGGCGGCCATATCGGCTATTCCGTCCGCCCGTCCGAGCGGCAAAAGGGTTATGCTTCCCAGATGCTGAAGGCCGCCCTTCCCTTCTGCAAAAGCCTTGGCCTTGATCGTGTTCTCATCACCTGTTCCAAAGATAATGAGGCCAGTCGCCGGGTCATCCTGAAAAACGGCGGCGTATATGAAAACACCGTCCAGCACCCTTCAGAAAACAAGGAGCTGGAACGGTATTGGATTACGTTATAAGCTAGTGACGGTGAGGCTTATCACGCCGTGTAATCAAACTGCGCCATGTACATGGACGCATACACGCCGTCCTTTTTCAGCAGATCCTCATGGGTGCCGCTTTCCACCAATCGACCGTGATCCATCACCAAAATCTGATCCGCTCCGGTAATGGTGGACAGCCGATGGGCAATCACAAAGCAGGTGCGCCCCTTCATCAGCTTCAGCATGGCTTCCTGAATCAGTTTTTCCGTGCGGGTGTCTACGTTGGAGGTGGCTTCATCCAGAATCAGCATGGAGGAATCCATGAGCATGGCTCTGGCAATGGTCAGCAGCTGCTTCTGTCCCTTGGAAATGCTGGTGCCGGAGGCAATCACCGGCGTATCGTAGCCCTGGGGCATGGCCTGAATCATATCGTGAATGTGGGCAGCCTTGGCGGCCTGAATCACTTCCTCACGGGTGGCATCCGGGCGGCCGTAGGCAATGTTCTCGTACACCGTGCCTTCAAACAGCCAGGTATCTTGCAACACCATGGTAAACTGGCTGCGCAGGCTGTCCCGCTTCAGGGTGCGAATGTCCTTGCCGTCTAGCAGGATGGCACCGTCCGTTACGTCATAGAAGCGCATCAGCAGATTGATCAGCGTGGTTTTGCCGCAGCCTGTTTCGCCCACAATGGCAATGACCGATCCCGGCTTGGCCTCAAAGTTCACCTGATGCAGTACTTCCTTCCCAGGCGCATAGCCGAAGGAAACATTATTCACCTGCACGTCGCCCTTGCATGGGGCAGCATCCAGCGCATCCGGTGCATCCGGCGTTTCCGGGGGCAGGTCGCACAGGGTCAGTACCCTTTCTGCCGCAGCCAGGGCAGACTGAATCTCACTGAGAATGTTGGCAAATTCGTTGATGGGACCGGAGAATTTCCGGCTGTACAGCACAAAGGAGCTGACGCCGCCCAGGGTAATGCCCCCTGCCATGTACATCAGCGAACCGAAGATGCTGACCAGTGCCAGAGACACATTGTTAATCAGGTTCACCGTGGGGCCGGTGACGCTGGCGGTATAGTCTGCTTTCCAGTTGGCTTCCACCGCACCGTCATTCTTGTCGGCAAACCGGTTGTGAAATTCCTGCTCCTGATGATAGGCACGCACGGTTTTCATGCCGGAAATGGTTTCCTCCACAAAGCCGTTCAGCTCACCAAGCTTACGGGAACGTGTGCGGAAGAGGGGACGAACCTTCTTTGCCCGGTACCGTGTAAAGATAACGGAAATGGGAATGGTGAACACGAAGATTACCAGCAGCTGAGGAGAAATAGAGAGCATCATGGCGAAGGAGCCCACCACGGTAATGGCACTGGAAAGCATCTGCACCAAGTCCGTGGAAAGGGAACTGCCCACCGTGTCCACATCGTAGGACAGGACGGAAATTACGTCACCGGTTTGGTGGGTATCGAAGAAGCTGACCGGCAGCACCGTCAACTGGCGGAACAAGTCCGTGCGCATCTGCTTCACCATGTTCCGGGAAATGGCGATCATGAGGGCAGACAATCCCCAGCTCATCAGGGCGGACAAAGCGGAGATACCCACCATCCAGCCTACGTAGTAGACCACCTGAGGCATATCCACTCCGTCAGGTTTAATGGCGTCAATGGCATACCCGGAAAGCTTGGGACTTAGCAGTGCCAGCACATTGCCGATGACCGACACGGCCACCGCAGCGGCGATCAGCAGCCTGTATTTGCTCAGGTATCTTCCTAAGCGGCGAAGCACGTGAATGGAGTGTCCCTTCGGCTTGTCAAAAGCCATGTTGCCCATGGGACCGATACCCTTGCTAGCCATTACACGGCCTCCTTTCCGTTGGGTTGCTGTTCATTGCCTAGCTGCAGCAGGCACAAATCATGATACAGGGGGCAGCTTTCTTTCAATGCCCCATGCTTGCCATAGCCTACTACCTTGCCGTGATCCATCACCAGAATATGATCCGCCGCCATTACGGCTGAGACACGCTGTGCCACCAGCACCGTGGTGGTGTTTTGATAGGCCTCCCGAATGGCATGGCGAAGTGCCAGATCCGTCTTATAATCCAAGGCACTGGAGCAGTCATCCAGCAGCAGCAGCCGGGGTTTTCCTGCCAAAGCACGGGAGATCAGCACACGCTGCTGCTGACCGCCGGAGAGATTCCTGCCCCGCACGTTCAGGGCAAAGTCCAGCTGATCCTCATGCTGCTGGATAAACTCCGCCTGAGCTCGTTCCGTGGCGGTCATTAGGGATTGATCATTGATTTCCCGGCCGAAGCGGATGTTTTCCCGAAGGGTATCCGCCATCAGAAAATCATTCTGGAACACAATGCCCACGTTCTTCCGCAGCTCTTCCGGCGGAATGGATGCAATGTTCCTGCCCCCGATGCGAATTTCGCCCTCATCCGGGTCATATTGGCGAAGCATCAGGGCAAGCAGGGTGCTCTTCCCTGCACCTGTGGGGCCGATGATCCCCAAGGTTTCCCCTTCCTTCAGGGAGAAGGAAACGTCCTCCACATCCGGCCGGTGCTTATTGTAGGAGAAGCTTACATGGTCGAAGACCAGATAGGCCTTCTCTTCCACGGGCGGAATGTCCTTCACCTTCAGTTCGGATTCCATGGCAAGGATTTCGCCGATGCGCTTGGCACTGGCCTGCCCCTTGGAATACATCATAAACAGTCGGGACACAGCCAGCAGCGCATTCAGGATGATGGTGAAGTAGCTCATGAAGGCGATGATTTTTCCCGGCTGAGATACGCCCATGGACACCCGCACAGCACCTACCAGCACTACCGCCGCAAGACCTATGTTCAGCAGCAGGTTCACCAAGGGGCTGACCATGGCCATGGTCATGGAGGCATCCTTCTGACTGTCCGCCAGCGAAGCATTCACCTCATCGAACCGATCTCGTTCCCACGCGGTTCTGGACAGGGCACGCACCACTCTGGCACCAGCCATGTTTTCCTGAATCTTGCGCACCATGCCATCCTCGCATTGCTGCACCCGGGTGTATAGGGGCAGCCCGCGCTTGGAAATGGTGACCACCACCACTAGCAGCAGCGGAAGGGTGGCTGCCATCACCAGGGTTAGCACCGGCTCCAGGCAGGCAGCAACAATGAGACCTCCCAGCAGAAGGATCGGGGCACGAACTCCCATCCGCTGCATACGATCCACCATCTGATGCACATTGTAGGTGTCGCTGGTCAGCCGGGACACCATGGAGGAGTCCGTAATCTGATCTCGCTGAGCAGCGGAAAGGTTTTCGATTTTATCAAACAAGTCCTTGCGAAGCTTCCGGGTCATTTCTCGGCTGATGCCGGTGGAAAGCCGGTTGGCGGTGCAGTTGCCCAGCCAGGCCAGCACGGCGCACAGCAGCATGCCGGCACCCATCATCCACACACCGTGCATGTCCCCTGCCGGGGCGTAGTCATCCAGAATAATGGACAGCATACTGGGCAGGAACAGTTCAATCACCGTGCCGCCGATCTTGATCAGCATCTGCCAGAAAAGCCGCCCGTAGTAGGGCTTTATGTATGTTCGGATGAGATGCATGATCCTTCCCCTCCCTTCACGTAGGCTTCTGCCCGCTTGGCAACCCGATCCAGCAGGCCACTTAGGGTTGCCTGTTCTTCCTCCGTTAAATCCTGCACCAGATATGCCCGCCAATCCCCAAGCATGGTTTTCAGTCTCTCTTGCATGGCCATGGCCTTTTCTGTGAGATACAGGCGCAGCACCCGCCGATCCTTGGGATCACAGGCTCGCTGGATATAGCCCTGCTTTTCCAGCGCAGCCACCTGCCTGGTGACGCTGGATTTATTCACGCACAGCCATGCGGCAAGCTCCTCCTGGGTCATGCCCGGATTTCTGAAGAGGGGCAGGAGATAGGGTGTCTGGCAGCCGTTAATGTCCAAATCCTTTAATTGATGATCCCGGTACATCATACCGCACCGGTAGGTTATGTTGATTTGCCTTGTTAAGGGCGGCATAGGAAGGCCTCCTCTTTTTCGTTGCGTACGCAACTATTATAGAAAGGTGATGATGTCTTGTCAAGGCACAGCGCAATAAAAAACAGACAGGAATCAATCTCCTGTCTGTATGCTATGCGATGCTTATGCTTTAGCTTCCCTTGGACTGTTTTCTTCCTCTGCCAGCACTTCCCGGCAGATGGTGTGCTCCGTTTTCACCCAAGTATGCTGATTCCGGCACAGCAGCAGTCCCACCACCTGGTTCACCACTGCCACCAGCATGTTCACCACAAAGCTGACGATCATCAGCGGCAGGGTGGAAAGCTTGAAGGGAATCTTGTTATCCACCCAGTCAGCCAGGTAGAACAGGGCAAAGTAGCTGTAGACGAACAGCACCACGCCCACAATCATGGCGGTCTCACTGGTGGGCACCGGCTTATACTCAAAGGCCGGAATCATCAGCAGCAAGGAAATGATCAACTGCAGTGCCGCCACCACGTAGGAGGACAGGCTGTACATATAGGTCAGCACGCTGATGAACTCCCGGAAGCTGATTTTCCCGTGAAACAGGCTGGAAAAGACCTTGCCCGTGTTCTTCAGACATACGTACCAGTGGCCTTGACCCCAGCGAAGCTTCTGCCGCATAGAGGCCATCAGCTTGGTGGGCTTTTCGTCATAGACACGGCAGTTGTGATTCCACAAAATCCGCTTGCCGGCCAGGGTTGCCTCCACCTGAATTTCGAAGTCTTCCGTCAGGCTCATGGTGGTCCAGCCGCCCCGCTGATACAGGTAGGCGGTGGAAATGGCAAAGCCCGTGCCGCCAATGGAGCAGTTCAGCCCACGGCGATGCTTGGCCAATTGGAAGAATCGATTGGTAATGGTGTAGCTGGTGTAGTAGAACCAGGCCACAATGCCCTTCTTGTTCTTGGCACCCAGATAGCACTGAATGAAATCCGGCTTGTCCTTGTCCAGGTATTGACTGTTCACTTCCCGGAACATGTTCCGATCCATCAGGTTATCCGCATCGAAAATCATCAGCAGATCATACTTTTCCTGATAGTTACCCACAGCGTCCAGTGCCTTTTTCAGGGCAATGGGCTTGCCGGTTGCATCCCCCGGATGTTCCCGATGGGTCTCAATCACTTTGGCACCGTGGCTTCGTGCCACCTCTGCCGTTCTGTCTGTGCAGTTATCCGCAATGATGTAGAAATCATACAGCTCCTTGGGATAATCCATGGACTGTAGATTTTCGATAATATCTCCGATCACGGCCTCTTCGTCGTGAGCAGGTACCAATACTAGAAAGCGGCTTGCAGGATCATGATCCTGATAGTCCTTCGTAGCGCGCTTAAAGCCGAACAGCGTCAGATACATCTGGTAGACCAGCATCACCATCAGCCATGCGCCAAGCACCGCCGAGATCCCCTCCAGGATCCGTCCCACCACTGCCACGTAAGTTCCTCCTTCAAATCTCCCTGTACCTTGCAGAATAGGTACAAACCCTACTAATTAAAGCCTATTTACATACGTTTGTCAAGGATAATGTGGGGTTTTCACACACCTCAGGAGGATCTTTGCCATTTACATCTTTGCCTCTGCCGCAAGATTTGCGATAACCTGCCGGGGAAAATCAAGTTCTCCATAATAGTCCAGAATCTCCCTTACCTCTGCCAGTGTCGGCAGACTGGGCTGTGCGCCCACCTGAGAGACGGTAATGGCCGCCGCATTCCGAGCAAAGTCCATAGCCTGCACCTGATTGAGTCCGGCACTGATGCCAACACAGAAGGCTGCAACAAAGCTGTCTCCTGCTGCCGTCGGGTCAGCCACCGGCACGTCCGGCACGCTGGGCAGATAGTGCAGTCCTGTATCGTCCACCAAGGCGGCTCCGTTTTCCCCAAGGGTAATCAGCACATGTTCCACCCCCTGATGGCGTAGAGCATCGCAGGCGGCCTGCACATCTGCTTTGTTCAGCTTCTTTTCCGTGCGAATCGGTATGCCGGTCAGGGCAGCAGCTTCATGCTCGTTGGGAGAAAGATAGGTGGCGTATTGCAGCAATTCTGCCGGTATCGCTGCTGCCGGGGCAGGGTTCACCATGACCGGCACCCCTGCCTGTTTCGCCCACTGGGCTACGGCTACGTTCACCGCCATGGGGATTTCAAACTGCAGCAGCACCATGTCAAAGTCAGCAATGTCCTTCTCCAGGAAGGACACGTCCTCCACCGTCAGGGTCATGTTGGAACCGCCCACAACGATGATGCGATTGTGCCGGTTGCCCTGTGCATCCTCCTCCAGCAGAATGGTGGCGATGCCGGTGGAGGCACCATGATCATCCCGCAGTACACGCTGCACGTTGACCCCGGCCTTTTCCGCAGCGGCCAGCACCTGATCACCAAAGCTGTCCATGCCCACCTTGCCTACCATGGTTACCTGTGCCCCCAGCCGGGCCGCCTGTACCGCCTGATTGTTGCCCTTGCCGCCGGGTGCTGTGGTGAATCCCTTGCCCAATACCGTTTCGCCGGAGGCAGGGAAAACGCCGGTGGTGGTGGTTAAATCCATGGAGAAGCTGCCTACCACAAGAATACGAGGTACACTCATGTTCATCCTTCTTTCCTGTGCCGTGCACGGTTCTTTTCGCCCATTATAGCACACCTGATCGTTTTTTTCATGATGCTATCGCATACAATCTTTCGAACGAAAGAAGCGGAAGGCACTCCTTCACGAAGCGTCTTCCGCCAATATCCTTACACATCCACCCGCTTGCCGTAGGGGCTAATGGCTTTCATGGGGCACACCAGCACGCATAGGTGACAGCCTACGCAGGTGCGTGGATCCATCACCGGCTTGCCATTCACCAGCCGCAGTGCCTCATGTCCGCCGTCACGGCAGGAAAGCACGCAGCGGCCGCAGCCAAGGCACTTCTGCCGGTCAAACTTAGGCAGCAGCTTGGTTTGCCGGTTCAGTTCATCCAGCTCGGTGACATTTTCTACGCCCAGGCCTTCCAAGTCGGACAGGCGGGTCAGGGCTTTTTCCCGAAGGTACCAGGTCAAGCCGTCCTTCAGGTCATCGATGATCCGTGCGCCGTACTGCATCACGGAGGTGGTAATCTGCACATGATTTGCACCCAGCAGCAGGAACTCCGCTGCATCCCGCCAGGTGTCAATGCCGCCCATGCCGCTGATGGGCAGGGGCTTCATTTCCGGGTCAGCTGCCATTTCCCAAATGAACCGCAAAGCAATGGGCTTCACCGCTCGTCCGGAATAGCCGCCTACCCCGGAGCGTCCACGAACGGAGGGCTCGGTGGTGTAAGTATCCAGGTTCATGCCCATCAGGCTTTTCACGGTGTTAATGGCCGCAATGCCGTCTGCACCGTGCGCCATGGCGACCCGGGCAAAGGGACGCATGTCTGCTACATTGGGGGTCAGCTTGGCCAGCAGGGGAATGGTGCAGCCTCTGCGTGCCGCTTCCGTGCACCGGGCGACAGCCTCCGGGCTTTGGCCGATGTCTACGCCCAAATCGTGCTGCTCCATATTGGGGCAGGAGAAGTTACACTCAATGATGTCTGCCCCGGCTTCTTGGGACAGGCGTGCCAGACGTTCCCATTCTTCATCGTTTCGCCCCATGATGGAGGCAATGATGACCTTGGTGGGGTAGTCCTTCTTCAGCCGGCGAATAATGGCCAAATCCGCTTCCAGCCCGTTGCAGGAAAGCTGCTCGATGTTCTTGAAGCCACAGAAGCCATGCTCCGCCGGCAGGGCAGAATACCGAGGGGACGCCTCCCGGGGGATGAAGTCGCACATGGTCTTGAAGCAGGCACCAGCCCAGCCCATATCAAAGGCACGGGCAATCTTCTCATAGGTGCTGGCGACCACAGAGGAAGACAGCAGGAAGGGATTTTCCAGGAGCACCCCAAGAAATTCACAACTGAGATCTACCGGCGTGGCAGGAATGTCCTCCCAGTTCTGCCGATCCTCATGCAGATGGGTCAGCACCCGCTTGATCTGAATGGGATTGTTCCGATGGGTGCAGGCTTTTTCGCAGGGTGCCGGGCAATCCTTGCAGGGATTATCCTCACCCAGCCGCTTTCCTGCCCCTACCGGGTTTTCAAACCGAAGGGAGCGCAGCAGGCGAGCGGGATCGATCCCCTTGGGGCAGGCACCGGAGCATTGGGCAGGTTCACAAAGCAGGCAGCGAGCTACTTCTTCCACAGGGATGGATGTTTCGTATTGCATACAGCTTCCTTTCTCCCTGCATAAAACAGGGCACAGTTGAAAAGAGGAGTGTGTATCTTAAGCTTGCAGGGCTTCACAGGCATCCATCCACACCTTAACTTCCGCATCGGAAGGCATCCGCCAGTCCCCGCGAGGGCTGAGGGCGATGGAGCCGATTTTCACCCCGTCCGGCATACAGTTCCGCTTGAACTGCTGGTTAAAGAAGCGGCGATAGAAGTTCTTCAGCCACTTCAGGATGGTAGCTTTGTCGAAGTCTTCCGCAAAGGCGGTGCAGCACATGGCATAGATCTTTTCGGGACGGAAGCCGAAACGAACCGCATAGTACAGGAAGAAATCATGCAGGGCGTAAGGTCCTACCAAGTCCTCCGTCTGCTGGGCAATGTTGCCCTGCTCATCCGGGGGCAAAAGCTCCGGGCTGATGGGGGTATCCAGTATCCGCAGCAGCACCTGCCGTGCAGGAGCAAAATCCTCTCCGTCTGCCGCTGCCTGAATCACCCAGCGAACCAGGGTCTTGGGCACGCCGCTGTTGACGCCATACATGCTCATGTGATCCGCATTGTAGGTGCACCAGCCCAGGGCAATTTCCGACAAATCCCCTGTGCCCAGCACAATGCCGCCAAATTGATTGGCCACATCCATCAGGATCTGGGTGCGCTCACGAGCCTGCGCATTTTCATAGGTCACGGAATGGTCGTTTTCATCATGACCAATATCCCGGAAGTGCAGCCGAACTGCCTCATGAATGGGAATCTCCCGCTGGCTGACACCCAAGGTGCGCATCAATTCCAGTGCAGACTGATACGTCCAGTCCGTGGTACCGAAGCAAGGCATGGTAATGCCCAGAATGTTCTCCCGGGACTTGCCCATCATATCCATGGCCTTGCAGGCTGCCAGCAGGGCAAGGGTGGAATCCAATCCGCCGGAAATCCCCACCACAACCTTGCCGCCAGTAATGGCCAGCCGCCGTGCCAGTGCCGTGGCCTGCATGGCGAAGATCTGCTCGCACCGCATCTGTCGCTGCGCCTTGTCGGAAGGAATGAAGGGATGCTTGCCCACCCGCATCAGGGTCGGCACGTCATCCGGCAGGTACAAATCCCCCGCATAGGCGAAGGATGCGCTTTCTTTCTTTTGCATCCACCGGGCAGATGCATCCCGGAAGCTGGACTGCCGCATCCGGTCTGCCCGAATCCGCTCCACATCAATGTCCGCATACAGGAGATAATCGTCCGCCAGGTAGCCTTCGTTTTCCTTCAGCATGGTGCCGCAGGAGGCAATCATGCTGTGGCCGGAAAAGACCAAGTCGCTGGTGGATTCCCCGCTGCCGGCGGATACGTACACATAGCCGCACAATTCTCTGGCAGATTGCTGCCGAACCAGCTCCTGCCGATATTCCCGCTTGCCAATCAGCTCGTTGGAGGCAGAAAGGTTCACAATGATCTCTGCCCCGTTCAGTGCCAGCATAGTGCTGGGGGGCAGGGGAGACCAAAGATCCTCGCACAGCTCCACCCCAAAGGCAACCCCATCCCGGCTGCGAATCACCTGGGGCTGAGACCGCATCTTCTTTAGCAGGGGATTGGCGGAAGTAGTCTCCTGCGCATAATCCTCCGGCAGGGTGGAAAACCACCGCTTCTCGTAAAATTCTCCGTTGTTGGGCAGATATTCCTTCGGAATCACCGCCACGATGCCGTCCGTATCGTCCTTGTGAAGGACGACAGCACAGTTGTACAGTCCGCCGTTCCCTGCCACAGGAGCACCGACCACAGCCGTCAGTCCTTCCGGTATTTCTCTGCACAGCTGCTGAATACCGCTAACGACCCCGTCCAGCAAGGACTTCTGAAAGAATAAATCACCGCAGGTATAGCCTGTCAGGGACAATTCAGGAAACACCACCAGAGAGGCATGATGCGCTGCGGCTTCCTGCATCATGGCCAAATGGGCTTCCACATTCTTCTGCACATTGCCCAGGTGAAGATGGGGCACCGCAGCACCAACACGAACCAAACCTTTCATGTGCACGAACCTCCCTAAAATTCCTTCAGCTCCGCCTGCAGATGGCCTGCATCATCCACCGTCAGCAGGGCCAAGCGGCCATCCGCCGCACTGCCGGGATTCAGCAGCAGCAGTCCGTCCTCCGTTTTGCACAAGGGGCAGTGGGTGTGACCGAACAAAGCCGCCTGACAGCCCAGCTCCCGAGCGTGATGTGCCAGCACTCCATAGGTCTGCTTCACAGCATAGTGATGACCGTGGCACACCAGCAGGTACGCATCGCCGAAGCGGATCAGCCGCTGCATGGGCACATCGTCTACACCCAGGTCGCAGTTGCCCTTGACCCCTACGGGGATGCACTTGGGATCTCGCATAAGCAGGAAGTTTTCCAGCCGCTGAAAGTCTCTTGCGCCATCCCCTAGATGAATGTAATAATCCACAGTCCCTGTGGTTTTCCACAGCTGCTCCAGCATCCACCGAAGCCCTTCTTCATCTCCGTGGCTGTCGGAAAGGATCACTGCCCGCTTCATTTGGCAGACTCCTTCATGACTTCCAGCATCTTTTCGCAGGCACGGGCACGGTGGCTGACAGCGTTCTTCTCTTCCTCCGTCATTTCGGCGAAGGTTTTGTTCAGCGGCTCATACAGGAACAGGGGATCATAGCCGAAGCCACCCTCTCCCCGCTCTTCCTCCAGCAGCAGACCGGGGCATACCCCTTCTACCACCTTGGGTTCCTCGCCGGGGATTTTCAGTGCCAGAGCACAGTGGAACGCTGCCGTCCGGGGGAACTTGCCCTTCATCCGCCGCAGCAGCAAGGCATTATTGGCCTTGTCGTCTCCGTGAACGCCGGCATACCGGGCAGAATACACGCCGGGTTCGCCATCCAGCTCATCCACTGCAAGGCCGCTGTCGTCTGCCAGTGTGGGCAGACCGGTGGCTTCGCAAACCTTTTCCGCCTTGATGACAGCGTTCTCCGCAAAGGTTTCTCCCGTCTCTTCAATTTCTCCATGGAAACCGGCGGTATACATGCTGATCACGGTGTAGTAATCCTTAAAGATGTCCCGCAGTTCCTTCAGCTTGTGCTCGTTGCCGGAAGCCACCACCAGCGGCGGCTTGGGGTCAATATGCCGCACCCGGTCACCCAGGGCACGCCGCTGCGCCTTCATTAGGGCACGGACGCCCTTTTCCCCGTAGGTCATCAGGGTATCCAGCTCTTCTCGGGTAAACGCCCGGCCTTCCCCGGTGCCCTGCAGTTCAATAAACTCGCCGTGCTCATTCATCACCAGATTCATGTCCACCTGGGCATGGCTGTCCTCTTCATAGCACAGATCCAGACAGGGGGTATCATTCACCACGCCGCAGGAAATAGCGGCCACCTGATGCCGGATGGGGGACATGGTCAGCTTGCCTTCCTTCACCAGCTTATCTACAGCGCAGGTGAGTGCTACCATGGCACCGGTAATGGATGCGGTGCGGGTGCCGCCGTCGGCTTCCAGCACGTCGCAGTCCAGGGTGATGGTTCTTTCTCCCAGCAGTTCCATGTCCACAGCCTGCCGCAGGGCACGGCCGATGAGCCGCTGAATCTCCACGCTCCGGCCGTCCTTTTTCACCCCGTCACGCTTTTTCCGCACGCCGGTGGAGGCAGGCAGCATGGCGTATTCCGCCGTGACCCAGCCTTGTCCCTTGCCTTTCAGGAAGGGGGGAACCGTGTCCTCAACCGAAGCGGTGCAGATCACCCGGGTGTTCCCGGTGGCAATCAGGCAGCTGCCGTCGGCGGTGCGTACAAAGTCGGTTTCAATCTTGACCTTACGGGGTTCATCAGGGGTACGTCCATCAATGCGCATGGTTTGCTTTCCTCCTTGAGGGTTCAACGTGAAACGGTGTTTTGCTTTATCAGTGCATCAGTCTTGTTCAGACTGCTTGGCTGCTTCCTTGTTGGTGTCAATGGTGCCCCGGTAGACCACGAGGCGCTGGTAGAAATATTCGGTGACAAAGTTGATCAGCATGTTCAAGGCTTCCACCAGCCAGTGGATCATACCTGCGTTGGCCAGTGCCGTGCCCCACCAGGCAGACAGGGGGGTGAACACCAGATAGTACAGGGCGACCAGTGCCATGGAACGGGGCAGGCTGGCATCGGAGCGGAAGGTGTACTTCCGGTTAAAGGTAAAGTTCCACAGTACGCTGAGCACCAGAGAGGGGACATAGCTCAGCCAGTAATCCGTCAGGCCGCAGACTTCATGGAGCAGCGTATAGCTGAGCACCTGAATCAGTCCTGCGGAAGCGGAAAACAGGGTAAACTTAACGGCCTGCCAGAGATCCTTCTTTTTCATCTTAGCTTTCCTCTCCTTTTTGCCATACACGGAAGCAATTCCCGCCTGCCCATTTTGCCCGATACATGGCTTGGTCTGCACGGCGGTACAGCTTGTCAAAGGTCATGCCCGTGTCCTGTGCATAGGCAACGCCCAGGCTGGCGGTAATGGCAACACTGCTGCCGGTTTCATCGGTCATCACCCGGCGGACGGTTTCCACCACAAGCTGGGCACGGTTTTCCAACAGGGTGGTATCCGGAATGTCCGGAATGAAAATCATGAACTCATCGCCGCCCAGTCGGCACAGCACATCCGTGGTACGGAACAGGCTCTGCACATCTCTGGCTACTTCCTGCAGTGCCTGATCCCCCAACCGATGACCCAACTGGTCGTTCAGTTCCTTGAAATGATCCAGGTCAAAGAGCATCATGGCTGCATCCTTGCTGCCGGTGTACAGGGCTGCTGTAATGCGCCGCTCCGCACAGGCTCGGGTATTCAGTCGGGTCAGGCTGTCCGTATCCCGCTGATTCACCAATTCTGCCCGGCCGATAATCTGACTCAAGCGGCTGTGGGTGAAGTTCTGCATCACCGCCTGATTCACCAAGAAGAAAATGCAGATGGCCAGCGTATCCGATGCCACGTTCCTCGGCATGGAAGACAGTGCCACGCTGAGAATATAGCAGATGGACAGCACTGCATTTACCAGCGTTAGCCGCAGGGGATAGTCCAGGATGTACACACACATGAGCAGCTGCATGCCGCAGAAAAGAGCAGTGGCGTTGGATGTCTTCCGGGTGCAGTTAAAGTAGATAATCACCAGGCTGAAGCAGAAACCGATGAGATAGGCACCGTTGCTGGGCCATTTCTTTCCCTTAATGTGCTGCCACTGCCCCACAAACCAGGCAATGAGGCAGATAACAATCAGTGCAATGACCTCCGGCAGCAGGGAACGAATATCATCGATCAACAGTACCGGAATGATGGCGATGACGCACAGCCCGGCCATCATGCGGCACAGCACCTTCAGCAGCTGCCAGTTGGTGGCCACCACCTCGTCTGCGTATAGGCGGAACACGTCCAGAGAATATCCGCCGTAAAGGAAGCACTTCACGGCTCTTGTCAGTTTCTCTCGCAAGCGCAAATTCCCTCCTTGTGGCGGTGCTTTACACCAAGCGCAGGGCAGGCTGGGCGTTCAGGGTCAGGGGCGCAATTTCACCCCGAAGCAGCCGATAATAGGCCGCCGAGCCGATCATGGCACCGTTATCCGTGCACAGCCCCAGCTTGGGCATGTACAGGGGCAAGCCAGCCTTGTCACAGGCTTCCTGCATCATGCGCCGCAGCAGCCGATTGGCGGATACGCCTCCGGCCATGGCCAGGGCAGGCGCATGGGTTTCCTTAGCAGCTAGGATCGCCTTATCCACCAGGCTGGACACCACCGCATACCGGAAGGTAGCAGCCATGTCCGCCTTGTTCAGCATTTCACCCTTCTGTTCTGCCTTGTGGGCAAGGTTCAGGAAAGCCGTTTTCAGCCCGGAAAAGGAATAATCATATCGCCCTTCCGTGTGGGGATGGGGCAGCTGAAAAGCGTGAGGATTGCCTTCCTCTGCCAATGCGTCAATCCGGGGACCACCGGGGTACGGAAGTCCCAGCACCCGAGCCGCCTTGTCGAAGGCTTCCCCTGCCGCATCGTCAAAGGTTTGCCCCAGCAAGGTGTAAACGCCGTAATCCTCCACCCGCACCAGATGACTGTGTCCGCCGGACACCACTAGACATACAAAGGGAGGCTTCAGGTCAGGATGAGTCAGATAGTTGGCGGACACGTGACCTTCAATGTGATTCACCGGAATCAGGGGCTTTTGCAGGGCGTAGCTTAGCCCCTTCATGCAGTTGACGCCGGTCAGCAATGCCCCCACCAGTCCGGGACCGTAGGTCACGGCAAGGGCGTCAATGTCGTCAAAGGTCATGCCGGCTTCCGCCAGTGCCTGATCAATCACCCGGTCGCAGGCCTCCACATGGGCACGGCTGGCGATTTCCGGCACCACGCCCCCGTACAGGGCGTGCAGGTCGATTTGGCTGAAAATCACATTGGCGCAGATTTTGCGTCCGTTTTCAATAATCGCCGCAGCCGTTTCATCGCAGGAGCTTTCCAAAGAGAGAATCCGTACAGTATCCTTTTGGCAAAGGTTTGCTGCTTTTTCGGCCATGGCCTGTTCAAAATCCATTACGGTACCTTCTTTAATCGGGAATTCGAGAAAAAATCATGGATGATGCTGCCGGCGGCAGAGGATGCCTGCAACCACCGTGGCAGCGACCAGACCGGTCAGCCAAAGCCCGGCAATAATGGCTGCCCAGTCCACAAAGAATTGGGTGGGCATGAGCCGAATCAGCAAATCCGTCTGGGGATTCAGCAGCCACAGGTCATTGCTGAAGAAGGCCTGGTGAAAGCGGACGAACAGCCCCTCAAAGTCTGCCAGTCCCCACACCACCAGCGTCAGGCACAAAAGCAGCACCAGCCCGTTTCCGGTCATGAATCCAACCGTCCCCCTGCCCCAATGCTTCCCCAGCACAAGCGCAAGGATGCACAGGCAGGTTACGGCGGCGGACAGAAGCATGATGCCTCTGCACAGGTGGAAAAGCTGCAAGCAATCCGCCATGTGGGTCTGCTCTCTGGTATTAAAGCAGCTGACTTCCGTGCCTTCTTCATTGGTGAAGGTGTACTGGAATGAGGTGTTGCCTCCTGCCAGGTATTTGGCCATCATGGAGGCCATGCCTGCATACTCAGCATCCGGCAGGCCTGTCTCCGCATAGGAGGAATGGCTTGTCAGCATGGACTGCATCACGGAGGAGGAAGCAGCACTGCCGCCTATCAGGGCGGACAGCGTCAGCACCGCCAGCGACAGGGACAGCAGAAACCCTACAAGGAACATGCAGGCTCGTTTCATGGCAGGCGATTACTGCATCTTCAGGTAGGCCGTCACAAAGCCTTCCAGATTGCCGTCCATCACGTCCTCAATGTTGCCCACTTCGTAGCCCGTTCGGTGATCCTTCACCATGGTGTAGGGCTGGAACACATAGGAGCGGATCTGGCTGCCCCATTCGATCTTCTTCATTTCGCCCTTGATGTCCGCCATCTGCTGTTCCTTTTCCCGTTCACGGATTTCCAGCAGCTTGGCCTTCAACATCTTCAAGCAGGTTGCCCGGTTCTGCACCTGGTCACGCTCGGTCTGGCAGCTGACCACAATGCCGGAGGGGAAGTGGGTCATACGCACGGCGGAACTGGTCTTGTTCACGTTCTGTCCGCCTGCACCGGAGGAGTGGTAGGTATCCACCCGCACATCCTTCATGTTGATTTCGATTTCTCCGTCGTCATCGTCCAGAATAGGAGCCACGTCCAGAGAAGCAAAGGAGGTGTGCCGACGAGCGTTGGCATCAAAGGGACTGATACGCACCAAGCGGTGCACACCCTTCTCGCCACGGAGATAGCCATAGGCATGGTCGCCGCTGACCTCAAAGGTTACGGACTTAATGCCGGCTTCGTCACCGTCCAGCAGATCCAGCAGCTTCACTTGGAAGCCCATCTGCTCGCAGTACCGGGTGTACATGCGGTACAGCATCTGGGTCCAGTCCTGGGCTTCCGTTCCGCCTGCACCGGCATGGAGGGACAGAATGGCATCGGAATCGTCATAGTCGCCCCGCATCAGGGTTTCCAGCTCCAGCGCATCGGACTGCTCCTTCAGCTTGGTCAGCTCAATGCCGATTTCCTCGCCCATGGAGTCGTCATTCTCTTCCTCGGCCAGGGAGATCATCACTTCGATGTCGTCCGCCGTGGAGAGAAGTTTCTCATAGTGCTCCAGCCGATCCTTCAGCTTGCCCAGCTTCTGGTTCACCTTGGCGGAATGATCCGCATCGTTCCAGAATTCGGGCTGATTCATTTCCTCTGTCAGCTCGTCAATCTGCTCCCGAATGTGATCCACATGCAGGGCCTCACCGGCGGTGATGATTTGGTTGCGGACGTTTCCCACGTCCCGGGTATATTGTTCCAGTTCCAGCATTGTACAGCGTATCCTCTCTTTTAGAAAGCGTGGGTTAGAAAGCGTGGGTTGTATCCGTTATGCATCGCAGCTTTATTCAGCCTGATCCTTGCCGCAGCAGTTCTTGTACTTCTTGCCGCTGCCGCAGGGGCAGGGATCATTCCGGCCTACCTTTTCGGAGGACTTGACCCGGCGGGGCTGCTTGGGCTGATCCCCACCAACCCGGGCTTCCACAGGCTTCACCTGCTGCACCCGCTCCGGCTGACGCTGAATCCGTGCCTGATACAGGCGGCGCACCGTATCCTCCTGAATCAGGTGATTCAGCTCGGCAAACATAGCACCGGCTTCGATCTGGTACTCGGTCACAGGGTTCTTACCACTGTAGGCACGGTAGCCGATGCCGTCACGGAGCTGATCCATGGCGTCAATGTGATCCATCCAGCGGCGGTCAACGGAAACCAGCAGCATGGTGCGCTCGAACTCCCGCATATCCACGCCGATTTCCGTCAGTTCCTTTTCACGCTCTGCATAGAAGGCATGAGCATCTTGCTTCAGTGCCTCGATGAAGGCATCACGACCGTCCTCATCCGCAATGGCCTTGCACTTTTCTACACAGCCGTGGTGCAGGCACAGGTTCTCCAGATAGTTGGTCAGCTGGGTCATATCCCAGTCTGCACCGTCCGGATCCACGCAGAAGCGATCCATGGCGAAGTCGATGATCTTGTCCGCCATGCGGGTAACCGCTTCGTGAACGTTTTCACCCATGAGCACTTGACGGCGCTGACGGTAGATCACCTCACGCTGACGGTTCATCACATCGTCATATTCCAGCACGTGCTTACGAATGTCAAAGTTCCGGCCTTCAATCCGCTTCTGGGCGGCTTCAATCTGTTTGGTCAGCATGCCGGCCTGCAGAGGCTCATCGTCCTTCAGACCTAACCGTTCTACCATGGCACCGATGCGCTCGGAACCGAACAGCCGCATCAGGTCATCTTCCAGAGAGATGAAGAACTGGGTGGAGCCCGGGTCGCCCTGACGAGCGGCACGGCCACGGAGCTGATTATCAATCCGGCGGCTTTCGTGCCGCTCGGTGCCGATGATATGCAGGCCGCCGGTCTGCAGCACACGTTCGTGCTCCGCATCGGTTTCTTTCTTGAACTGGGCGTACAGCTCGTTGTAGCGGTTCCGTGCAGCCAGCACTTCTTCCGATACTTCCTCATTGTGGCCGGTAGCATTCTCGATCATTTCATCGTCGAAGCCTTCCTGCCGCATGGCACGCCGTGCCAGGAAATCTGCATTGCCGCCCAGCAGAATGTCCGTACCACGGCCAGCCATGTTGGTGGCGATGGTCACCGCACCCCAGTGACCTGCCTGGGCTACGATTTCTGCTTCCTTGGCGTGGTTCTTGGCGTTCAGCACTTCGTGGGGGATATTCTTGCGCCGCAGCAGGCCGGAGAGCATCTCGCTGGTTTCCACCGTTACGGTGCCCACCAACACAGGCTGTCCCTTGGCATGATGTTCTTCAATGGCGGCCAGCACAGCGTTGAACTTGGCAGCCTTGTTCTTGTACACCATGTCGTCCAAATCCTTGCGGATGTTGGGCTTGTTGGTGGGGATCTCCACCACGTCCAGGCTGTAAATGCCCTGGAATTCGGCCTCTTCCGTCTTGGCGGTACCCGTCATGCCGGCCAGCTTTTCATACATGCGGAAGTAATTCTGGAAGGTGATGGTGGCCAGGGTCTTGCTTTCCCGCTCCACCTTCACATGCTCCTTGGCCTCGATGGCCTGATGGAGACCCTCAGAATACCGGCGGCCGATCATCAACCGTCCGGTGAACTCGTCCACAATGACCACCTGACCGTTCTGTACCACATAATCCACGTCCCGCTTCATCAGCACATTGGCACGGAGGGCGCAGTTGATGTGATGGTTCAGCTCGGCATTTTCCGCATCGTTCAGGTTTTCAATTTCGAAGGCACGTTCCACCTTCTGGGCACCTTCATCCGTCAGGGCAACGGACTTCTTCTTCTCGTCTACGGTGTAGTGCTCGTCCCGCTTCAGGTTCCGCACTACCATGTCTGCCTTCTCGTAGAGCACGGTGCTCTTGTCACCCTGACCGGAAATGATCAGAGGCGTACGGGCTTCGTCAATCAGGATGGAGTCCACTTCGTCCACGATGGCGTAGTGGTGACCACGCTGAGTCAGCTCCGACTTGCGGATGACCATGTTGTCCCGCAGGTAGTCAAAGCCCAGCTCATTGTTGGTGCCGTAGGTAATGTCGCAGGCATAGGCCTTGCGGCGCTCGGCACTGTCCATATCATGGACGATCAAGCCCACACTGAGACCCAGGAAGCGGTGCACCTTGCCCATCCACTCACTGTCACGGCGAGCCAGATAATCGTTCACCGTCACCACGTGGACGCCCTTGCCGCTCAGTGCATTCAGATAGGAAGGCAGGGTGGCCACCAGGGTTTTGCCTTCACCGGTCTTCATCTCGGCGATACGTCCCTGATGCAGCACAATGCCGCCCAGCAGCTGTACATGGTAGGGACGCATGCCCAGCACCCGGTCGTCTGCCTCACGGATGGTGGCAAAGGCTTCCGGCAGAATATCGTCTTCCGTTTCGCCGTTTTGCAGCCGCTGACGGAATTCGTCCGTCTTTGCCCGCAGCTGCTCATCCGTCAGCTTCCGGTATTCATCCTCCAGGGCTTCCACAGCCTCTACGGTTTTGCGGAGCTTTTTGATTTCCGCATCCTTCCCGCCTCCCAGCAGGCGCTTTACAAAATCAAGCATACTGTATCTCCTTAATCATTGGATCATCATCTTATCCGGTCAAGGCCAAGGCCAGGAACGGGGAGCACCATAGCATGGAAACTCAAAATATAGTATACCATTAAACCCCTGTTCCTTCAAGAAAATATTCAGGAAAGCCACCACATCGGCACCACAGAAGATTGCAGCCAACAAAAAAGCCTCCCCCGAAGCCAACAGACTTCGGAGGAGGTGCACAGGGAAAGGATGTGCAGACTTACTTGGCGGCATCGACGGCAAGAGCCTGATCAATCAGCTCCTGCAGTGCCTTTGCCTGATTTTCGCCGGTGATGGCACCAACGATGGGATCTCCCACCAGGTTGCCGTTCCGGTCAACCACATAGGTGGTAGGATAGGCGAAAATGTTATTGGTGAACTGACCAGCCTCGCTGTCGCTGGCAAAGTACACATTCTGATAGGTAGCACCCTTCTTTTCCAGCACGGCCTTGGCTTCTGCGATGGCATCCGCATCCCCGTCCAGGGTGAAGGCATTGATGCCGATGAGGGCACCGCCCTTTTCAGCCAGTTCCTTGTTCATGGCGTCCAGCTCACTGAGCTCGCCTACGCAGGGGCTGCAGGTGGTGAACCAGAAGTTGACCACCGTTACCGCATTGGCGGCGAAGAGCTCGCTGCTGTTTACCGCATTGCCATCCAAGTCCATGCCTTCAAAGGCAGGGAACTTTTCAGCTGTGTCGTCCATGGTGACGGTGACGCCGGCGGCATCGGCAGATACTTCCATGCTGCTGTCCGAGGACACCACCATGCTGGCATCCGCAGGCACGCTCATGGTGCCGGTGTTGCCGTCAATGGCGTCCTGCTTGGCGTTGGGGTATGCAGCTACCAAGGCTTCCACATCATCTTCGATGGTCTGAATCTTTTCTGCTTCCCCGGTGATCAGGGTCAGCTCTTCTGCCGTGAACTGATCCTTGGCGGATTCGATGGTATCCAGCAGGAACTTGCCATAGTTCTCTCCGGTAGCAACGGAGATCATGGCCTTGTCCTTGTCCATGGCCAGGAAAACCTTTTCCCACAGGGCGGCGTTTTCGGCCAGAATGGCATTTTCCTGATCCTTCAGTTCCAGATACTTGGCGGCGGCTTCCTCGGCTGTCATGGTGGTGTCAACCTCTGCCCACGCCGTGCTTGCAAGGGTCATGCTGCATACCAGCACAAGGGTCAGCAACGTCATCAAAAATTTCTTCATGGTTGTTCCTCCTGTTCTTTCACTAACTGAATTTCTTGCGGCGCATCGGCCGCTGCCTTATCTTTACCAGTGCCAAAGCCGTAGCGATAACGCACGGCCTTGGTTGGGCAGGCACGGATACACATTCCACATCGGATGCACTCGGTGTGGTTGGGGGTCTTGGTCACGTCCACGTCCATTTTGCAGGCCTTGGCACACTTCCCGCAGGAGACACACTTGTGCTTGTCCACCTTCATCTGGCACAGGGAGACTTTGTTCATCAGGCCGTAAATTGCTCCCAAAGGGCACAGCCACTTGCAGAAGGGGCGATAGAATAGCACGCTGAGGATCACGACTGTCATCAGCACACAGAACTTCCATGTGAACAAGTCGCCCAGAGCTTCCCGAATGCCGGAATTCACAATGGACAGGGGGATAGCTCCTTCCAGCACGCCTTGGGGACAAAGGTACTTGCAGAAGAAGGGATCTCCCATGCCTACGTCATTCACTGCCAGTGCCGGCAAAAGAATGACCATCACCAGCAGAATGACATACTTCAGGTAGGTGAGGGGCTTCAGCTTCTTGGTGGAAAACTTCTTGCAGGGGATCTTGTGCAGCAGCTCCTGAAACCAGCCGAAGGGACACAGGAATCCGCAAATGAACCGTCCCAGCAGAACGCCGAACAAGATCAGAATGCCCACAATATAATAGGAAAAGCTGAACTTGGGGGAACCAATCACCGCCTGCAGGGAGCCAATAGGACATGCGCCGGTAGCCGCCGGGCAGGAATAGCAGTTCAGCCCCGGCACACAGACGGTTTTCGCATCCCCTTTGTAAAGGGTTCCTTTGAAAAAGTTGGGCAGGTGAATGTTGGTCAGCAGGGTGGCCGCCGCCTGCATCCATCCCCGAAAGCGGGCAAACAAATGGGATACGCCTGAATGCTTCTTATCCAATGCCCACACACTCCAGACAAATCTTGATGGCCTTGCTCAGCACTGTGTTGGCCTCTCCCCGCCACACCCCGTAGCAGATCATTACCACGCCGGCATACAGCAGCAGGCATTGCAAAAAGATTTTCTTCCTGTGGCTCAAGCACATCACCCTTTCCGCTTTCATGAGGCCATCATAGCACATGGAGGGTAAAGTCCCTGTTAAGAAAAGAAAGTTAACACAAACCTTATCTCCTGCTGGTATAATAGAACAGAACCGAAGGGAATGCAAGATGCAATAAGGAGAAGTGACCAATGCGGTTTTTGGTGATCGAGGATGAACGGGAGCTGTGCCAGACCATCGCCCAGAGCCTGCGCCGCCTTGCCTACAGCGTGGACTGCTGCTATGACGGGGAAAAAGCACTGGCAATATTGGAAGCGGAGCGATATGATCTGGTGCTGCTGGACTTGAACCTGCCTGGCAAGGACGGCATGACGGTGCTGCGCACGTTCCGCCAATGGGATCGGGAAACTCCGGTGCTGATTCTTTCCGCCCGCAGCGAGGTGACGGATAAAGTGGAGGGGCTGGATGCCGGCGCTAATGACTATCTGGCCAAGCCTTTCCATTTAGCAGAGCTGGAGGCACGAATCCGCAGCCTGACCCTGCGCCAGTTTACGCAGCAGGAAACGGTGCTTCGCTGCGGTGAGATTACCTTCGATACCCGGGCGAGAACGGCCACTGCCCGGGGGCAAGTCTTGTCCTTGACCCGGAAGGAAACTGGCATTCTGGAATACCTGATGCTCCATCAGGGACGGCCGGTTAGTCAGGAAGAATTGATGGAGCATGTGTGGGACAGCAGCGTGGATAATTTCAGCAATGCCATTCGGGTGCATATATCCGCCCTGCGGAAAAAGCTGCGGAGCGTGCTGGATGAGGATCCCATTCGCAACCGCATTGGCGAGGGCTACGTCATGGGAGGTGAAGAGCCATGAAGCGGCTTTCCCTGCAATGGCGTATTACCCTGCTGACGTCCCTCTTGATTGGCGTAACCTGCGTTGCCATGATGCTGCTCATGTGCTTTTCCGGCAACCACTACATGGATGCCATTGGGGCTTCCATACAGGATTACACCGCCGATGGCACTGTTGCCTTTGACCCGGATCTCGGCATGCATGAGGAATTGACCATTGTGATTCTGGATGCGAAGGAAGGCTTCCGGGCAACCAACTGGTACATCACGGCGGCAGTTACCCTGCTCAGCGGCGTCATGGCTTACTTTGTCAGCGGCCGGGCACTGAAGCCTCTCCACTCTTTCGCTGCTCAGGTGGAAAAGGTGCAGATGAATAATCTGGCGGACATGCGCATCAATGAGGATACTTTGCCGGAGTTTCGCCAGCTGAGCCGTTCCTTTAATCAGATGCTGGAGCGGCTGAACAGTGCCTTTGCGGCACAAAAGCAGTTTACCGGCAATGCCGCCCATGAGCTGCGCACGCCGCTGGCACTAATACAGGCCAAGCTGGAGCTTTTCTCTGCCGAGCATCCGCAAATGATGCCGGAAACAGCGGCCTTCCTGTCTTCCTTGAAAGAGCAAATGGAGCGGTTGACCCAAATGACCAAAACCTTGCTGGAAATGAGCAGCCTCCAATCCTTGCCCCGAAACGAGCAAATTCAGCTGGAACCCATGATGGAGGAGATTTGCACCGACCTGGCGCCCCTGGCGGAAAAGCAGCACATAACCCTGTCTCATGAAGGTGATGGTACTATGCAGGGCAGCGACACCCTGATCTATCGCCTGCTATACAACCTGGCAGAGAACGCCGTGAAGTATAACCATCCCGGCGGCAGCGTCCGCATGACGGTCTGTCAGGCAGGCGATAAGCTGATGATTCGTGTCCGGGATACGGGGCTGGGCATTCCGGCAGCATACCACCAAAGCATATTCCAGCCTTTCTTCCGGGTGGATCAATCCCGGAGCCGTGCTTGCGGCGGCGCAGGATTGGGACTGTCTCTAGCGTGGGAAATCGTCCAACTCCACGGCGGAAGCATCCGGGTGGAGGAAAGCAGCAGCGAAGGCACCACCATTCTGGCGGAGCTGCCGGCGGAAGGCAGTTCCAATGCGCCTTGCTGATACCGGCGGCCATGATTGCAACTCTTTGAAAAAAAACCTTTTCAAGGAGAATGATTTATGATACAATGGTTTGCGGACTTTTTTGCCTGCCCGCAGGCAGAAAGATCTACGGAAAGGCAAGTGAAATGTCATGACAGCTTCCGAAAAGCTGATCCAACACCTCGGACTGGGTGCGGCTGATGCTGTTGCCGTGCACAATCCGTCCAATATGTTTTATCTCACCGAAGGCTACACCGGTGAAGGCGTGGTGTACATCTCCTGCAAGCAGCGGGTGATTGTGACCGACTTCCGCTACACCGAGCAGGCCGAGCGTCAGGCCCCTGGCTTCAAGGTGGTCATGACCGACAAGGATTGCTCCCACAGCGCATGGCTGGCCAAGCTGTGCAAGGAGGATGGCATTACCACCCTCCGCTATGAGGACGATTACCTGACGGTGAAGGATTTCGAAGGTCTCCGCAAGGCTGTGGGGGATATGCAGTATATGCCCCTGAGCGGCGCACCGGAAGTGCTCCGGCAGGTGAAGACCGAGGCTGAGGTTGCAGCCATCCGCAGTGCCTGCGCCATTACCAGCAAGGCCTTTGACGAGGTGCTGGGCAAGATTCACGAAGGCATGACCGAGAAAGAGCTCCGCATTGAGCTGGATTTCATTCAGCTGAAGCTGGGCGCTCAGGGCAATTCCTTTGACACCATCATCGCCTCAGGTGTCAACGGCAGCCTGTGCCACGCCGTGCCTACGGAGAAGAAGCTGGTCAAGGGTGAGATGATCACCATGGACTTTGGCTGCAAGGTAGGCGGCTACTGCTCCGACATGACCCGCACGGTGGCACTGGGTGAGCCTTCTGCCGAAATGCGCCGCATTTACGACACGGTGCTCCATGCACAGACCATCTGTGAGGATGCTGTGGCACCCGGCAAGAACTGCTTCGATATTGACAAGATGGCACGGGATTACATTGATGCTCAGGGCTATGCAGGCCGGTTCGGTCACGGACTGGGTCACGCAGTAGGCATTGACATCCATGAGAATCCTCGCTTCAGCCCCACCTGCCATGATACCCTTGTGCCCGGTATCGTGATCACGGTGGAGCCCGGTGTGTACGTGCCCGGTTTGGGCGGCGTCCGCATTGAGAATACGGTGCTGGTGACGGAAAACGGTCATGAAGCACTGACCACGGCACCTAAGCAGCTGATTGTGCTGTAACCCACACAAGCAATCACCCAAATCAATAAGAACATAGACGGAGGAATGGATCATGATTACTGCAGGCGATTTCAAAAAGGGTATTACCGTTGAATGGGACGGCGGCGTATGGACCATCGTTGACTTCCAGCACGTGAAGCCCGGCAAGGGCGCAGCCTTTGTGCGTACCAAGATCAAGAACGTGATGACCGGCGCCGTGGTTGAGCGCTCCTTCAACCCCACCGACAAGATGCCCAAGGCCATCATCGAGACCAAGGAAATGCAGTACGTGTACAACGACGGCGACCTGTACTACTTCATGGACAACGAGACCTATGAGCAGCTGCCCCTGAACCACGAGCAGGTGGAAGACGCTATCGCTTTCGTGAAGGAAGGCACCAATGTGACCGTGCGTTTCTTCAAGGGCAGTGCCTTCTCTGTGGAAGCTCCCAACTTCGTCACCTTGGAAGTGACCGACACCGAGCCTGGCTTCAAGGGCGACACCGCTTCCAACACCTATAAGCCTGCAACCCTGGAGACTGGCTACAGCCTGCAGGTGCCCCTGTTCGTCAACACCGGCGACATGATCCGTGTGGATACCCGCACCGGCGAGTACATGGAGCGCGCCTGATTCTGAGTCCTTCTGCCCGTGGGTTGTCCCCGGGCAGTTTTTCTTTCCCAACCCATTTCTGTCATTGTCACGCATACATGCGTGAACAAAAGGAGGCAATGTGTTATGAGTAAGCTTACGGACCGTGTCAGCTACCTGAAGGGACTTGCCGAGGGACTGAAGCTCAATGCCGACAAGGATACCAACCGCATGATTCTGGAAATTCTGGACGTGCTGTCGGAAACCGCAGAGGATCTTTCCCAGCTGACCGAAGCTCACAACGAGCTGAACGACTATGTGGAAAGCATCGATGATGATCTGGCCGAATTGGAAGAGGATCTCTTCGAAGAAGATGATGACGACTACTATGACGACGATGATGATGATGGCTACGACTTCGGCGATGCTGAAGACGAGGACGAGTGCGGCTGTGGATGTGGTCATCACCATCATCACGATGATGACGAAGATGAAGATGAGGACGACGAGGATGATGACGAAGTCATTTCCTACGCCTGCCCCCACTGCCAGCACGAGCTGGAGTTCAAGGCCTCCGATGTGGACTTTGATGAAGATTATCGGTGCCCTGCCTGCGGCAAGCCTGTCTTCCCTGAACTGACGGACGACGAAGAATAATCCTTGCAAAACCAATGCGCCTCGGCAGAAAGTGATCTGCCGAGGCGCATTTTGTTCAGGAACTTACTTTCCCCATGCTTCCCAGGTTTCCGGGGCATAGCCCAGGGTGCACTTGCTGCCGTTGCGCACAATGGGGGACTTCAGCAGCCAAGGGCATTCCAACACAGCTGGAAGCAGCAGGCTATCCCGGTCATAATAACAAGCCGGGTGCTCCTTTACCTTCTTATCCTCTCGGTCAATCAGGTTGTTGAGCCCGCCCAGAGCCTGCGCCATGGTCTGCACTTCCCGCTCGCCTAGGCGGTGCTTCTTCAAGTCCATCACCTGCACCGGAATGCGCCGCTCCTTAAAGAAGCGTTCCGCCTTCTGCACATCAAAATTCTTTTTGCTGATATAGAGCTGAATCACCTTGTTCTTCCTCCCTTACAGGCGACGAATGTCATCCCCACGGAAAAGCAGCAGGTCGCACTTCCGCTTGTCCGTCAGCCGGGACGCAATCCGCTCCGTATACCGCTGCCGCAGTTCCCTTTCATTCAGGTTGGTGGAGTATACCGTGCCCCGGCCGGTGCTGCGGCGCTCGTTGATCAGGTTAAACAGCTGGACGATGGTGATGTTCTCCATCAGGGGTTCACTGCCCAGGTCATCCAGCAGCAGCACGTCGGTGGTCATGAGACTTTCCATGGCATCGGCGCTTCCACCAAAGTAGGCCTTCCGTGCCGTATCCAGAAAGCGATAGGCACTGATGAGCAGCACGTTCATCCCCCGATCCAGCAATCGCCGTGCCATGGCGTGCATCAGGAAGGTTTTCCCCAGACCGCTGGGCCCCATCAGCAGCAGATCCTGGGTATCTGCCTTGGGATAGCGATCCGCATAATCCCGGCACATGTCCCGAATCACCTGCATGTTTTCCCGTTGGGTGCAGGGCATATCCGGCAAAGGCTTATCCGGGAAAACGGACAGGTCGAAGGTGTCGAAAGTCTGCCGATCATCTTCCTCCAGCCCTACCTGCCGGTAAAGCTGCCGATAATAGGCCGTGCGCATGCATTCGCACATTTCTTTCACCGGCTCGCCCACGTAACCCGTATCCTTGCAAAGCTTGCAGCGATACACCGGAGCAAGGTAATCTTCCGGCAGACCGCCGGCCTTCAGACAGGCGTTGACACGACTGTTCAGCAGAGACATGCGCTGGGGCAGATCCTCTGCCTGAGACGTGCCTCCCAGAATCCCACGGACGCCGTGATAGATGATTTGCTGCCGATCTTCCAGCAGCTCCTTCAGCCCGGGACAACGGCGAATGGCTTCCCTTTGGCGGCGATCCTCTTCCTGACTGTCCAGCATGCGCTGCTGCTCGTATTCCGATTGCAGCTGACGCAGGATTTCGTTACGCATTGGACTTCAGCTCCTTCAGCCGCTTGGCCATCCGTTCGGTCATGCCTTGGGTCACTTCATATTCACGCTGCTCGTACTGCTGCTCCCGCACCACCTTGCCGCCGGGCTTGACGGTTTCCTTTCCCTTTTCCTGCTGTGCCTGATAGGCAGCCCGGGAGGCTTCCAGTTGAGCAGGGGTTCGGATGCCCTGCTCGTGCAGGGAGGTCAGCATTTTATCCAGATAAGGCACGGGATTTTCCGCCTTGCCGGACAAGGCACCGCAGTGCAGGATCATTTCGTCCGTCATCTGCATGTCGCCCATCCACTTCTGCACCAGCGTCCGATCCGCTGCCGTGGGCTTGCCACGCTTGCCCCATGCTTCGTACAGCACTTGCAGAATATCGTTGGAGGCTTTGAACTTCATCACATAGTCCTGAGCCTCGGCAATGTTGCGGATTCCTTTCTGCTTCCAGGAGCGGAGCATCAGCTGTACATCATCGATGCCTTTGCCGGCTCTGGCGCATTCCCGGCCTGCCAGCAGAATCACATCATCGGTGTACAATGCCCGCATTTCATCATACAGTGCCAGTGTGCCTTCATTCACCGTGGCACCCGTATTCATGGTGCTTAGGAGTGCCTTCAGGGGCGCAATCCGCTCCGCATTGGCAGTGCGTGCTGCCTCCACTTCCTTGGCAGAGCGCATGCCCTTACCTTGATTCCGTTTCTTGATGCCGCCCAAGATACCGTCCAAGTAGGAGAAGGACGGATCCCCTTTGGTGGTCTCCGCACAGGCATCCAGAATGGCATCCTCGGAAAAGCCCCAGTCCCGATTCCACCGACGATACATGGCCTGCTCATCCTCCGAGGGAAGGCGGCGCTTGCCCATGCGGCGGAGTACCTTTCGGCAGCCGTCATAGATGGCCTTGTCCCGGTCGAAGAAGGACTCTGCGTCCTCCACCGACATGATCTTCTCGTCTGCCATTTGAATGGCCAGCTTCTGCGCTGCATTGAAGGAAAAATGCTTTCCTTTGGTTTCAATGCAGTGCTGCACCAGCATCAGCACCACGTCCGCAGGCAGATTCATTTCCTCCACCCACTCGTAGGCCATGGTCATATCGTTGGTGCTGGGACGGCGATCTGCCCCGAAAAGGGCATACATGGCTTCGGCAAATTCCGCATACGCATCATCCACCGCCGGCTCCGTATTCATAAACAGCCGCTGCTTGGCTGTGATGTACCGCCAGGACGGTGGATCATCACTGATACGGCGGACGAGCCCCTTCCGCTCCCAGTGCCGATAAGCGGCAAGCACCTGCTCCGGGGAAATGTCCAGGTCGTGAGCCATCTGCTGTACGCTCATTTCCGTCGTTGGGTGATAGCAATGCATCAGCCCGTACAGGTATACCTTTACATAAGCGCCACGGGCACCGGGCATGTATTCCAGAATAAACTGGTTCTCCACCGGGGTGGCGTCAAACATGGCAAACTGCTCATCAAAATCGAACACCCCCATGCGAGATCCCTCCTTCATTCATAGGCTTCATTATAGCATAAGAAAGCGGGGAAGGGCAAGAATGAGCAAAACGCATGATCCAGATGTCATTGGCCAGCCCCAACGCAGTACCATCGGAGAAAACGGCGCATTTACTTTGGGAATTCACTTCGTCGAGAAATTGTCAGGTTGCCTATTGCAAAATTCATAGGAATTGGGTAAAATAGTGAGTGGGAATTCCAGATGTTTTCTCGTGATGATTTAAGGAGGTTTTTCCAATGGCAGTGAAAGTTGCTATCAATGGTTTCGGCCGCATTGGCCGTCTGGCTTTCCGTCAGATGTTCGGCGCTGAGGGCTATGAAGTGGTTGCTATCAACGACTTGACCTCTCCCGCTATGCTGGCTCACCTGCTGAAGTATGATACCGCTCAGGGCTCCTACTGCGGCCGCATCGGTGAGAATAAGCACACCGTGTCCGCTACCGAGGATTCCATCGTGGTGGACGGCAAGGAAATCAAGATCTATGCCGTGAAGGACGCTAACGAGTGCCCCTGGGGCAAGCTGGATGTAGACGTAGTGCTGGAGTGCACCGGCTTCTACACCTCCAAGGACAAGGCCATGGCACACATCAACGCTGGTGCCAAGAAGGTCGTTATCTCCGCTCCTGCCGGCAATGACCTGAAGACCATCGTGTACAACGTGAACAACAACACCCTGACCGCTGATGACCAGATCATCTCCGCTGCCAGCTGCACCACCAACTGCCTGGCTCCCATGGCCAAGGCTCTGAACGATGCATATCCTGTGCAGAGCGGCATCATGACCACCGTGCATGCTTACACCGGTGACCAGATGATCCTGGACGGTCCCCAGCGCAAGGGCGACCTGCGTCGTGCCCGTGCTGGCGCACAGAACATTGTGCCTAACTCCACCGGCGCTGCCAAGGCCATCGGCCTGGTTATCCCCGAGCTGAACGGCAAGCTGATCGGCTCTGCTCAGCGCGTGCCCGTCCCCACCGGCTCCACCACCATTCTGGTAGCTGTTGTGAAGGGCAAGGACGTGACCAAGGATTCCGTGAACGCCGCCATGAAGGCTCAGGCTTCCGAGTCCTTCGGCTACAACGAGGAGCAGATCGTTTCTTCCGACGTGATCGGCATGAAGTACGGCTCCCTGTTCGACGCTACCCAGACCATGGTTGCTAAGCTGGACGACGATACTTATCAGGTGCAGGTTGTGTCCTGGTACGACAACGAGAACAGCTACACCAGCCAGATGGTTCGCACCATCAAGTACTTCGCTGAGCTGAAGTAATCGCTTGATGCACATTCGCTCCCTCTTCCGTATGGAAGAGGGAGTTTTTCTATTTTGATGTTCCCATTGTTTGATTAAGTCCGTCATCCTTTGGGACAATCTATCTTTCTCGAAAGTCCTTTACCGAAAATTTCACCCGTGTTATACTGGAGTCGAGAGGAGATGCTGCCCTTTGTCCCAGCCTGTAATCGGTCGGTTTGCCCCTACGCCCAGCGGACGGCTGCATTTGGGCAACGTGCTCTGCGCCATGCTGGCTTATCTGTCTGCACGCAGCCAGGGCGGACGGTTTCTCCTTCGTATCGAGGATTTGGATATCCCCAGATGCCCGGCGTCACTTAGCAGGGCTGCCATTGAGGACTTAACAGCTTTGGGCTTCACCTGGGATGAGCCACCTCTTTACCAAAGCCAGCGGAGCGAAATCTACCGCCAAGCCTTGCAATATCTGACGGAGCAGGGGCATACCTATCCCTGCTTCTGCACCCGGGCGCAGCTGATGGCCAGTGTTGCACCGAATCTGGGAGATACGGTGGTGGTCTACCCCGGTACATGCCGGAACCTGAGCAAAGCAGAAGCGGCAGAAAAGGCAAAGACCAGAACACCGGCCATTCGCCTGCGTGTCCCGGATGAAGAGATTACCTTTGCCGACAGACTTTACGGCGTGCAAAGAGAAAATCTGGCACGGGATTGCGGGGATTTCATCTTGCAGCGTTCCGATGGGTTGTATGGCTATCAGCTGGCGGTGGTGGTGGATGATGCCCTTTCCGGGGTGACGGAAGTAGTTCGGGGGCGAGATATTCTGTCTGCCACGCCCAGGCAAATCTATCTCCAACGTTTGCTGGGATACGATACACCCTCCTACCTGCATATCCCTTTGCTGATGGATGGAGAGGGACGCCGATTGGCCAAGCGGGATCGGGATATGGATATGACGGCATTGTTGAAGCGGTTCACCCCGGAAGAAATTCTGGGTCGGCTGGCCTATACAGCCGGCTTGCAGCAGGAAAGCAGACCTGCGACCCTGGAAGAACGAAAGCAGACCTGCGACCCTGGAAGAACTGATTCCGATGTACGATCCGGCAAAACTGCCCAAGGAGGATTTGCGGCTGAAGGGGTTTGCGTAAACGTATGGCGGAAAGCCGCCTTCCCCGCATCTTTCTTTTTCTGACCTGAAATGTTATAATGGCTTCGTTCAGTATCTCCGGGATGCTGACACTATGCTGTATCGTTAAATGAAATGGACGATAGATTCCATCAAGGAGGAAATTCATGAAGCGTATTTTATGCCTGATGATGTCCCTGGTGCTGCTGGTAGCCATGGCCGGAACGGCTTTGGCGGATACACCCAAGCCCATTGAAACCATTCCTTATGATGAGCTGCCTGCTACCATTGACGGACAGCACCACTTCCTGCTGCTGTGCGTGGATCAGTGGCATGGCAAGCCTGGCAACCTGGGCAACACGGACGGCATTGTGCTGGTCACCCTGGATACCCGTGCTCATCGTGTCATGCTGACCTCCTTTATTCGGGATGCCCTTGTGGTGCGGCCGGACGGGCATATTGGCCGGATTAACTATATTGCCAAGAATTACAGCCCGGAAGATCTGTGTCAGGTGATCAGCACCCATATCGGCGTGAAGGTGGAGAAGTATGTCCTCTTTGACTTCAGCCAGATTCAGACCATTATCGACTTCCTGGGCGGTGTGGATATTACCGTAAATTCCGAGGAAGCCAGCTACCTGAAGCGGTATGCTATCAGTTCCACCTCTACCACCCCTTCCATGGCTGGGGCAGGCACGTACCGCTTCGGCGGCCATGCAGCGGTGATTTACATGCGTATCCGCAAGGCCGGCGGCGGCGGTGACTTTATGCGCACTCAGCGGGTCCGTACGGTGCTGTCTACCTTGGCGGATCAGTGCCGGGAAATCAGCTGGGACGAAGCCCTGTCCCTGGTGGATAACGTGATGGCCAACACCACCATGACCAACATGAATCTGGAGGAAATGCAGCAGGCCGCATCCTATGCTTACGACCTGCGGGGCTGCACGGTGGAGGAACTGCGCATTCCCATTGACGGAGCTGCAACCCCCATCAACTATGCGGCCATGGCCGTACAGGAAATTGACTGGCCTGCCTGCCGGGAAGCCATGCAGAATTATCTGCAAAGCAGCTTCCTGGTGCTGGATGATGAAGATTAATTTGAGCGGTAAACGAGGAAGAATGCATGAAGTGTCCCCAATGCGGTAAGTGGAACCGGGCTTCCTTCCCTACTTGCCAGTACTGCGGTGCAGAGCTGCCTCAGGAAGATAAGCAGGAGGAACCCAGCTGGCGGGCCACCCTGAAGGATGACCAGCGAAACAACGCCTATATCCGGGTGGATGAGGACGGCAATGCGGAAACGGCTCCGGATCGGCGTGACGTGCTGGCTCGGGAAATGTCCGAATTAAAGGTGCGGAAGGCAGAAGGCAGAGAAAAGCAGCGGCAGCTCCGGGCAGAAGGCGCCAAGCGGGGTGCGGCTCCTTCCGGCATGAATGTACGCAGCCACACCTCCCATGATGATTTCTGGCAAGTGGCAGATGACCCGAAGACCACTGTCCGCATCCGCAAGCTGGATGATGAGGAGGCGAACGGAGGACAGTTCAACGCCACCCAGACCCATCGCATCATGCCTGTGGGCAACGATTTGGAGGGCGGACGTTCCTTTGATCCCATGTGGGGGGACGAGGATGAATTTGTCGCCACTCATCAAATGCCGCCCATTCAAGCAACTCGAAGCTTTACGGCCAAGCTGCCCAATCGGCGGAGAGGTACCCGGCACTTGATTCGTGCGCTGATCATTATCCTCATTGTAGGTCTAACCGGCTTGGCGTCCTTCTTTGGCTATCATTTCTTTAAGAATCGTCAGGAGACCATCAAGGAGCAGAATGCTGCCACGGTGGTAGCCTCCATTAAGAATGACTTGGCTGCTCATACCATTATGATTCCTGGGGAGGACGGTACCCAAATCTACATCCGGGAGCTGCATACCTCCTACATTGTCACCGGCGGCTTTGCCACGGTGGAGGTGGAGGATCACACTTGGTATGACGATAAAACGGATTATCTGGATGCCACCATGGAGGTTACACTAACCCCCTTCGTGAAAACCACCTCCGGGCAGCAGAAGCCGCTGGATCCCATTACCTACGAAATTGATATTCCTCTGTCGCCCATTGAGCTGCTGACCCCGGACTCCACCCGGTACGAAGTATCGGCATCCATGTATACCATGAAATTCTCCGTGCGCCCCGGCTCTAAGGTGACCATCAACGGGGAGGATTACTCCGATACCGTGAATTCGGAAACCGGTGAGTTTTCCTACAATGCTACGGTGCAGCCTCAGGGTGATAACCTGTTTACGGTTGTCTGCCGCAGCCAGTACTGCCGGGAAAATACCATGGAAGTGGTGCTGTACCGTGAACGGCAGGAAATCCCGCTGGACTTGGCGGCGGATACCTACACGTCTACCAGCTCCAGCTACATGCTGGTGTCTGCCACTACCATGCCTGGGGCGGATATTGAGGTCTCCAGCCCCTATAAGGATTTGAATATTACCAACCTGGATACCACCGGCGCATTCAGTTTCTATGCGGTCTTTGATCACATCGGAGATAACACCATTACCATCACCGCCAGTATGCCGGGGAAGAAGTCTTCCGTGGTAAATTATACCGTGTACTATGTGCCACCGGCCAATACCTACACCACCAAGGCCTGGCCCATGGACGCCGCCAACTATAATGAGCTGCTGAACAACATGACCGTCCGTGCAGCTAAGACCCAGGTGTACGTAATCAAGGGCAAGGTGCAGTATTCTGTCAGCGATAAGCCTCAGATGGTGGTGATCAACACCAGTGATGACGGCCTGAGCCAGCCGGTGCTGGTGCAGAATTATTCCAAGACTACCTGGGTGGTAGGGGAGACCTACGAGATTTATGCCGATGCCTACAGCACATACAACAACATGCCTTGGCTGAACGCTCGGTATACCTATCAACGCTAAGCAATCCTTTCTGATGATGATGCCCAAAGGCAAAGGAGATGCCATGAATCCCTGTGATCTGTTGATTATCGGTTCCGGCCCGGCTGCCTACAGCTGTGCCATGACTGCCTGCAAGCGCAACCTGAAGGTGACCATTGCAGGAGCGTCTGCCAAGGATACCTGGCTGTGGCGGGCAGAACACATCGCCAATTATCCAGGTTTGCCGGATGTTTCCGGTCAGGCGCTGTTGGAAGCCTTTCATGCTCAAGCACTGCATGCCGGGGCGGAATTCGTCCACGGTGTAGCTAGACAGGTACAGCCCATGGGCAGCGGCTTCATGACCCTGATTGGCAATGACATTGCGGAATCCAAGGCAGTCGCCCTGTGTGTAGGTGCTGCCAGACCTAAAATGCTGCCGGGAGAAGAAGAACTGTTGGGGCGGGGTGTCAGCTGGTGCGGCACCTGCGACGGTATGTTCTATCGTGGCAAGGAAGTAGCGGTGCTTTCCGCCTGGGAAGATGGCGTGGAAGAAGCTGCTTTCCTTGCGGGGCTTGCCGGGAAGGTGGATTATTACCGCCTTGCAGCCCATGACGTGCCTGTAAACGCTCCCTTCGCCCTGCTGCCGGGGAAGCCGCTGTCCCTTGCTAAAAAGGATGGCCGCATCCTGCTGACCACTAGCGAAGGGGAGAAAACCTATGACGGGGTTTTCCTCTTCCGGCCATCCGTTGCCCCTGATCGGCTGCTGCCGGGGCTTAAGCTGGATGGAGGATTCATTCAGGTGAATCGGCGGATGGCTACCAGCATGCCTCGCGTCTATGCGGCTGGGGACTGCACCGGCCTGCCCTTGCAAATCGCCAAGGCAGTAGGGGAAGGCAACGTGGCGGCCATTTCCGCTGCGGAAGACCTTGCCCGGGAAAACAAGGAGGCACTTTGATGAAACGATTGTTTGCATGGGTTCTTGCCCTGTGCCTTTTCGCTGTACCCTGCCTGGCAGAAACACTGACGCTGGATGAAAGCGTTTCAGGCACTGCATACTGGCCGGAGGATGCGGATGAAAGCTCTGCTGTGTTTGTTTACCGTTACAGCTACCCCCGCGCTTCCGGCGATGGCGAAGTAGCGGCAGCGGTGAATGAGTTCTACACCTACTTGATTGATGATGCACTTGCCTTCACTGTCCCTATTCTGGCGGAATCCTTGGAGAACACGGAGGAGCAGGCTTACTGCAACGTCACCTCTCAAGTCACCTGCCTGAATGAGGACTACTTGTCTGTGCTGCTCGTCACCGAGTCCTGCCAAAATGGCAGCACATCGAAGATTTATTCCGCTCAAACCTTCATGCTCAATGGGGAGCGGGCGGGCATTGCTTCCAGCCTGCCCCGGTTGCTGGGCATTCTGGAGGATCAGGAAGCGGATACCTGGATGCAGGATCGGCAGACTGCCAAAGCCAATGATCTGGTGTGGCAGCTGGTGTGGGAGAACATTGAAACCCAGCGCACTGCCGGCACCGTCAACTACAACGCAGATGTGACCTACGAGCAGCTGACCCAGGAATTCTACCCGGAAGAGGATTTCTATCTGGATGAAAACGGCGACCCGGTCTTTTTCATTCAGGCCGGTACCCTTGCCTCGGAAGATGACGGCGTGCTGCTGTTTCCCTTCTCCTTGGAGGAGTTAAAGGACGAGCTGTAAGTGCTTGACGGATGATGCATCCGATGATAAGATACACATGTACCGGGGCAGAATGCCCCAGCGAAACGGAGGAAATACCAATGGAAATCAGCAAGGAAACTACCATGGGCGAACTGATCAGCCTGGATCGTGGCATTGCCGCTATCCTGATGCAGAACGGTATGCATTGCGTCGGCTGCCCTGCTCACGCTTTTGAATCTTTGGAAGACGGCTGCGCAGGCCACGGCATCGATGTGGATAAGGTTATCAGCGACATCAAGGCTTACCTGGCAACCAAGGAAGCCTGAGCATAGGGTTTGATGGTCTAAAACTGTCCCTGCGAGAAAGTCCTAGACCATCAACGAACCTAGGGTGGCGTTGGAGGGCTCGCAAGCCCTTCAACTACCAATCGTGAATCGGCGACATGTGCGGCGATTCACGCAGCAATCCGAAGGATTGCTTCCTTACACGAACGAACGGCCGGGAGAACGACGAAGTCGTTCGACCAGTGAGTGAGTGCAAAACTCGACAAAGTGGCTTTGCCACTTTG
>CAVGBO010000063.1:0-47285 GCA_963627465.1 Phocaeicola dorei
TTCTACAACGCTTTTCCCTGCATGTCAAACACTTGCGGTAAAAAGAACGATGGAAAAACGCCAATACGGTCAACAACACTCAAATGGTATCGTCCTCGTCAGATGTCTCCTCAAACAGATGCGTATCCTCGTGATCATCCGGGTCGATGGCGGTCGTTACCTGCTCATCCTTTTCCTCGCCCATGGCGGCACGAAGAGCCTGCTCTACCGCCTGCTTCCAGGGACTGACAGCCGGTTTCTGCACAGCAGGAGCAGCCGGCTTCTCCGCAGCAGGCTTGCTTTTTTCCTTCGGGAAGTCGTTGCGTACAGGACGGGCAAGTTGAGCCTTTTCCGTGTTACGTTCCGGCTTCCGCTCACGCTGACGAACAGGACGTTCGGCCTTTGCCGGAACGGTAGGAGCCTCCACGGGCTTCGGCTCTGCCTCTGCCGATACTGCCGGTTCGGACGGCTGCTGCAGGGTTTCTTCCTGCTGCACTTCCTTTTCGGCAGGTGTGGCAGGAGCATCGGTTTCGACATTTTCAACAGGAACCGCAGCCGGAGCACCGATCCGCTGAATCTGCTCCAAAGGATAATCCTTCAGTTCACTGCTGTCGCCTTTCTGAATCCGCACCCGAACAGACTCCTTGATGATGTTCAAGTCCCACACTACACCGGGACCATCAGGCGTGGACACTTCCTTGCCAACCTTGGGCATCCGCTTGCGGGTCTGCTCGTAATTGTCCTGCTCGTACTTCAGGCAGCACATGAGTCTGCCGCATACGCCGCTGATTTTGGTGGGGTTCAGGGACAGGTTCTGTTCCTTTGCCATTTTGATGGACACAGGCTGGAAGTCGCCTAGGAAGGCACCGCAGCAAATGGGACGTCCGCAGGGTCCCAGTCCGCCCAGCATTTTCGCTTCATCGCGGACACCGATTTGTCTCAGCTCAATCCGGGTTTTGAAGACGGCTGCCAAATCCTTCACCAAGGAGCGGAAATCCACCCGGCCGTTGGCTGTAAAGTAGAACAGAATTTTGCTGTTGTCGAAGGTATATTCCACCGATACCAGCTTCATGTCCAGCTTGTGTTCGCCAATCTTTTTCTGGCAGATGGCATAGGCCTCTTTTTCATGCAGCTTATTTTCCTCTGCATGCTGCACATCCTGTGCGCTGGCGATGCGCACCACCTGCTTGAGGGGAGAAGACAGCTGCTCGTCATTCAGTTCCCGAACACCTGTCACAACCTCGCCAAATTCAATACCCCGGGTGGTTTCTACGATAACAAAATCCCCAGGCGTGGGCCAATAAGGACCCGGGTCAAAGAAATAAAGTTTCCCGGCGTTCTGAAATCGAACGCCAATTACATTTACCATCGGACGCTTTCCTCCATCAGACTAAACAGCAGCTTTTCCACTACCGCCTGCCAAGTTACCTGACTTTGACGCATTTTGCGTGCCTGCCAAACAGCATCAATCAGTGCTGAAAAATGATCATAAGGGGCTTCCTGTGCCATGTGCTGCCACGATGCGGGAAAATCGGCAGCCGCACTCTCCGGCAGCCGCTTCAGGCGAACCATCAGCAAAGTGCGGATCATGTCTTCCACATCGTCGAGAAGCTCAGAAGCGTCATCCTTTTTATCTTTCCACTTGGTGGAAATGCGAAGAATGTCACTCCGCTCCTGCAAGGAGAAAAAATCCTCCATGACGCTTTTCCGCCGCAGCCAGTAATCCTCATCTGCCGCAATGGCCAGTGCCTTGCCGATGGATCCTCCGCTGACACGGATGGCCTCTTCACAGCGATGATCATCGATGCCATGATCCTTCAGCACACGGCGCAGCACCTGATCATCCCACGGATGCAGCTTCAGTGACCTGCACCGGCTGATGATGGTGGGCAGCAGCTGCTCCGGCGCTTCTGCAATCAACAGAAACACAACCCCAGGGACAGGCTCCTCCAGGGTTTTCAGCAGGCAGTTCTGCGCAGCACCGTTCATCTTCTCTGCCTGGGGGATGATGACCACACGATAGCCGCCTTCATAGGTATGCTCGCCGACAGCTTTAATCACTTCCCGCATGACGCCAACAGAAATGCCGGTCTTTCCTTTTTCGGGCACAACCGTCATTACGTCCGGGTGATTGTCATCCATCACCTGCATACAGCCGGAACAGTGACCGCAGGGCTTGTCTTCCTCACGGCACATCAGGTACTGGGCAATCCGCCGAGCCAGGGTTTTCTTTCCCATGCCGCTCAGGCCGCTGATCAGGTAGGCATGCACAAAAGTGCCTTCCTTCAGGGTCTTCATCAATCCATCATAAACAGCGCCCTGCGGTGCAAAATCACGAAGCAAGGGCGCGGCGGAAGTATCAGCCACCTTTACATTTCCTCCCTATGCTGCTCTTACAGCTTCAGGAACTGATCTACCGACAGCACAAACACGGTTGCGCCGCCTACGGTTACCTCAATCGGAATGGGGGAATAGGACGTGCCGCCCATGCCGGACATGCTGGAAGGCGCAGTGGCAATCTGCTTGCGGGACTTGCAAACCTTCTCAATGATATCCATGGCGCCCTGGAACTTATTTTCCTCTACGCCAAGGAGCAGCGTGGTGTTGCCGGCACGGAGAAAGCCACCGGTGGTTGCCAGCTTGGTTACGCTATAGCCTTCGTTCATCAGGTTGGAAACCAGGCGGGATGCGTCCTCGTCCTGGACAATGGCAATAATCAGTTTCATCAGGAATCCTCCTCAGTTTATCAGATCAAGGCCTTCATGGCTCTTTTCGTGCCGCAGCCTCACCTTTGTACGCAAACAAGGGCGAAGCCACGCCACCATAACAAGTATAACCCATACACAGGATTTTTGCAAGCACAGGCAAGCGTTTGCTGCGCCAAGACCAAGCACTTCTGCCCCAAGGATTTTCATTCTTGCTATCGCTTTTTTTTAGAAATTATGGTATGATAGGATGCGATCAAGAATACTAAAGGAGCTGCCATGATTACAGTTAACAACCTTTCCCTGACCTTCGGCGGTCAAAAGCTTTTCTCCGGCGCTGACCTGAAATTCCTGCCCGGTAACTGCTACGGCATTATCGGTGCAAACGGTGCCGGAAAATCTACCTTCCTGCGGATTCTCTCCGGCGAATTGGAGCCTACCACCGGTTCCGTGGTCATCCCGGAAGGTCAGCGGCTTTCCACCTTGAAGCAGGATCAGTTCAAGTATGACGCTTATCCTGTGCTGGACACTGTCATCATGGGCAACCAGCGCCTTTACGATATCATGAAGGAAAAGGACGCTCTGTATGCCAAGCCGGACTTCTCCGAAGCAGACGGCGAAAAGGCTGCCGAGCTGGAGGGCGAGTTTGCCGAGCTGGACGGCTGGAATGCGGAAAGCGACGCGGCCACCCTGCTGACCGGCTTGGGTCTGCCTACGGAAATGCACTATACCCTCATGGGCGACCTGAAGGGCGGCGAAAAATTCAAGGTGTTGCTGGCACAGGCACTGTTCGGCAACCCGGACATTCTGCTGCTGGACGAACCTACCAACAACTTGGACAACCGTTCTGTTGCCTGGCTGGAAGATTTCCTGATGGACTTCCCCGGAACGCTGATCGTGGTCAGCCACGACCGCTGGTTCCTGAACAATATCTGCACCCACATTGTGGATATTGACTATAATCAGATCAAGATGTACGTGGGCAACTACGACTTCTGGTATGAATCCTCCAAGCTGATGCAGTCCATCATGAAGGATCAGAAGAAGCGGAATGAGGATAAGATTCGGGAGCTGCAGTCTTTCATTCAGCGCTTCTCCTCCAACAAGTCCAAGGCCAAGCAGGCTACCAGCCGCCGCAAGCTGCTGGATAAGCTGACCATGGAGCAGATGCCTGCTTCTTCCCGCCGTTATCCTTGGGTGTGCTTCACCCCTGACCGGGAAGCGGGCAAGGACATTCTGCAGGTTACCGGCATTAACTACACCCAGGACGGTGTGCAGCTGCTGAAGGATGTTTCCTTCCTGGTACAGAAGGGGCAGAAGATTGCCCTGGTTGGTTCCAATGAACAGGCACAGACTGCATTGTTCCGCATTCTGGCAGAAGAGATTCAGCCCGATGCCGGCACGGTGAAGTGGGGCGTGACCATTTCCACCAGCTATTTCCCTAAGGATAACTCGCCTTACTTCAACGGCTGCGATAAGAACATGCTGGAGTGGTTTGCCCAGTACTGCCCGGCCAACATGCTGGAAAGCGACATGCGTGACCTGCTGGGACGGATGCTTTTCCGGGGGGATGACGTGTATAAGCAGGTCAGCGTCCTGTCCGGCGGTGAAAAGGTGCGGTGCATGTTGTCCCGGATGATGCTCTCCGGTGCGAACTTTGTCATGCTGGATCAGCCCACCAACCACCTGGACTTGGAGTCCATCACGGCGGTCAACAATGCGCTGATTAACTTCCCGGGCAATGTGATTTTCACCAGCCAGGATCACCAGTTCATTTCTACCATTGCGGATCGGATCATCGAGATTAAGCCGGACGGCACCATTGCCGATTATCTGTGCAACTACGAGGAATATCTGGAGAAGATCAAGGAGCAGTAAGTGTCCTTGCCTACGGTTGAAGGAGGGAAGCAGATGGAAAGCAAACCGTACGGTGGGCCGGAAGTATTGATCGAATGCCCACGCTGTAAGAAAAAGAACGCCAGGCATTTGTGTCAGGTGGTCAACAGTGCCGAAATGCCGGAAGCCACCGATGCCATTCTGCAGGGAACCTTCTTTGACTTCCATTGCCCTCACTGCGGCAGGGAGGAAGATTCCTTCCTGCCCATGGCATACTTGGATCCGGTCAACAAGTACCTGTTCTACTTGGAAGGCCAGGAAGAGGATAAACTTTGTTCCATTTTGCTGGATGGTCAGATCAAGGAACAGGGCGATATCGGGCCTCTTTCCGAATATCGGATTCGTGAGGTGCATCTGCCTGCTGATTTGGCGGAGAAGATTCGACTGGGCTATTTGGGACTGGATGATCGGATCATTGAGCTGTGCAAGCTGCCCATCGTCCATAGTTTTCATCAAAAGTTTCCTGACAAGAAGCTTTATCGGGTTGCGCTGATTGACAAGGCTTTCTATCAGGAGTTCCTGATCTGCCCCTATAACAGCGAATCCCTTTATCATGCCGAATTTTCAAGAGAACTGTATGATGATTTGGAACGGCGCTTTTCCGCTTTTCTTCCTCCTGACCGGGGAGAAAAAATCTGCATTGATCAAACCTGGGCCATGTCCCTGTTCCAACCACAGGGGATTCAGCAATGACGGAATGGGTTGTCCCTTCCGAATCGTTATGATGATGGAAGCGTCATCGCCCCTGGCCGAAAGGAGAAAATGTCATGGATTTTTTGAAAACATTGCTGGTCTACATGACCGCAACCTTAGCAGCCTCCATGCAGGGCGAACCGCTGCCTGAGGCAACGCCCACCCCGACGGCTCCCCCCATTGCCATTGTGACCCCTGCGCCGGATGCGGCAGCAATCACGGAGGTACCTACCATTACGGTGGCCGGCGTGCCGGTGGTTGTTACCGCTACCCCTGTGCCCCAGCCCACCATCACTCCGAATACAAGCTATAAGAACCTTTCGCAGGGCGATCGGGGAGATAGTGTAAAGAAAGTGCAGGAACGGCTGATTGAACTGGGCTATCTGACCGGCAAGGCTGATGGTGCCTACGGCGGACAAACACGCCGAGCCGTGCTTCGCTTCCAGTACTACAACGGGTTGAATCAGGATGGCGTGGCAGGTCGTGCGACCCAGACCATTCTCTTTGAGAGTGAGGACGTGGTGCCTTATCCGGGTGCTGCTACGCCTACGCCTGCACCTACGGAATCCCCGGACGAAGAGCCTCCTACGCTGGAAGAAGTTGCTGCTATAGCTGCTGAAGTGGAGGCAACCGTTACGCCTACGCCGGATCCTTCTCCGACCGCTACGCCTTCCGCAATTAGCAGCGTGACCGTCACACCAGTGGAAAATGTTTCTGTTACGCTGAACGGCAGCCGATTGACGCTCCTTTCCACGGAGGGAAATGTTACCACCAACGTTTCTCCCAAGGTCTATACGGCTGAAAACGGCGATGTCTATATTTCCTTGGATGATTTGATGGCTGCCGTGCCTGCATGGACAAAGACGGCGGTCACGGAGGATAGCTTTCACATTGCACTGAACAACCATAGCGTAACCATTGGAAAGACGGAAGCCGGATATCAGACCTGGCTGAACGACGTGTATACGCCTGCTGCCGCCGGAGATTTCGCCCTTGATGGCGAAACCCTTCTGGTTCGTCTCTCCTTCCTGCAAAACTTCTGCGGATTGCATGCCGATTACGACAGCAACACCCAGACCTTAGCCTTGACAGACTAACAGAAAGCCCAGCCTAACCTATTGCACGAAGGTGCAGGGTCAGGCTGGGCTTTTTCATGATGAGAAGGATGCTTAGTCGTAAACGTCATTTGCCGTATTTCACGGTGATCACATGGTATTGAGGCTGGTGAAATACCCGGATGGGCAGACCCACCGTGCCGATGCCATTGGAAATCAGCAGGGGAATGCGATTCTCATTCAGCCAGCCGGAAATGTACCGCTCCTGAATATCGGTGGTTAACCCCAGCACACCGCCCAGGTAGGGTGCTTGACCGCCGTGGGTGTGACCGAAAAGTCCGAGATCGAACCAGGCTGTGGAACCATCGGCACTCGTGGCCTTCAAGGCGTCGGTGATAACGATCGGCGTGTGACTCATGAAGATGACATAATCATCTTTTTTTACCTTGGCGGATAGGGAAGAAAGACTTGGCGAGCCGGAGGAAGCGTCATCCAGCCCGGCAATCCATACGGAGCTGCTGCCGATGCGAATCTGCGCCACGTCATTGATCAAGGGCGTTACCCCGGCATTGACCATGGCGGCACGGAGTTCACTCAGGTTGGAGCTGGCACCAGCTCGATCCGCATCGCCCACCACAGCGCACACGGCATACCGGGCGTGGAACTTCGTACTGTTTTTGAAGAAGCTGACGGCACTTTCTGCATCGGTGGCGTAATCACCGCCGAGAAGAATCAGATCCGGGTTGATGGCGTTGATTTGGCTGATCAACTCATTGGTTCGGCTCTGGCTGAAAAAGTTCCCCATGTGGATGTCTGTTACATAAACGATCTGCAGCGTGCCAATATCGCTGCTCAGGTCGGAGGATGTTAAGGTTTGCCGATCCACCTGAAGACGGAAGGGCTCAAAGAAGGGATAGCCGACCAGCACCAGCAAGATGAGCAAAGTAATCAGCCGTGAAAGAAAATGGGTGCGGCGATACTGCTTCTCGTTGGCTCGATGTCTGGGATGATAACCCATGGCAAAACCCTCCTCGCGTGCATGATTGACAGCTGCATGAAAACATTGTACACTAAAGCCGTCATTTCGTAAAGGAATTGATCCGTGAAAGAAGAAGGAGATCGACCTATGAATCAATTTCGTTCTCTGCAGCCTTGCACCTTTCTCAACCCTGTGCCAGCAGTGCTTGTATCCTGCTGCGGCAAGGGAGAGAATGCAAAGCCGAATATGCTGACCATCGCCTGGGCAGGAACGGTAAATTCGGAACCGCCCATGGTTTCAATCAGTGTCCGCAAGAATCGCTACTCTCATGATATGATCAAGGAAAGCGGCGAGTTTGTGGTCAATCTGGTGGACGAGGAGCATTGCAAGGCACTGGACTACTGCGGTGTTCGCTCCGGCAAGGATGGGGATAAGTTTGCCGCCACCGGACTGCATCCCATGCCGGCCGAAGGCCTGACTTATGCGCCTGCTGTTGCGGAATGCCCGGCCTATCTTGCCTGCAAGGTTCGGCAGGTGCTGGAGCTTGGCAGCCACGATATGTTCATCGGCGAGGTTGTTGGCGTACAGGTGCGTGAAGACCTTTTCGACGCAGATGGTTCTCTCCATTTGGAGCGTTCCGGACTGGTATGCTACACCCACGGCGTTTATCAGAAGGCAGCAGATGTGCTGGGCTTCTTTGGCTATTCCGTTGCAAGGCCTGAAGTGCTGGCTAAGCGCATGCAGGCTTATCAGAAGGAGGATGAACGGTAATGCTGACCATGCACGACCTGTATGATTTGGATCACACCCTGGCAAAGGATTATTTGTCCCGCTTCACCTATCCGTGGGAAGCACTGGCTGGCATCAAGCAGTTGATTGTGGACATCGGAAGCCATTTGGATCCGCAGGACTATACGGAGGTTTCGCCCCAGGTGTGGGTACACCGCACAGCCGTTGTCGCCCCTACGGCCTACTTGGGTGCTCCCTGCATCATCGGTGCAGGAACCGAAGTGCGGCACTGCGCATTTATTCGTGGCGCAGCCCTGGTGGGGGAGAACTGCGTGGTGGGCAACTCTGTCGAACTGAAGAACGTCATCCTCTTTGACTGCGTGCAGACGCCTCACTACAACTACGTTGGTGACAGCATTCTGGGCTACAAGAGCCATATGGGTGCCGGATCCATAACTTCCAACGTGAAGAGTGATAAAACGCTGGTGGTGGTGCATGGTCAGGACGAAAATGCCGCTACCGGTCTGAAGAAAATGGGTGCTATGCTGGGTGACCATGTGGAGGTTGGCTGCAACAGCGTCCTGAACCCAGGTACGGTAATCGGCCGCAACAGCAACATTTATCCGCTGAGCTGTGTGCGGGGTGTTATCCCCGCCAACGCTATTTGGAAAACCGGCGGAGTTGTGGTGGAAAAGAAGTGAATTTTCCTGTGTAGATTGGCAAGGGTATCAACTTTGCTTTGTCTACTGCATATTATGCCTACCCCAAAATAAGCAAAATGCCCCATATGCGCAAAGGGTTGCAATCCCTTGTACATATGGGGCATTTGTTTACTTCCTTCCAAGTCTGAAAGGGCTCACTTCATTCCGCCGGTACGAAATCCTCTTCCGCATAGCTGTTGCCTTCATCATCCACAATGTAGGTATCCAGCACACGCTGAAGCATATGACCGTCTTCTTCCGGCAGGAAGGACTCGTTGCCCTCCACATCTGCTTCCACTCGGAAGATCAGAATGCCATCGTCTTCATCCTCGTCCTCATTCATGGCAGCCAGCAGCACATAATGGGTATCATCAAGGGTAAGATCCTCAAGAATTTCAAAGGGCACATCATTGCCTTCGTCATCCGTGAGAACCAAAACGTTTTCATCAGCGTCCATGGGTATTCCTCCTTAACCGGTACTCCTCTGCTATTGTAGCGAAGGGACAACAGCGTTGCAATAGCTTGACGAAAAAATATTTACATTTGTCTGACAAGATACCTTGACAGATGAGGTATCAAGGAGTATTATGTATCTCGTAGCGAGGAGCTACGGGAGGCATCCTTCCACAGGATGCCCTGAAGGAGGAATTCATGATGATTGAATATATGGGCTTGCTTTCTCATGATGACTGGCGTGATTGGCGGCTGGCAGAACTGCGCCGGTACGAAACGGACACTCGTATGCCTAAGAAGCGGAAAGAAGAAAGAAAGGGGCGGTGACCGTGACCCTTTCGGCTGATATCCTTCGGGGATATACGGATACCATTATTCTTCGACAGCTGTCCGAAGGTGATAGCTATGGCTATCAAATTAACAAGAAAGTTTCCGAGGTCAGTGGTGGGTCCTTTGAAATGAAGGAAGCAACGCTGTACACGGCATTCCGCCGATTGGAAAGCGCAGGCCTGATTCGCTCCTACTGGGGGGATGAGAATACCGGCGCGCGGCGCAGGTACTATGCCATTACGGAAGAAGGCCGACAGCGGCTGGCGCAGGATCGAGAAACCTGGAAGGAAACAAGAACGCTGATTGATACTTTGCTGATGGAGGTAGAACCATGAACGAGCGAGTAAGCAGCATTGTAGATGCATTGTTCCATAACGTGGTCTGGACGGATGAAGTGAAGGCCATGCATGATGAATTGATGGATAATTGCCAGACCCGCTATGCAGACCTACTTCGGGAAGGCGTAAGCGAAGAGGACGCCATTGGAGCTGTGCTGGAAAGCCTGAAGGGCATGGAAGAGGTCATTGGCAAGTATCCGAAGAAGGAAAGCAAAGCGGAAGCAGCAGAAGAGGTGCAAGAAGCAACCTACCATGACCGTGCCTTTGACACGCAGGAAATCGGCACCATCAAGGTCATCATGGGTGTCACCGATGTGAATCTTGCGCCTTCCAGGGACGACAAGGTGCATGTCATCTGGGACGACGAAATGGATCCGCTGATTGACTTGATAGGCGGAACGCTTAACATCTCTCAGCCGGAAAAGCAAAATAGAAGGAAGCAATACGACGATGGTTCCGTTTTCAGCGGTAAGAACATCTGGAACTTGATTCGAGAGTCCTTGAGTGGTCATATCCATTGCGTGAAGCAAGTGACGGTGACCGTTCCTGAACACATTCGACCGAAAGTGACGGTTCTGACTTCTGCCGGAGATTTGATGGTGCATGATGTCCATTTGACATCCTTCAATTATTGCAGCACTTCCGGGGATGTTGAAGCAGATTGCCTGACTTGTGAGGAAACAGCGACCATCAATACCGCTTCAGGAGATGTGAAGGCACGGCATCTGCTGGTGAGGGAATCTATGAAGGTGGACGCTGTCAGCGGCGATGTACGCATTGACGGCACCTGCCCGGAGCTTGCCTTGACCGTCGTATCCGGTGACGGGGACGTAGACGGACATTTCCGAAGCGTGCAAGCGAAGTGTGTCAACGGGGATATGACACTGTCCTTCGGCAGGGAAATTCAGCAGATCAGTGCCAAGAGCACCAACGGGGATATTACTGTGTACTTGCCTAAGGAAATTGAAAAAATCAATCTTGGACAGCTGTCCTCCATGCGGAATGTCAACTGCAATGGTTTCTACCTCAGTGACGAAGGACCTGTGGTGGAGCTGAAGACGCTGTCGGGAGATATCTCCATCAAGAAGACCAACGATTGACACCGGAAAGAAACATCACCTATAATGAGTCCGACGGCAGTGCGCTGTCGGACTTTTGCTGTAAAGGAACGGAACAATGAAGCTGATTTCCTGGAACGTCAACGGTATTCGCTCGGCCATGGGCAAGGGCTTTATGGAGAGTTTCCGCACGCTGGATGCGGATGTATTCTGCCTGCAGGAGACAAAGGTGCAGCCGGGGCAGGTGGAGCTGGATCTGCCGGGCTATCACCAGTATTGGCACTATGCGGAAAAGAAAGGCTATTCCGGCACGGCCATCTTCACCAAGCAGGAGCCTTTGCAGGTAACCTACGGCATGGGTGTGGAAGAGCACGACCACGAAGGCCGGATCATTACGCTGGACATGGGGGACTTCTACCTGCTGACGGTTTACACCCCCAACAGCAAACGGGAATTAACCAGACTCAGCTACCGAATGCGCTGGGAGGATGATTTCCTTCACTACCTGAAAACCCTTGAGCAAACCAAGCCGGTGATTCTTTGCGGCGACCTGAATGTAGCGCATCAGCCCATCGACCTGAAGAATCCGGCTACCAACCAAAATAACGCCGGCTTCACGCTAAGCGAACGAGGCAAAATGACTGCCTTGCTGGAAAATGGCTTCATTGATACCTTCCGCTATTTTCACCCGGAGGAAACGGGGGCTTACAGCTGGTGGTCTTACATGTTCCACGCCCGGGACAACAATGCGGGATGGCGCATTGACTACTTCCTTGCTTCAGAGGTACTGAAGTCCCGCCTGCAAAGTGCCTGCATTCATCCTGAAATCTTCGGCTCAGATCATTGCCCGGTAGAGCTTGTTATTGCATAAAGCCCAAAAGCAAGAGCGCAGTCTCCGTAATGGAGGCTGCGCCTTGTGATATGTGAAGGAAAATCGCTGAATGTCGGGGGAATTAGCGCTGCACGCGGCCGGTGCCGGAGCCCTTCATCAGGCTCTCAACTTCAGCAACGGACACACGGTTGAAGTCGCCGTTGATGGTGTGCTTCAGGCAGGAAGCGGCCACAGCGAACTCCAGAGCAGTCTTCTCGTCAGCATAGGTGTTCAGGCCGTAGATCAGGCCGCCGCCGAAGCTGTCGCCGCCGCCAACACGGTCCACGATGTCGGTGATGGCATACTTGCGGGAGAGGAAGAAGTCCTTGCCGTTGTACAGGCAGGCGCTCCAGTCGTTGTGGTTAGCACTCTTGCTTTCACGCAGGGTGATGGCAACACGCTTGATGTTCGGATACTTCTCCATGGCCAGGGCGGCGATCTTCTTGTAGTTGTCTACATTGATCTGACCCTCTTCCACAGCGGCGGAGGACTCAACGCTCAGGCACAGGGACTTCTGGAAGTCTTCCTCGTTGGCGATGACGGTGTCCACATACTTGACCAGCTCGGTCATCACTTCATCGGCACGCTTGCCGTACTTCCACAGGTTCTTGCGGTAGTTCAGGTCGCAGGACACGTGCAGACCCATTTCCTTGGCAGCCTTCACAGCTTCCAGGGACAGCTCTGCAGCACCTTCGCTGATGGCGGGGGTGATGCCGGTCAGGTGGAACCAGGTAGCGCCTTCAAAGGCCTTCTTCCAGTCGATGTCGCCCACCTTGGCATTGCAGATGGCACTGCCGGCACGGTCATAGATGACCTTGGAGGGGCGCTGCACAGCACCGGTCTCCAGGTAGTAGATACCCATACGGCCATCGGTGCGAACGATGCTGCTGACATCCACGCCGAAGCCACGCAGTTCACGGATGCAGGCTTCACCGATGTCGTTCTTGGGCAGCACGGAAACGAAAGCAGTGTCCATGCCATAGTTGGCCAGAGAAACGGACACGTTGGCTTCGCCGCCGCCGAAGGTAGCTTCGAGGCTGGGGGACTGGAAGAAACGCTCATATCCCGGGGACTTCAGACGGAGCATGATTTCACCGAAAGTAACAACCTTAGCCATGGGAATAACCTCCTTATAATCCAATCGAAAAATGAGGGAATATCTTACTTCTGCACCAGATGGAAAGCGAAGCCGCCGATTTCATCCTTCAGGTAGATGGCAATCAGCTTGCCTTCCTTCACAACAGCGCTGTCCTCGTCGAAGGCGAAGCCGCGCTGCTCCAGGTGCCACTTGGCACGCTTGATGTTGTTGCAGCCGATGGCAATGTGGCCATTCTTGCCGCGGCCGGGCTTCTTCATCATTTCGAAGGCGGTGCCGGCGAAGGTGGAGCTGTTGCCGTCCTTCACGGTCCAGCCCAGCAGATTGCAGATGGCTTCTGCATCATTCATGGCGGTGTCGGGGTCGCCGGAGTTGATGCCCACATGGCGCAGCTCCAGACCCAGCATCTTGTTCACAGCGGAACGGGTCAGCTCGGTAATGCGATCCCAATCCTTAGCAGCCACAGCATCGCCGGGTACCATCCAGCTGCCGCCGCAGCACACCACCTTGGGATTGGCCAGGTAGTCCAGCATGTTGTTCTCGTTGATGCCGCCGGTGGGCATGAACTTCATGGAGCCGTAGGGGGCAGACATGGCCTTGATCAACTTCAGGCCGCCCAGGGCTTCGGCAGGGAAGAACTTCACCGTGTGCAGACCCAGGGACAGTGCCACTTCCAGGTCGGAAGGATTGGCGGTGCCGGGGCATACGGGAATGTTCTTGCTCAGGCAGTACTTTACCACTTCAGGATTCAGGCCGGGGGAAACGATGGCAGCAGCACCAGCGGCCACGGCACGATCCACCTGCTCGGTGGTCAGCACGGTGCCGGCGCACAGCAGCACGTCAGGCAGAGCTTCGTGCACCCGACGGATTGCTTCCTCAGCGGCAGCGGTACGGAAGGTGATCTCAGCAACGGGCAGACCGCCGTCGCTCAGTGCCTTGCACAGCGGCACAGCATCTTCTGCATCATTGATGGCGATGACGGGAACCAGACCGGCCAGGGACAACTTCTCCAGAAAATCCATGATTCAACATCCTTTCCATGTTCGATTCAGCATGTGTTTCTCAAAGAGCACGCAGAACGCGCTCAATGCGATGCTTGGCAGTGATGAGCAGCGCACCATAGGTTTCCTGCAGCTCCTCATTCATGCGGAAGGAAGGTGCGGAAATGCTTAGCGCATAGGCAGGCTTTCCGTCCCGATCCAGAACGGCAACCCCCACGCAGCACACGTTTTCCGTGTTTTCCTCATCCTCCAGCGCCCAGCCCCTTTGCCGAATTTCCCGAAGCTGAAGCATCAGCGCATCCGCATCGGTAATGGTGTGGGGGGTCAGCTGCTCAAGGGTTTCGCTCATCAGGAGCCGGCGTGCTTCCTCCTCCGGCATAGCGGCAAGGAAGGCTTTTCCCATGGCGGTGGCGTGCAAAGGCATCTGTATGCCAACGTGGCTGGCCATGCGAATGGAACGTGTGCTCTCGATTTTATCGATGTACAGCACCTTCCGCCCGGCCAATACACCACAGTGCATGGTTTCGTTGCATTCGTTGAAGGCCTTCATCATGTACTGACGCACAACCTGATTGATATCCGTTCCCTGTACCACGGCCGCCCCGACCTCGAAGGTCTTCAGTGTCAGTTGATACTGGGCACCTGGGGTCAGTCGAACGTAGCGCATGGTCAGCAGAGTCTGCATCAGGTTGTGAGCACTGGACTTGGGCATGGACAGCATGTCGGCAATCTCGTGCAGTTCAAGGCCGTCCGGATGCTCGCTTAAAAGCTCCAGCACGTTCAGCCCTCGCTGCAATGTTCGATTTGCAACCTCTGCCATGTCACACCTCCGTTCACAATGATGAACGCTGTTCGAATTCGCTTACAGAATAGCACGTAAGCCCTTTCATGTCAAGTGCTATTCACGCTCTTTCTGCGACGTTTTTTCGATTCTTTTATCCCAGCTTTCGGTACCCCAGCTTTGCACCGCAGCTTTCCCGGACAATTAAGGAAGCTTCTCGCATCATGGCGAAGGAAGGCCGGGAATTATCCTTGGAGAAAAGAAGCTCCCGCACGGCACTTTGCGCCATTTCTTCCGGGTACAGTTCCACGGAAGTCAGGGGCGGATCAGTGTAGGGACAGAAAAACTGGTTGTCGCAGCCGATGACCGCCACATCCTCCGGAATGCGGAGTCCCATTTTCTTCAGTTGCTTCAGCGCACCCAAGGCTACCAGATCGTTGAAAGCAATAATGCCTGTGGGCCAGTGGCTCTTCGGCAGACCGGAAAGCATCCGCAGTACGGCTCGCTCGCCGCTTTCTGCATCGTAGCCGCAGTCCACGTGATAGGCTGGGTCGTCCGGCAGCCCCAGCACCCTCAGCTCTTCAAGGAAATTTTCGCCCCGCTTGCTGTAGTCGTGAAACTGCATAGAGCCGCCAATGAAGGCAATCCGCCGATGTCCCAAGGTGTGCAGATGCCGTACCGGCAAGCGAGAACATCCCACCAGATCGCTGTGGATGCAGATGCAGTCCAGCTCCGTAGCCGGGGGACAGATGGCAACTACCGGCATATGGTGGTGTAGTCTGGACAAGGCTTCACACAGGCCAGAGCGTTCACTGCCCCAAATGTTGCCGGCAAACACTGCCCCGTCAAACCGGCGGCGAATCAGTTCATCCACCAAATCCTTGGCAATGGGCTTGTGATCCTCTGCTTGAAAAAGCCACATGGTGTAGCCGTTTTCCACAGCGGCTGTATGAGCAACCTCAAACATGCGGGTAAAGTAGGGGTTAATGATTTGGGGCAGCACAATGGCTAAAGAATGAGAGTGTCCACGTTCTAGATCTCTGGCGGCGGCGCTGGGGGCATAGGCATAGCGGTCGATAATCTGCTGCACTTTTTCCCGGGTGCTGGCCTTCACTCTTGCATCCCCGGAAGTAACCCGTGTGACGGTGGCGGTAGAAACACCGGCCTCCCGGGCAATATCATAAATGGTAACCTTCTTTTCCATGGGTAACGACCTCCCTTGTCACTTTCATTATAGAAGATTAAGCGGCAAAATGCAAGAAAAATGTTATCGGTAACAATGACGGAATTTCAAGACAATGACAGCAATTTACGAAAATGATGAAAATAATGGGCAGAAAAAAGCCAAAAAGTGCTTGACTTCTATACGAAGCAACGGTATAATGAAGGCAACAAGGTGAGAAACAGCAATGGACCGGAAACACAAAGCCTGAAAAGATGGGCAATGTAAACGGTAACATTGCAAGAGCATCACCAAAGCACGTTACAAGGAGGAAATCACGATGAAGAAACTGGTTGCCGGCTTGCTTGCCTCGATGATGGTTGCCACCATGGCACCTGCGATGGCAGAAACGACCCTGAAGGTTGCTGGATGGGACATCAGCAGCACGCCCTACTACACCGCTATTAAGGAAGGCTACGAAGCAGCCAACCCTGATGTGACCATCGAGTGGGTGGACTTGGCCTCTCAGGACTACAACGTGAAGGCCAGCACCATGCTGTCCGGCGGCGACACCACGGATCTGTACTGCGTGAAGGAGCTTTCCGACATGCAGAACTGGGCCAAGGAAGGCTTGATCGTCTCCATGGATGAGTACATCAAGGCGAACGGCACGGATATGACCAAGTACGCCGGCATGGACAGCTGCTATGTGGGTCTGACCGACGGCCAGCAGTATGCACTGCCCTTCCGCGCAGACTACTGGGTCATGTTCTACAACAAGGATCTGTTTGACCAGGCTGGCATGGACTATCCCACCAACGACTGGACCTGGGATGAGTACGCTCAGATGGCTCGTGACATTCACGAAAAGACCGGCGCTTACGGCACTCACTATCACACCTGGCTGTCCTGCGTGGCCAACTGGTCTGTGTGCGATGGCGTGAACACCTTGGCAGACGGCGAATACTCTGATCTGAAGTATTTCTATAACCTGTATCAGGCTCTGGAAGACGAAGGCGTGTGCATGAGCTATGACGAACTGAAGGCTTCCGGCCTCCACTACTCCGGCGCATTCGCACAGGGCAACATTGCCATGATGCCCATGGGCTACTGGTATGCTTCCACCCTCATCGGCTACATCAAGGACGGCACTGCTTCCATGAATTGGGGCATCGTGGCTGTTCCTCATCAGGAAGGCGTAGCTGCCGGTTCTTCCTTCGGTTCTCCTACCGGCATCGCCATCAGCAATGCCAGCGCCAACAAGGACGAAGCTTGGAAGTTCGCCGCCTGGATGTGCTCTGAAGAAGGCGCAAAGGCCATCGCTGCTACCGGCACCCGTCCCGCTTATGTGAGCGAAGCTGTTGCTACCGTGCTGGCCGCTGCTGACGGATTCCCCACCGATGAAAACAGCAAGGCTGCCCTGCTGCCCACCTCCATCGCTCTGGAATGGCCCATCGGTGAAGGCGTCAACGAAATCAAGACCATCGTTAACGAAGAGCATACCCTGATCATGACCCGTGAGCTGACCGTGGACGAAGGCATTGCGGAAATGGAAGAGCGTGCTGCTGAATACGTGAAGAAGTAATTCAAACTTCGAAGGGGAAGGGGGAGGCGCTGGTGCACTTCCCCCTTCCTTTATAGGTAACATCGCTTTGCTGAATGGAACCATCATTCGGCAGGGAGCCAGGGGAGCCTCAGCTTCCGGTGGGGTTAGAGTATGATCCCGGTGCTTCCGTTTTGATCAATGAATTTTGCCCGAAAGGATGTGCACGACATGACAAAGAGCGTTGGAAAGCGCAAGATGGGGAAGCTGGAGCGGCGCAATACGCTGATCGCTTACTCCTTCCTGGCGCCGAACTTCATCGGCTTTGTTGTTTTTACTCTGATCCCTGTAATTTTCTCCATTGTGCTGGCTTTCATGAATTGGAGCGGCGGTTCCAACATTACCTGGGCTGGGCTGGATAACTTCAAGCTGATCTTCAAGGACTTCAGCTTTACCAAGAGCAATCTGGGTATTGCGCTGAAGAATACCGTCTACTACACCGTGGCAACGGTGCCGATTACCATTGCTTGTGCATTGGGACTGGCACTGGTGCTGAACAAGGCTGTGAAGGGTGCGAAATTCTTCCGTGCCGTGTTCTTCTTCCCCTATGTGGCCTCGCTGGTGGCTATCTGCGTTTGCTGGAACTTTCTGCTGATGAAGACGGGCCCCGTCAATCAGGTGCTGAGCTTCTTCGGCATCAACATCACCAAGAGCTGGACGTCCAGCCGGGACTTGGCCATCTGGGCTATCATTATCGTCAGCGTGTGGCGGAATGCAGGCTACTACATGGTCATGTACCTGGCAGGCCTGCAGGGCGTACCGGCGGAGCTGTATGAGGCAGCCACCATGGACGGTGCTAACGGCTGGCAGAAGTTCACCAAGGTGACCCTGCCCATGCTGACCCCCACCACTTTCTTCGTATCCATCATGCTGGTGATTTCCTGCTTCAAGATTTACGACGTGGTTGCCATCATGACCCAGGGCGGCCCTGGCCGCTCTACCAAGATGCTTGTTACCTACATCTTCGAGCTGAGCTTCGGCGGTGAAGGCATTGCCACATCCGCCCAGTATGGCGTGGCAAGTGCCGTTTCCATGGTGCTGCTGGTCATCGTGCTGCTGGTGACTTACATCCAGTTCCGCGGCGAGAAGAAATGGGTTAACTACATGTAAGGGGAGGCGAACGAGATGACAACGGTTGTAACGAAGAAAAAACACACCGGCAAGAAAATGACAGTAGGTCATGTGATTGGCACGATCTTCAAGTATGCTTTCCTGCTGGCACTGACGGTGATCGCACTGATCCCGTTTGTGTGGATGATTTCCTCTTCCTTGAAGACTAGTGTGGATGTATTCTCCATCCCCATGAAGTGGATTCCGGAAACCTTCCACTGGGAAAACTATACGCAGATTTGGGAGAAGGTTCCGCTGCTTGCCTATTTTAAGAACACGGCGATCCTGGCAGTGATTGTGACCTTCATGCAGATTCTTACGTCCTCCTTTGCGGCCTATGCCTTTGCAAAGATGAACTTCCGTGGACGTGACCTGCTGTTCATGTGCTACATTGGCACCATCGCAGTGCCGTGGCAGGTGTACATGGTGCCTCAGTTCATCATGATGCGCTCCATCGGCCTGTATGATACCATCTGGGCACTGGTAGCACTGCAGAGCTTTTCCGCCTTTGGCGTGTTCCTGATGCGTCAGTTCTACATGGGTATTCCCAATGACCTGAGCGAGGCTGCCCGCATTGACGGACTGAGCGAATACGGCATCTGGGCACGGATTGTGCTGCCCCTGTCCAAGCCGGCCATTGCCACCCTGTGCATTTTCACCTTCGTAAATACATGGAACGACTACATGGGTCCCATGATTTACCTGACCACGGATATCCGCAAAACCATTCAGGTGGGTCTTCGCCGGTTCATTCAGGCCTATTCGGCGGATTACAACCTGATCATGGCTGCGTCCCTGTGCTCGCTGCTGCCTGTGACCATTGTGTTCCTGTTCCTGCAGCGTTACTTTATCGAGGGTATTGCCACAACTGGCATGAAGGGATAAAATGTTTGCTGCATATGTAGATGCTCATCCGCTGCATCCCCTGCTGGGGAAGGATTATCATCCTTTTCCGAGGAGGCAGGAGAGAGCGGCGTGGGACCACCTCCCAAAGGAAAAAAAGGCGGAAATCCTTGCCTGGGCAAAAGAATCCGGGCAAGGATTCCCTATGGTAACGGCAACCCAGTTCTTGGCCTTCTGCCGGACGGGCAACCGAATGGTGTATGAGACGCCCTACTTTGCCAGACGAAACCTGCTGATGGGGGCGGCACTGGGCGAATGCCTGCTGGATGACGGCACCTATCTGGATGCGGTGGTTGACGGGCTGTGGTGCATCTGCGAGGAAACTACCTGGGTGCTCAGTGCCCACAATGGCAGTGATCATCCCGGTCGCCCGCCCATGAACGAACGGCTTTTGCCGGATGTGACCAACCCCTATGTGGATCTGTTTGCGGCGCAGACGGCGGCGGCACTGGCGGATATTCTGTACCTGCTGGAAGATAAGCTGGATGCGGTCAGTCCGCTGATTGCCCGTAGGGTTCGGCTGGAAATTGACCGGCGAATCATTGTGCCATTCATGCAGCATGACGATTTCTGGTGGATGGGCATGATCCGCAAGGATGTGTGCAACTGGACGCCTTGGATTCTTTCCAATGTGATTGACGTGCTGCTCCTGCTGGAGCGGGACAGTTGGCGCAAGAGCGAAGGCATTGCCCGTGCCCTGCGCATGCTGGACAGTTACCTGGCCGTGCTGCCGGAGGATGGTGGCTGCGATGAAGGGGCCGGGTACTTTAATATGGCTGGTGCGGCACTCTTTGATGCGCTGGAAAGCGTGTATCAGGCGACAGATGGTCGTGTTAGCTTCTATGAGGAACCGATGATTGCCCGCATTGCGGCTTTCCCCATGCATGCCCATATTGCAGGGGAGTACTTCATCAACTTTGCCGACTGTGATGCCAAGCCTCAACTGGATGGACAGCGAGTTGCCCTTTTCGGGCAGCGTACCCATCAGGAAGACGTGGAGCAATTCGGCTGGTGGCTGGAGGGGCAAAGAAAATCTGTCCGTCCTGTGGATACACCTCAAATGAGTCGGGTGCTGCAAAGCTTGTTCGCCCATGCGCCAGTCATGGCAGAACCGACAGGGGAGTCGTTTGCGCTTCTTCCTAGCTTGCAGGTAGCTGCATGGCGCAAGGGAAGACTGTATGCGGCCGCTAAAGGCGGTCACAATGGGGAAAGCCACAATCATAATGATGTGGGAACCTTCATTGCTTATGTGGACGGCCTGCCGGAAATCATCGACGTGGGCAACTGCGTATATACGGCCCAGACCTTCGGTCCCAGGCGGTATGAGCTGATGAATACCCGGTCGAGGAACCACAATGTCCCCTTGATTGGCATGAGCGAGCAGGTGGCAGGCAGAGAACATGCCGCATCCGCCTTTGAAGCGGATAAAGATGGCGTGCGAATGAACCTTGCAGAAGCCTATCCGCCTGAGGCTGAAGTACAGTCGCTGATTCGCAGCATGAAGGTAACCGATGCAGGCATAACGCTTACTGATGAAGTTGAGCTTGCTTCCGACCAGGCGGTGACCTTTGTCTTCATGCTCCGGCATGAGCCAAGGCTGTCTAACGGACGGGCGGACTTTGGCAAGCTTTGCATGAACTATGATAACGACTTGCAGCCTTATGTGGAAGCAATCTCCGTCACGGATGCCCGCATGGCGAAAAACTTTCCTGGTACCCTTTGGCGGCTGACACTGATAACCTTACCGGCACGGAAGCATGTGCATACCTTTCAAATACAAGTGGAGGGTTCAACTTATGGGAAATTGTGTGAAGCATAATCCTTTGCGTACCCGGGCGGATGTGGAAAAAGCGGCGGTTCAGCTGATTGAGCCGCTGCTGCCGCTGCTCAGTCCTAACAAAGCCCGTCTGCATCTGGGGGACACGGGCGCTGTGTACCCGGATGATATTGCCCAGATGGAGGCTTTTGCCCGTCCACTGTGGGCCATTGTGCCCATGCTGGCCGGACACTGTGCAAGCGTTCAGCCCCTGTGGCAGGCTTGGCGGCAGGGCATTATTGCCGGCGTTGACCCGGAAAATCCGGAATACTGGGGCGAAGTGGTGGACTATGATCAGCGGCTGGTGGAAATGGCCGTGTTCGGCATGGGCATGGCGCTGGCACCCAAGGAGTTCTTCTTCGACTTGCCGGAGAAGACACAAAAGCAGCTGCACGCATGGCTGGATCAAATTAACCACCACGACATGCCGAAGAACAACTGGACCTTCTTCCGGGTGCTGGTGAATATGGGCTTTATCGTTTGCGGCGTGCCTCACGATGAGGAACGGATGCAAAAAGACTTTGCCATGATTGAAGAGCACTACGAAGGGGACGGATGGTACTTCGATTATTTCAATCAGCGGGAATATTACACCATGTGGGCTTTCCACTTCTATGGCTTGGTGTATGCGAAAGTCATGGGCAGCAGAGACCCGGAGCGCAGTCAGGCATACATTCAGCGCGGCAAGCTAATGGCGGCTGATTTTGCCTGCTGGTTTGACAGTTCCTGCGAAGCACTGGCTTACGGTAGAAGCTTGACCTATCGCTTTGCTCAGGGGGCTTTCTATGCAGCCCAGGCTTTGGCAGAAGCAGAGTGTGAAGCGGTCAGCTATGGACAGATGAAGCATCTGCTGCTTGGCAACATGCGGAAGTGGTTCAGCAAGCCCATTTTCACCCGGGATGGTGTGCTGACCATTGGCTACGGTTACCCCAGCCTGCTAATGGCAGAAGGATACAACGCTCCCGGTTCTCCCTACTGGGCCATGAAGGCATTCGCCTGCCTTGCACTGCCGGAGGATCATCCCTTCTGGCAGGCGGAAGAGGCGGAAGTGGATACTCCCAAGGTGTCCCTGCAGCCGCATGCCCGCATGCTGATTACCAGAAGCGATGACAAGAGCCATGTGATGGCTTTCGTGGCAGGCAACCGTGCCCATGAGCACAGCCATGATGAAGCTAAGTATGAAAAATTCGTTTACTCCAGCCTGTTCGGGTTCAGCGTCAGCAAAGCACAAAAGCTGCTGAAAGACGGTGCCTTCGACAATATGCTGGCATTGAGCGAAGATGGGGATACCTGGCATCCTCGCTACGGCTGTGAGGAATACGAAATCAAAGAAGATTGTGTACTTTCCACTTGGCATCCCTTTGTTGGCGTCACGGTGAGGACGGAGCTTCGCCCCTACGGTGAATGGCATGTGCGCATCCACCACATTACCAGCGATCGGGATCTTTATGCGGCTGAAGGCGGCTATGCCATCTCTCGTGACGGCTGCGATGGCAGCGTGATTTACGGCCAGCATGCCCAAACGCCTCTGGAAGTGTGCGAAAACGGTCAGGCAGCAGTGATTGCTCCCTGGGGGATCAGCGGCGTGATGAATCTGCAGGGCTATGATGGTCAGCAGAACGTGATGCCGGAACCCAATACGAATTTGATGGTGCCCCGCACGTTGATTCCTACCCTGACGGCGAAAATCGGGAAGGGCGAAACCGTGCTGGTCAGCGCAGTATTCGGCACAAAAACCGGTGGAGAGGAAGCATGGAAGAATCCGCCGACGGAGGTTTTGCAATATGGAAAAATGGGTTGACGAAGCTTTTGCCCGTGCCTGCGAAAAGCTGGAGAGAGGCGCAAAGCGTGCGGCGGAGCAGGACATTATCCCGTACATGGGGCAGAAGGACGGCTACGCCCCCGCACCCTTTGACGGCAACAGCTGGTGGACGGGTGGATTCTGGCCGGGCATGATGTGGCAGATGTACGTGGCCACCGGCAAGGATGTCTTTAAGGATGAAGCACTTCGTGTGGAAAAGCTGCTGACGGCGGAGCTCCGTTCCTTCATGCTGCTGAACCATGACGTGGGCTTCATGTATCTGCTGTCCACCGGTGCTCATGACCGCATCTTGAAGGACGAGCAGGCTCATGCGGATACACTCCACGCCGCAACCCTTCTGGCAGGCCGGTTTAACCCGGTTGGATTTATCCGTGCCTGGCCGGGGGAGGATCGGGCAGGATACGCCATCATTGACTGCATGATGAACCTGAACATCCTCTACTGGGCAGGCAAGCAGACGGGGGATCCTCGATTCGAAGCCATTGCCCGCATTCATGCGGATACCACCATTCGGGAGTTTATCCGGGAAGATGGCAGCAGCAACCATATTGTCATCTTTGATCCTGCAACCGGGAAAGCACTGGACAAGCCCGGCGGACAGGGCTATGCACCTGGTTCCAGCTGGAGCCGGGGACAGGCGTGGGCGCTGTATGGGTTCACCCTGACCGGCATCAATACCGGGGATAGCAAGTATATTGACGTGGCGCGGAAATGTGCGAAGTACTTTATTGCCAACATCCGTGAGGATGGTTTGACTGACTGTGATTTCCGCCAGCCCAAGGATGAGGAGCGCATTGATAACATTGCCGGTGCCTGTGCGGCCTGCGGCTTGCTGGAACTTGCCAAGGTAGTTGGCGGTGAAGAGGGTGAGACCTACCGGGCGGCGGCTATGCGGCTGCTGACGGCACTGAACACCCTGTGCGCAGACTGGACGGACAACAACATGGGCATCCTGCAAAAGTGCACCGCCAGCTATCATAATGACGGAGCCGGCCGGCACGTGAATATCCTGTATGGAGATTACTTCTTTGTGGAGGCACTGTGCAAGCTGCGTGGCACGGATGCCGGTCTGTGGATGGCCAGAAAGTGAGGCAGTATGTACAGCATTGAAATCTGGCGTCAAGGCGTTCTACTTGCTAAAGGCTGCGGCGAAGAGGAAGCGGCACTGCTCTATAAAGGTGTGTACGAGGAGGGGGACGAGATTCGCTTCTCCTCGGAAAGCGACCATGTGCTTGTGCAGGTTGATCAGCAGGTGAAGCCTGCCCGTATGTACCTGCCGGAAAAGGTGTTCACTTACCGTCTTCCTTTGCAGGGAGACGGACTGGCGGTCTATCCGCCCCAGGCGTTTGGGGGAGACATGCACTTGATCTCCATTCGCCCGGTGACAGACAATCCCTATCGCAATTTGGCGGAAAATCCGGCAGATCAGAGGGGCGATGTCGCCGCCTATCCTCATGCAACGGCAAATGTGGAGACTAGGAATGAAAGCGGCTTTGCTGCTCGGAATGTGATCGATGGCGAGCACATTGCCTGCGGTCATGGAGAGTGGCCTTTTGGCAGCTGGGGTATCGGCGCAAGAACAGATGCGGCACTGACTCTGGACTTTGGCCGGGAAGTGGAGATTGACACCCTTGTGCTGTACCTGCGGGCAGATTTTCCCCACGATGCCTACTGGATCTCCGGTACGGTGACCTTGGATGATGGGTTCACCAAGACCTTCCTGTTGGAAGGAATGGATGGGGGACAGCGCATTGATCTGGGCAGCCACAAGACAAGGACGCTGTTGCTGGATCACCTGATTAAGTGCGATAATCCTTCAGCGTTCCCAGCACTTCGTCAGCTGGAAGTGTACGGCAAGGATATCGAAGCATAAACAACACGGGCACGGACGAATTGCAACGTCCGTGCCCGTTTACATTACTGCCAATACTTTCCGTCCAGTTCTCGGAACTGGATGGCTTCTGCTACGTCTTGGGTTTCAATGCTCTCTGCGCCACGCAAGTCGGCGATGGTTCTTGCTACCTTCAGCACACGTCCGTAGGCACGCATGCTCATGCCCATCCGCTCCACGGCTAAATGCAGGATCTGCGTGGCCTCATGATTCAGCGCACAATAGCGCTTGGAGAGCCGGGAATCCAGCTGGGCATTGCAGTGAATGCCGTCCTTCCGGTATCGCTGCTGCTGAATCTCCCGGGCTTTACGGACACGTGCTGCCACCACATCGGAGGACTCTGCACCTTGAGAGGCGTTGATTTCCTTCACCGGCACAGCGTCAACCTCTACCTGAATATCAATTCGATCCAGCAAAGGACCGGATACCCGATCAAGATATCGGCGAATCTCCCGCTGAGAGCAGCGGCATTGCTTGGTTTTGCTGCCGAAATAGCCGCAGGGACAGGGGTTCATGCTGGCGATGAGCATGAAGCTGGATTGATACTGTGCCTGATTCTGCACACGGGTAACGGAAACCACCCCATCCTCCAAAGGCTGCCGAAGAGCTTCCAACGCAGGACGGCTGAACTCGGGCAGTTCATCGAGGAACAGCACCCCATTGTGAGACAGAGACACTTCGCCGGGCTTGGCGTTAGCACCGCCGCCAATCAGGGATGCAACGGAAGCACTGTGGTGAGGCGCACAGAAAGGACGTGTCACCATCAAGCCGCTGCCGGGAGAAAGCTTGCCTGCAATGGAGTGAATCCGAGTGGTTTCCAGTGCCTCCTCAAAGGTCATGGGCGGAAGAATACCGGGCAGGCACCGTGCCAGCATGGTTTTGCCGCTGCCGGGCACGCCGATCATCAGCATGTTGTGCCCACCGGCGGCTGCTACCTCCAGCGCACGGCGTGCGCCCAACTGCCCCTGCACCTGCGCTAAGTCGCATAGGGGCTGCCGCTCCTGCAAAATATCGGAATAGGTGCGCTGCACCTGCGCCGGGATGTGCTCCCGGCCGTTCAGGTGGGCAACAACCTCCCGCAAATTGGCAGCAGGATGAACACAAATGCCCTGAATGCAGGCAACCTCCATGGCGTTCCCCTTGGGCAGAATCACATCGGTAATGCCTTGCTCGCTGGCACTGATGACCATGGGCAGTGCACCGCGAACGGGCTGAAGGGAACCGTCCAGCGACAGTTCGCCCAGCAGCAGCACCTTGGTGAGATCCATCTGCTCCAACTGGGAGGAGGCCATGAGCACACTGACGGCAATGGGCAGGTCAAAGGCAGGCCCTTCTTTTTTCATGTCCGCAGGTGCCAGGTTCACGGTGACTCGAGCCACAGGCATGGCAAAGCCGGAGTTCACAATGGCGGCACTGACCCGGTCTCGGCTTTCCTTCACGGAAGCATCCGGCAGGCCGATGATTTCCAATACGGGCAGACCGGGAGCAGCATAGACTTCCACCTTGACGGCGAAGCCATTGACACCGCTTAGCCCATAGCCCAAAGTCTGTGCCAGCACACGGACGCCCCCTTTATCACGTTCTGTAAGCTTGTGCCTTACAAATCAATAAACTTTTCAAACTCCGGCAGGATGCCGATGCCATCCGGATAATGGGCGGCAAACTGGGGAATGGCATGGCTGGGGAAGGAGTTCCCCTCAATGAAGGTAGGCCCATCCTCCGTGATGGCCACATCCCAGGCCACAAAGCGCATCTGGGGCACTTTCTGGGCAGCCTCCAGGCACATCTTCTTCGCTTCCTCCCAGTAGGGGATGGTGAAGCCCACAATGGGCGTGCCGGTCATGGGATGGTTCTCATAGGTGTTGCCCTGCTTGTCGGCACCCACGGTTTTCAGCATGCCGCTGTCCAAATCAATACGGGCAGCCATGCCGCCACAGTCCACATTGTCCATCACCTTGCCGTTGCCGATGCGCAGGAAGGCGTACACAATGCCCTGCTGTTTATCCCCCAAAAGGGTGGCAATGCGGCAGGTATTGACGGAAGTGGGGCACAGGGTGGCCATGTCGTGGTGTTGTACCACTATTTCTTCCAGAATGCCGATGCCCTTGTCCAGCAGTAGCTGCTTGAAGGCTTCTGCGCCGTCCTTCCAGTCTTCTTCTGTGAATTTCAGGATACCCTGACCGCTGGAACCTTCCAGCGGCTTACCGATGAGCTGCGTATTTCCATCGGTGATATCCGCCAAAGCGGCAGGGTCGGTGTCGGTGTTAATCAACAGCCACTTGCGGTGGACGTATTCGCCGAAGAGCTGATTGAACTGGGTCTTGTCATCGAAGAAATGCCAGTAGGCCTTGTCATTCATCCGCCGCACAATGTTATTGGAAATGCCACGGGTAATGACAGTTTTCCGCTGGGCGTCATTCAGCTTGTACATTTCGGCGATCTTGTAATCCACATAGCCGGCATTGTACTTCAGTGCACAGTCCAGCATATCACGCATTAGCCATGCATGGGATTTGCCGCTGCGCTTCTCCAGCGTTTTGGTGGTCTCCCGCATACGCTTCCAGTCGATTCTTACAGCGCGCTTCACAAAGTAAGACAATCTGCTCATGGCCTTCAGATCCCTTCTTTAGACATTGAAGCGGAACAACGTAATGTCGCCGTCCTTCATGACATAATCCTTGCCTTCGGAGCGAACCAGACCCTTTTCCTTGCAGGCAGCCATGGAACCAAGCTCCACCAGGGTGTCGAAGGGGACGATTTCCGCACGGATGAAGCCCTTCTCAAAATCTGTGTGAATCTTGCCGGCGGCCTGAGGTGCCTTGGTGCCTTCCTTGATGGTCCATGCACGGCATTCGTCTTCACCGGCAGTCAGGAAGGAAATCAGTCCCAGCAGACGATAGCAGGCGGTGATCAGCCGATCCAGACCGCTCTGGCCGATGCCCAGCTCTTCGATGAACTCCGCCTTTTCCTCGGGATCCATCTGGGCGATCTCTTCCTCAATCTGTGCGGAGATCACCAGCATTTCGGCATGCTCGGCCTTGGCAATGGCTTCCACCTTGTCCAGACCGGGAATTTCGCTCACATCCTTGCCCAAGTCGCTGTCCGCAATGTTGGCAGCGTAGATGACGGGCTTGGTGGTCAGCAGGAACCAGCTGTCCACGATTTCCTTCTCTTCATCCGTATAGGGATAGGTACGGGCAGGCTTGCCGCTCTCCAGATGGGCATACAGCTTTTCTGCCAATTCGGCTTCCGCACCGGCCTTCTTGTCGCCGCCACGCAGGTTTTTCACGGCACGATCCTTGCGGCGTTGGACGGTATCCATGTCGGCGAAGATTAGCTCCAGATTGATGGTCTCAATATCCCGAGCAGGGTCGATGGAACCGTCCACGTGGATGATGTTCTCATCTTCAAAGCAACGCACCACATGCACGATGGCATCCACTTCACGGATGTGGCTGAGGAACTTGTTGCCAAGACCCTCGCCGTGGCTGGCACCCTTCACCAATCCGGCAATGTCCACAAACTCAATGGTGGTGGGGGTCACCTTCTTGGGGTGATACATATTGGCCAGCACGTCCAGTCGGCTGTCCGGCACCATAACCACGCCGGTGTTGGGCTCAATGGTGCAGAAAGGATAATTGGCAGCCTGTGCGCCTGCCTTCGTAATTGCATTGAAAAGTGTGCTCTTTCCCACATTGGGAAGTCCCACAACGCCAAGTTTCATATCGGTACGTTCTCCTCTCGTGTTGTTCCTCTACCAAGAAAATATTATACTTGATGAAAACAAGAAAAGCAATCTTGAAAGCCGACTTGATTGTAAAAATCCTGGTTCTACCGTGACAGCAGCGGATTTTGATGATATAATGCACCTGTGTGTGCCTGACAAGCACAATCATGATTTGAAGGAGTGTTGACATTGACCATTCTCCAGGCGATTGTGCTTGGTCTCGTACAGGGATTGACGGAATTTCTTCCGGTATCCTCCAGCGGTCATTTGATTCTTGCCCGAGCCATCATGGGCATTTCGGACGAAGCGGCGGCCACCGGCGCTTACCTGATGCTGGATGTGCTGCTGCATGTAGGCACGCTGCTGGCGGTGATCGTGGTATTCTGGAAGGACTGGTGGGAGATTCTGAAGAATCCCTTTAAGTCCAAGACTTTGGGACTGCTGTTTCTGGCCTCCCTGCCTACCTTGGCGGTGGTAGTGCTGTTCAACGACTTTGTGGAGCAGTTTTTCACCGGCTGGTTCCTGGGTGTCAGTTTCCTGATTACCGCTGTTTTCCTGTTGATTGCGGAAGCTGTCAGCCACAGCAGGAAGCTGAAGGCGGAGCAGCCTGGCATCAAGCATGCCCTCGTCATGGGCTTCATGCAGGCACTGGCGATTCTGCCCGGTGTCAGCCGCAGCGGCTCTACCCTGACTGGCGGTCTGGCCTCTGGGTTGAACCGGAAGAGTGCAGCCAAGTTTGCTTTCATGATGAGCGCACCGGCGATTCTGGGCAGCCTTTTGTATGAAGGCAAGAATGCCATTGAAGAAGGTTCCTTGGCTCAGCTGGCTTTGGTGCCTACCATTGTAGGCGTGGTGGTGGCAGCCATCAGCGGCTATCTGGCCATTCGGTTCATGCTGAAGCTGATCAACAAGGCATCCTTGAACTGGTTCTCTCTTTACCTGGCCATTCTGGGCTTTGTAATCCTCTGCCTACAGCTGGGCGGTTGCACCGCTCTGCCTGCATTCCAGCTGCCTGTAGCGTGAATCTGTACAAATGGTTTCTTCGGTGTTATAATAATGCAATTGCTGTCGGGAGGTGAGTAGGAAGTGCGTTCATTCCAGCGATGGATCAGTCTGCTTTTGGCATGTATGTTCGTGCTCTGCTCAACCCCGGCACTGGCCGTTGAATCAGAGGATAAAATCGTAGAGCCTACTCTTTCGCCGGACGCTGCAACCTACTCCGAAGAAACACCCGAGCTGCTGGAAGAGGATCAGCTGATTGCCTATTCCGCCATTTTGGTGGAGGAAAACAGCGGCGAAGTGATTTTTGAAAAAGATGCGGATACGGTGCGGTATCCTGCTTCTACCACCAAGATCATGACGGTGCTGCTGGCACTGATGATGGTGGAGGATCTGGATCAAACCGTGGTCGTCAGCGAAACGGCGGTGGATATTCCATCCGACTCCTCTACCATGAGTTTGACTGCCGGTGAGGAGCTTAGCTTCCGTGACGTACTGTACGGCACCATGATGATTTCCGCCAACGATGGTGCTAACGTGATTGCCGAAACCGTGTCCGGCAGCATTGCCAACTTTGTGGATCTTATGAACCAGACGGCGGAGATCTTCGGCTGCACCAACACCCACTTCGCCAATCCCCATGGCTACCATGATGACAATCATTACACCACGGCACGGGATATGGCGATCATTGCCCGGGAGGCCATGCAGAATGAGACATTCCGTGAAATCGTGGGCACCACCAGCTACAGCATTGCTAAGACCAATAAGCACCGTGCCCGCTCCCTGACCAGCAGATCTACCATTCTGTTGACGGGGACAACGGACAGCCCTAACAAGTATTACTACCAGTATGCTACCGGCATCAAAACCGGTTCCCACAGCAAGGCAGGCTACTGCTTTGTGGGTTCTGCGGAAAAGGATGGGGTTAACCTCATTTCGGTGGTGCTGTATACATCCCGCCGGGGCATGTGGACGGATACCAAGAAGCTGATGGAATACGGTTTCTCCCAGTACGTGTCCGTTTCTCCAGTGGATTTGTACAACATGAATCCCATCACGCTGGAAACCTCCGGCTTCTCCCTGTCTGATACGGCCATGGGCAAATTGTCCCTGACCTGCGTGGCGGTGGATGAGGAAGCACGCAATACTAGGATAACGGCCACTCAAGATGAGATTGATGCCATGGCCTCCAACCTTCGCAGTACGGTGCTGATTGAATACACCCGGGACTTTACGGCACCCATTACGGCAGGTGAAGTCATCGGCAAAATGACCTATTTCACCGACAGCGGCAAGGCGGTTGAATACAACCTGATTGCATCCCGTTCCATTGCCAAGCGGGAGAATGCCCCCAAGACGCTGGAGGAGATCGTAGCCGAAACGGATGCAGATCCCAATCCCTTCCCGCCGCTGACGGTGGAGCTTGTGGCCTACATGGTGATTCCCGTCTTCCTACTGTGGCTCGTTATCCATCTGCTTCGGAAGATGATGAAGAAGCGCCGGGTGCACAATGCCAAAGTACCGAAACCGAAGAGCAGGTATATGAAGTAAGTGAAGATCGCAGGGCGATATGCTCTGCGATTTTTCATTGTTCTCTTTTTGTACTTCACCTTGACATAGTAACTCCTATCCACTAAACTTCACCCTGTAGTAGATGCGGTGATGATTCATCGCAAAGTAGGTTTGAAGGAGGGTTTTCTATGAAAAAGTTGATTGCTATGCTCATGACCCTATGCCTTGCACTCGGATGTGTCGCCTGTGCCGGTGCTGAAGAAGAGAAGACCTATACGGTTGGTATTATTCAGCTGGTACAGCACACCGCACTGGATGCCGCTACCAAGGGCTTCCGGGATGCGTTGACCGAAAAGCTGGGCGATAAGGTTGTTTTTGATGAACAGAATGCATCCGGCGACTCGGCTGCCTGCGCAACCATTGCCAACGGCTTCGTTTCTGCCGGTGTTGATTTGATTATGGCCAATGCTACACCTGCTCTGCAGGCGGCTGTCAGTGCCACGGCTGATATCCCGATTCTGGGCACTTCCATTTCCCACTACGGCACGGCCCTTGATATCAGCGACTGGAAGGGCTACACCGAGCTGAATGTTTCCGGCACCAGCGACCTGGCTCCTCTGGATGGACAGGCGGACATGATTAAGGAACTGTTCCCCGATGCCAAGAAGGTTGCCCTGCTGTACTGCTCTGCTGAAGCAAACTCCGCTTACCAGATCGGCGTCATTAAGGGCTACCTGGAAGAGCTGGGCTTCGAAACGGAAGAGTATGCGTTCACTGACTCCAACGACGTTGCTTCCATGGCACAAAGCGCAACGGAGTGCGACGTAATTTACATCCCCACCGATAACACGGCTGCTGCCTACACCGAAACCATTGCTAACGTGGTGCTCCCTGCCAAGACCCCTGTTGTAGCCGGTGAAGAAGGCATCTGCGCAGGCTGCGGCGTTGCAACGCTGACCATCAGCTACTATGACCTTGGCTACAAGACCGGTGAAATGGCCTATGAAGTGCTGGTGAACGGTGCAGACGTATCCACCATGGAAATCGCCTTTGCTCCTCAGTTCACCAAGAAGTACAACGCTGCCAACTGTGCAGAGCTGGGCATCACCGTTCCTGATGATTACGAGCCCATTGAGTAAAAAGTAAAGCATTGAATCCCTCGCACAGTGCGAAGCCATGGGGAGAGTCTCTCTTTTCATGGCTTCGCCTTGCATCGTTTTCCTGATCACCTTGCTGGAGGAGGAGCTTTTCTTGGACATTTTGAAGCTGCTGAATGCCATGCCCGGCGCCGTATCTCAGGGACTCATCTGGGGCATTATGGCCATCGGCGTATACATTACTTATCGCATCTTGGACGTGGCTGATTTGACCGTTGACGGTTCTATCGCAACGGGCGGTGCTGTTGCGGCTATGCTCATCTTGAACGGCTGCAATGTGTACTTTGCATTACTGGCAGCTTTCGTTGTGGGTCTTCTCTGCGGTTTCGTCACAGGCATTTTCCATACGGCGATGGGCATCCCGGCTATTCTTGCCGGCATCCTGACCCAGCTGGCACTATACTCCATCAATCTGCGGATTATGGGCGGTAAAGCTAATACGGCCATCAGTGCCAACAAGTATGATTTGGTTGTTTCCCTGCGGGACGCTCGCTCCCTGTCCCTCAATAATCCAATTGTCATCCTTGTTGTATTCACGGTGGTACTGATTGTTGTGCTGTATATGTTCTTCGGCACGGAGTACGGCTCTGCTCTGCGTGCTACCGGCGCAAACACCCAGATGGCTCGTGCTCAGGGCATCAACACCAACCACGGCAAGGTGGTGGGATTGATGCTTTCCAACGGCCTGGTGGCGTTGGCAGGGGCTTTGCTGGCCCAGTATCAGGGCTTTGCAGATGTGAGCATGGGTCGTGGTGCCATCGTCATTGGCCTGGCGGCTGTGATCATCGGCGAGGTGGTGTTCGGCAAAGTGTTCAAGGCCTTTGGCGGCAAGTTGACTGCTGTGTCCATCGGTGCCGTGATTTATTACATCGTAATGCAAGTGGTACTTTGGCTCGGACTGAACACCAACGACCTGAAGATGCTCACCGCATTGATCGTGGCTCTGTTCTTGGCCATTCCTTATTGGAAGGGAAAGCTTTATTCCGTACGTGCCGGCCGCAAGGAGGTGAAAAAGCATGCTTGAGCTTCGTAACATCAGCAAAACCTTTAACCCGGGAACCATTACGGAGAAGCGTGCTCTTTCCGACCTGAGCCTGCACCTGAATCCCGGAGATTTTGTCACGGTCATTGGTGGCAACGGTGCCGGAAAGTCTACCATGCTGAACGCTGTTGCTGGCGTGTTCAATGTGGATGCTGGCAGTATTCTCATTGATGGGGTTAATGTGACTCGCCTGCCGGAGCATAAGCGTGCTGCTATGCTGGGGCGGGTTTTCCAGGATCCTATGATCGGCACGGCTGCCACCATGAATATTGAGGAAAATCTGGCACTTGCGTACCGCAGAGGTCAGCGGCGCACCCTTCGCTGGGGCATTAAACCCAAGGAGCGGGAAGAGTACCGGGACTTGCTGGCTATGCTGGGATTGGGTTTGGAAGACAGAATGACCAGCAAGGTGGGACTGCTGTCCGGCGGTCAGCGGCAGGCACTGACATTGCTGATGGCGACCCTGAAGCAGCCCAAATTGCTCCTGCTGGACGAGCATACGGCAGCACTGGATCCCAAAACGGCGGCCAATGTGCTGGGCTTGACCCAGAAGATCATTGCAGAGAATCATCTCACTGCACTGATGATTACCCATAACATGAAGGATGCACTGCAGTACGGCAACCGTACCATCATGATGCATGAAGGCACAGTGATTCTGGACATTGATGCCGAAACGAAAAAGCGCATCGGCATTGAAGACTTGCTGGCCATGTTCGAGAAAGCCAGCGGCAAGGAATTGGCCAACGACCGCATGCTGCTGGGGTAAAATGAATACGATGAAGCTCCGGAGGAAAAGATCTTCCGGAGCTTCTTGCCGCATATGGGGCAGAGGACAATCTGCTGTTTTGATTGACAAGAAAAAGCAGACAACTTATAATCATAAAGGAATTGCTTGCTGCTGTGAGGGAATCAGGCTGCCTGATTTCCTCTTTGTGCAACAGGGAAAGATGTGAGGTGAGGATTATGCTGCGCAAGCGTCATGCGTTGCTCATGCTGATGGCGTTCCTTCTGTTGTTTTCTGTGGCCTTTGCGGAGGAAAGTCAGGATACAGAGATTGAAACCATAGAAGAAAGCGTCATGCTGGATGATGACAATAACGTCATTGAAGAGGAAACGACCACGGAGACCATTGATCAAACAGCGAGGAATGATTTCATTGAGCGGATCATTTCACTGGGGCATGATCTGTACGTAAAGGCCAACGGCAAGAGCCAGCGTGCTCATTATGCCAGTGATATTTACGTATGTAAGAATTTTACCGTCTATCTTTTCCGGCAGAACCGGGATGACTTCCGCATGGCGGAGTACCCGGATGTGAAACTGGTCATTCCCAACAACCTGCCCAAGGCGCAGTGCAAGCCTTATTCGTATGGCCTAGCCTGGGAAGATATTCCGGCCAGCGAGGGTAATCCCTTCTATGAGGCGGCGACTTTCCGCTTTGATACATCCCTGAGCCAGGAAGAAAACTTCCAGCTGGCTTGTGATTTTATGCGGCAGGCACAGCGGGGGGACTATTTCCAAATGTCTGCCAAGTATGAGTATGGCACCGGTGCCCATAGTGCCATTATGCTGGGCTATGATGCGGAAACGGATGAAATCCACTGGATGGACTCCAACATGCGGGGCGGCAAGAAGAACGGCATTCGCTACGGCATTGTGCAATATGATGAAGTAAAGAGCGTGGAATGGTGGGCGAGTGCCTTTTGCAAAAAGACACGGGGTGCTACCCTGTACCGCCTGCGGGATGATATTATCTATGCGCCTTAATCCTGTGGAGTAAGGCACAAGGAAAAGGAAAGGTTTACGTTCATGGAAATCAATTGGTATCCCGGGCACATGGCTCGGGCAAAACGTTTGCTTGCGGAGCAGCTGGGTCGGGTCGATGTGGTGATTGAACTGTGTGATGCCCGTTTGCCCTATGCCAGCCGGAACCCGGATTTGGATCGGCTGATTCAAGGGAAAAAACGGGTGCTGCTATTGAATAAGTCGGACTTGGCTGATCCCGGTGCCACCAAGGTGTGGATCAATTACTTCCGGGAGCAGGGTATTGATGCATACGCCTACCGTTCTCTGGGCGGCAAGAACAAGGACGGGCTTGCGGTGATTGAAAAGGCAGCCAAGGAAACGGTGGAGAAGGCTGCACAAAAGGGCGTGCGTAAAACGGTGCGAGCCATGGTGGTGGGTGTGCCTAATGTGGGCAAGAGCACCTTCACCAACAAGCTCCATGGCGGCAGCGTGGCCAAAACCGGCGATCGGCCGGGCGTGACTCGTTCCAATCAGTGGGTCAAAATCACGCCATATTTGGAGCTGATGGACACACCTGGTTTGCTGTGGCCTCGGCTGGATGACCAAACGGCGGCACGGCGGCTTTGCTACATCGGCACGGTGAAGGATGATGTGGTGGATCTGCCCATGCTGACCATTCACCTGCTGGAGGATATGCTGGCGGTAAAACCCCAGGCCGTGGCGGAGCGTTTTAAGCTGAAGGACACCACCTTGCGGGGAGAAGCTTTACTGGAGGCGGTTTGCCGTGGACGAGGGTTCCTGATGAAGGGCGGCGTTTGCGACTATGATCGGTGCTGTGCCGTGGTGCTGGATGAATTCCGCGGCGGTAAGCTGGGTCCCCTTACCCTGGAAATGCCCAAGCGCAAACCACGGCTGGTGATCCCCGGCGCAGGAGAAGAAACCCATGGCGAAGATTGATCGGGAAGCAAGGTATCAGCTGCTGAAAGAAACGGATATGCCATTCCTTAGCCAGGGACTTGTGGTCGCCGGTATGGATGAGGTGGGCAGAGGTCCCTTGGTGGGGGATGTGGTGGTAGCTTGCGTGGTGCTGCCTGCAGAGTCCCACATTCTCTGGGTGGATGACAGCAAAAAGTTGAGCGAAAGCCGGCGTGAGAAGGTTTACGACGAGATTATCAGGGAAGCCCTTTACGTAGGCATTGGCCGATCCACCCCGGAGGAGATTGACGCCATCAATATTCTTCAGGCTACGAAGAAGGCTATGCGGCAGGCGGCGGCTCAGGTACCTGCGGACGTGTTCCTGATTGACGCCGTGGCGGATTTAGGCCTGCAAGGTACGGAAGTGCCCATCATCCACGGGGATGCAACCTCCTATGCCATTGCGGCTGCCAGCATTGTGGCCAAGGTGACCCGTGACCGGGAAATGGCGGCACTGGACGAAAAGTATCCTGGCTACGGCTTTGCACGCAACAAAGGATACGGTACGGCAGAGCACCTGGCAGCCCTGAAGACGCTGGGGCCTTGCCCCGCTCATCGGCGGAGCTTCCTGAAAAACATTCTATGAAGAAAGAACAATATGCGGATGGCGTCCGAGGGGAAGTGTTGGCAGAGGCATACCTAATCGATCAGGGCATGACCTGCCTGTGCCGACGATTCCGTGGAGGAGACGGCGAGGTGGACTTGATCATGGAGGATCAGGGCACCATCGTGTTTGTGGAAGTCAAGGCACGCCCCAAAGGGAGCGAAGGAGAAGGCTTCATGGCGGTAACGCCGGCAAAGCAGAAACGAATTGCGCATGCCGCAGGACAATATTTATTGTCCGTGCAGGGTTTTCAGCATTCGATTCGTTTTGATGTGGTGGAGATTACAAGAAAGGGCATCAACCATGTTCGCAACGCTTTTCAGCCTGCATCTTGGTTGTAATGCTAAGGTCGAGGTTTGAAGATGAGGAAATCATGCGTTTGGCTGCTGCTTCTGACCCTGGTGCTGGCTCTCTGCCCGTTTGCTGCCATGGGGGAAGAGGACGAAAACCTGCTGACGAACCCGAGCTTTGAACAGCTGGACAGCGACGGCATGCCTGTGGGCTGGTCAACGGACGCTTATCGCCTGCAGGAAGGGTATACGGTGTTTTCCGTGACCGATGAGGCGGAAGACGGAGAGCATGCGGTGACCATCAATAATTTGGCGGAGAATGACGCACGCTTTTATCAGACGGTGACCGTGGAGCCAAGTTCCCTGTACTGCCTGTCCGGCTGGGTGAAGACGGAAGACATTCCGGACAGCGGCCATGGAGCGAACCTGTCTGTGGAAGGATTGTACTCCTTCAGCGATGGCATCTATGGCACAACGGACGGTTGGCAGTACATTGAATGGTATGGAGAAACCGGGGATGACCAGACGGAAGTCACCCTGTTTGTTCGTGTAGGCGGATACAGCGGGGAATCCACGGGCAAGGCTACTTTCGACAACCTGTGCCTGAAGCAGGTGGACGCCGTACCGGGAGACGGTATCGCTTCCTTGTGGTTCGATGCGACACAGGAAATCGTGGACGTTGATCCGATTGATTACACCGATGAAGACACTTCAACCGCTTCACCTTTCTGGCCCTGGCTGATTGCCATGAGTGTGGCTTTCCTGCTTTTCATGGTGTGGCTTACGCCTACCTTGACCCTTGACCGGCATGATTTGCAGGAAAAGAAGAACATGCCTCTGTGGCTCGGCATTGGCTTGGTATTAGCCTTTGCGGTTCGCATGGTCGTTGCCGTGCTGGTGGATGGCTATCCGGTGGATGTGAACTGCTTCCTCAGTTGGGGCAGCACCATGGCGCAAGTCGGGCCGACACAGTTCTATGAGGCGACAAACTTCTGCGATTATCCGCCGGCCTATGTGTACATCCTTGGACTGAACAGCAGCATTGCCAGCTTCATCAGCAGTCTGACTGCCGGTCATCCTACGCTTGCCAATCTGCTTCGGTCTACGGTGATTTTCAAAATCATCCCCAGCCTTTGTGATCTTGGTATGGCCTATGTGGCTTATCGCATTGCCCGGGAAGAACATTGTTCCCGCAGTCAGGCGGCATGGCTGGGACTGGCCTTTGCCCTGAATCCTGCATTCATCCTGAACAGTGCCGCTTGGTGTCAGGTGGACGGAGTACTGTGCTTCGGGCTGATGCTGGTGGCTTATCTGGCTATCCGGCGGAAATGGCACTGGGCACTGCCGGTTTATATGCTTTGCGTGCTGATTAAGCCCCAGGCATTGATGCTTGGCTTCCTGGGACTTACGGCTATGGTGATCGAATGGATTGACAAGCCGGAGTCCCGCAAAGCAATGCTGCATGGCTGTGGCATTGCCCTGTTGGTTGCGCTTGTGATCCTGGTTCCTTTCAGCATCAATCTGTCATGGGACTGGCTGATCACCCTGTACAGCAAAACCCTGAGCAGCTACCCCTATGCTACCGTGAACACGGCGAACTTCTACTATCTGTTCAATGCAAACTGGGTCAGCATTGACAACACGGCTGCTTGGCTGGCTCCCTTGAGCCTGTCCCTTGCCTGCTTTGCATGGGCGGCTGTTCAGTGGCGGCGGAAGGGAGAACGGGTCGCATCCTGGCTGGAGCCTGCCTTGATGGTTTGCTTTGCGGCGGCTTTCCTGGTCATGACCCTGATGGGTGCAACGTGGAAGGTGGTCGGCACGGCGGCAATGGCACTGGCCTTTGCCATTGTGCTGCCCATGTATGTTCGTGGTCGAGACTTGCGGAATCTGCCCCTCCTTGGTGGGCTGCTGTTCCTGCTGCTGTATGTGCTGGGCATTAAGATGCACGAACGGTATCTGTTCCCGGCACTCATCTTCTTCGTTATGGCGTTTGCCATCAAGCGGGATCGTCGGGTACTGCTGCTGTCCACTGTATTGGCCTGTACCGTGTTCATCAACGAAGGCATTGTGCTGGACAACGGCATCCGCCTTGGGTCTGCTTACGGACACCTGAATGCGGACACCAAGTGGCTGAATATGTTGCTGTCCGCTATCAACGTAGCATGCGTGCCCTTCGGCGTGTGGATTTGCCATCAGCATTGTGCAGAGGGATTCACCACAGAGGCGGATCAACAGCTTCGTCCCCTGCTCCCAGTTGACAGACTGTCCGGAAAGCCTGGGGATCCCCGTTCCTTCCGTGCCGATGTTTCCTTGAAAATGAACAGGAAGGATTGGGCACTGATGCTGGGGGTTACGCTGGTGTACGCCGTGGTGGCACTGTGCAACCTGGGCAGCACCAAAGCACCCCAGAATCCGTGGAAATCCACCGCATACAACGAAAGCGTGACCATCGACCTGGGAGAGAAGCAGGATGCTTTCTACATGCTCTACTTCGCCCAGGTGAGCTACAGCAACTTCAGCATCGCCACCAGCGATGACGGCACCACCTGGTCAGAGGAACACTATGCCGAGATGAATGAAGGCGAGTGCTTCCGCTGGAAGTACGTATGCGACTATACGGAAAACAGCGGCGTGCAGACCTTCAACAGCAGCATCCGCACGGTGCTGAGCGGTCGGTATGTGCGAATCACGGCGCAGCAGGTGGGGCTAATTCTGGATGAAGTGATCTTTAGGGATCTGGATGGCAATGTGCTGTCCGCCTCTGTTGCCTCCCGTGAAAATGCCAATGAGGATTCTCCTTTGCTGACAGATCCGGAAGCACTGCTGGATGAGCAGGATACCTTGGAGGGAGAACCTAGCTGGTATAACAGTACCTATTTTGACGAAATTTATCATGCACGGACAGCCTTTGAACACCTGAACGGCACGGTGCCTTATGAAACTTCCCATCCGCCACTTGGCAAGGTGATCATGAGCTGGTCGGTGGCCATCTTCGGCATGACCCCCTTCGGATGGCGCTTTGCCGGTGCACTGGCAGGTATATTGATGCTGCCGGCTATGTACCTGCTGGGGAAGCAGCTGACCAAGCGCACGGACATGGCCTTTTCCGCCATGTGCATGATGGCACTGGACTGCATGCACTTCACCCAGACCCGCATTGCTACCATTGACAGCTTCCCGGTGCTCTTCATTCTGTGGAGCTATCTGTTCATGCTGCGGTTTATGCAGCGGGATATTGCTATGGAGGATGTGAAGGCACTGCTGCCTGACCTTGCTCTTAGCGGCTTGTTTATGGGGCTGGGCATTGCCAGCAAGTGGATTGGCATCTATGCCGGAGCGGGATTGGCGGTGCTCTTCTTCTGGACATTGATTCGCCATATCCGCATGGGTAAAGTCTCCGCGAAGGTCATGAACCTGCCTGGCATCTCCGGCAGTGAGCGAAAAATGCTGGAGCACCGTGCAGACATGACCTGGCAGCGTCCGATTCTGCTGTGCCTGTGGTGCTTGCTCTTCTTCGTGCTTGTGCCGGTTGTGATTTATTTGCTGAGCTACATCCCGTACTTTGCCTATGCCAAGGTGACAAGCCTGTCGGACTTTGTGAAGCGGGTGATCAATGCGCAGCAGAACATGTTCAATTATCATTCACAGCCGGGATTGGGCATGAATCACCCCTACTATTCGCCCTGGTATGAATGGCCGCTGATCAAGAAGCCCATGTATTATGCCATGGCACGGTATGTGCCGGAGGGCTACAGCTACTCGATTTTCTGCTTCGGCAACCCGGCGGTGTGGCTGGTTGGTTTGGCAGGTATCGCTTTCACGGCACTGGCATGGGTGAAGCAGCATCGTTACGTGCTGCAAGGGTCGGATGCGCTGATGCACACCCATGCATCCACGGACAACGTGGCTTGCGCCTTTGTGCTCATTGGCCTGCTGGCACAGTATCTGCCCTGGGTGCTGGTGCCTCGGGGTACCTACATTTACCATTACTTTGCCAGCGTGCCTTTCCTGTGCTTTGGTACAATGCTGCTGCTGAATGCCATCGTGAAGCGAGCACCCCGGTTGGGCAAAGGCATCACCATCGCTTACCTGCTGGTATGCTTGCTGCTGTTTGTGGCTTTCTATCCCTATGCCAGCGGCGTAACAACCCCTGTGGCATGGCTGGACTTTATGAAACAGTTCCTGCTGTTGTACCACGCATGAAAAAATCGCCTCTGCTGTTGAAGCAGGGGCGACTTTGCATTTACCGGTAAATCAAGAATTCACATTCCAGCCGCCCGTTGTACAGGCGGCGCTTTTTGTCGGCACGGCGACCGAAGGCACGTTCAAACATGGGATCAGATGAAATGGCGCAGAGGCTCCAGCCGGGGTGACGCTTCAGCAGCAGTCCCATTTCCCGGTAGAGTTTCTCGCAGCTCTTCCGGTCACTGAGCCGTTCACCATAAGGGGGATTGCAAAGGAACACACCCATCTCATCGGGAAGCTGCAAGGTTTCCAGCCCCTGACAAGACAGATCAATTCGTCCCTTGAGTCCGGCTTGAGCCACGTGTCGGGCGGCTAATTCCAGAGGGGCAGGATCAATATCCGAGCCGCTGATGTTGCGAATCCGCTCCGGCTCGAAATCTACCTTGGCAGCACGGCGAAGGGCTTCCGCATCCTCCTTGGGGAAGTCACGGAAGGATTCGCAGGCGAAGCTGCGTACAAGGCCGGGAGCACGGTGTCCTTGCCGAAAGGCAGCTTCAATCAGCAGCGTGCCCGTGCCGCAGCAGGGGTCATGCAGCCGCATACCTGGCCGCCAGGGGGATAGCTCTACCAGAGCAGCGGCCAAGGTTTCCCGCAGGGGAGCCTCACCGTTCCAGGTGCGGTAGCCACGGCGGTTCAGCGCATCGCCGGAGGTATCCAGGGTAATACGTGCCATATTGTTGTGCAGGCTGACATCAATGGGATACACAGCCCCTGTTTCGGGGAAAGTCTCCTGATGAGTGCGGCTGCGCAGCCGTTCAATGATGGCTTTCTTGGTAATGGACTGACAGTCCCGGATGCTCATCAACTGGCTGCGGGCACACTTGCCGCTGACGTTCATCTTTGCATCTTTCGGCAGGATGGATTCCCACGGGATGCTCTTCACCAGCTGAAAAAGCTCCTCAAAGGTACGGGCTTCCTTCTCGGCAAGGATGATCAGCACTCGGTCGGCACAGCGGAGCATCAGGTTGGCACGGAAAGCATCCGACATGGAACCTTCAAACCGTGCACCGCCGATTTCAGCCTGCACGTTCGCCATCTTTAGCCGGCGCAGCTCATCGGCTACAATGCCTTCCAAGCCGAAGGCAGCCGTCGCAAACAGGGTCAGTGTATCAGGAAACATAACTTCCCTCCTTTGGGTTCGAACTATGATACCGCATTCGGAATGCTTTGTAAAGCAAAAAGAAAAGAAATAGATTGTACGCATTGCATACAACGGTTGTATACAACACATACAATCTATTTCATGAAGTTTGTTGCTTTGCTTGTGCATTTTCACGCACGCTGTTGGGATGTTACTCTTCCAGCTGAATCATTCGTGCCAGGCGGTTGATTTGTTCAAGAAACTCCGAAGTGGACAGCAGGCCGGAGGCAAACTGCTTCTTCAGGTCGGTCAGGTTGTTGGAACCATCCGTTCCAACGGACAGCGTTCCGGAAACAGCTACGTACAGATTAGCCGTGTTCTGCTGATAATCCGCCAGTTGCGTGGGAGAAACAATGTAACGGCTATCTTCAGCGTGAGCCAGCATGTTTTGATATCTGCTTAATGCTTCTTCAAGTTCCTCTCGTTCTTCATCCTCTAAGGATGTATCCTTGAGCTTCTCTTCAGTTTCCTGAATTTGTTTTTTGGTGGTTTCTAAATTACTGGCGTAGTTTTTACTTTCAACAGGTTCAGCGTTTTGATAGAGGAAGGGTTTGTTCTCACGGTTAGGATTTTCAGCCATGCGTTCCAGCAGTTCGATGCATAGTTCAGGCGATGCTGTGGCACTGTTGATGGTCAGCACATCCACAATCGTTCGAATGATTTGCGGCTGTTCATCGTTCATTCGCATAGAAACAATGAAATTGCTGTCAGTGGGCCAGGAAGGCCGAGTGGTATGTCTGAAAAGCGAATAACCGGAACCATCATCCGTTACCTGAATTGCAGGCTCTGCCTCATAGAGCCGCTGACCAAGTTCCTTGGTTCGCTCCAGCAGGGGCGTCAACTCATCCGCATTGAAGGAAAGCTCTTCATTGGCAAATGCCTTTTGCATGATGTATTCATCAAGCAGCATACCAGTGAATAGCCGTATATAGTGAGAACTGCTGTATAAAGAAGCTTCATATTCACCGTCGATTCGGATGTCAGCTTCCGGCTCTTCCTCAATTCGCTCACACCATGCTTCTACAAAGTCGAGAAATTCCGGATAGGAGTGGGGAACCTGGGACACGTCAAGCCCGGCTTGTTCCCATGCATCGGCATCAGCAGCCCAGTAATCAAAAGCAACAAAATAGGGCAGCCCGTAAATTTTTCCATCAACCATGCCGGCTTCGGCAATGGCCGGAACCATTTGGCTGAGGGCATTTGAAATAATGCTGGAATCGGAAATATCAAGAAAAAAACCTTTTTGAGCGATTTCTTTTACATTGATTTCGGTAAGCGATAATCCTAAAATATCGCTGGATAATTCATGGGTAATTAATTTGCCGGCGAGAACGGATGTATTAGAATAATATTCATCGGTTCGTCCATAGGTGACGTCCGGATGGGCAGCTTGAAAAAGCTTGAATCCTTCATCCCAAGTATCAACGCAGTGATAAAACTTGATTTCCTCAGCATAAGAGGGAAGAGAAAAAGAACTACAGAGAAGCACGACAAGAATGATACAGAGAAAACGTTTCATATTGCTTGAACCGCCTTTCGCATTGTTGAAAGTGCCGCAGTGTGCACATGATCAGCAACCAGGTACACACCAAGCGTGGAGCTTGCTGGTATCATCGCCTTTCCAATAGATAGCGGTTTCAGCAACAGCACAGACAGCGGTGAAAACGGTCAGCAGGCACAAAACCAGGGCAACAAACTTTTTCATGAAGAGAACCTCCTTGTTCATCTTGCAATTCGTTCGGTAACATGGTATCATGCACTTGTCCTTACAGAACGATCATCGCAAAAGCGATGCATGTGGTTGGCATGGTTATGTAAGGACTTTTGCATTGCCGGGGTTTCTGCAGCGCGGAAGCATATGGTTCACCTCCTTGAAAATCATTACTCAACTGGCGAATGCTTGCACTATGGTAATGATTTTCTTGACTTCCGTTTCTGACTCTATTATAATAGCGGCGTGAGATGAATTCAACTGTCAATATTGTGCTGAAATGTGCAAGGATGCACAAATGACGGTGAATTTGTCACTTTATGATGGATGGGAGGAAGAAAAAAATGTCGAAGGGCAATCGCTGTGTGGAACGTTCTTGTGAAATGCTAAGGAAAGCTTATGCCGAACTGTCTATTGAAAAGGATGAAGAGAAAATCACGATTGCAGATGTGATCAATCGGGCAGGCCTGTGTAGAAACACCTTCTATGCCCATTACGACAATATTCCTGCCCTTGCAAAAGATGTGAAAGATGACTTTGAAAAAAGATTTGACGGATATATGCAGCAAATGACGGAACGCACGGATATGACCGATCCGTTGCCTTTGCTGGACAGCATGAGCCGGTTTATCATGGATTCAAGAGAACGCTGCGAATTGCTATTACAGTCACCGAAATATGACGTTTTCATGGAAAAAACGAAACAAGTGCTTGTGAACGGTTTGTGTGAGCATGTAGAGAAAGCGGGTAACCGAAGCAAAGCAGAAGCGCTTATGCTGCTGTACATTCTGGCAGCTGCCACGGCTGAATTGTATACAAAGTTCTTGAAAGGAGAGCTTGATTGTACATTACAGCAGATCAATGATAAGCTGGTGGGCATTTATTATGAACAATTGAATAACTGCCGATAAGCATAGCTATATCAAGATTTATCGCAACAAAAAAACAGCGGGAGGATGCCTTTTTTATGGCATTCTCCCGCCTACTTTTTTTATGCGCCTTCCAATGTGATCATCTGCACATACTGATTGGCCTGCTCAACGAATTGTTCCAAGGACATCATACCGCTGCTTGTACGTTCAACAAGGCTGGTGAAGCGTACGGTGTTGATCGGCAGTGATTCTTCCGGAATCACGAAGGATGCCGCCAAGGTGCGGTAGTTCTCAATAGCCCCGGGAGAAACGGTGTACTTGATGGCGTCCAGTGTGGCAATGTCAGCCTGGATGGATGCCAGCTTTTCCGCATCCGTCTCCTCATTCAATGCCTGCGCCTGTTCCTGCAAGGATTCCATTTGCTGTACAATGTTGCTGTCAAGCAAAGGCTCGGTCATGGATGCATACAATGCGTAATCCTCAGGGGTGCGCTTGTTGGCCATGTACTCCAGGAAGGCAATGGCTTCTGCCTTGTGCTGGGAGTAAGGATTGACAATCAGCACCGTCAGGTTGGTATAGATGCCGGTGGTGCCGTCGTTGGTCAAGGGCAGGGGAGCGATTAATTCCTCGGAAATCACGTTGGATGCACTGTAGAAGTTGAACAGTGCCGTGGATGTCCCGTCCTCGTTGCTGGGGCTGGGGTCTTCCTCGGGAACTTCCGTCAGCACGCGGGCGGCAAGGCGAGTGAAGGTTTCGTCTGTGAAATCAACATCTTTGCCTTGCACGTAGCAGGACAGCACATATTGTTCAACCAAGTACTGGAACATATCATGCCGATTGTATGCCAGCACACTAAGCAATACGCAATCCTGCTCCTGCATCAGGTCGGAGGCCACAATCTGCGGCACCAGATCCAGAAACTCCTCAAAGGACTTAGGCGCAGAGAAGCCGTACTCCTCCAGCAGTGCCGTTTCGCTGGTCATTAGGGTAGACTCTGCGAAAACAGGCCATGCAATGATTGCACCGTTATCATCCAATAGGGGAGAAGCAACGGTTGTATACAATTCGTTAAATGCATTCAACAAAGCTTCGCTGTTAAGTGCCGTATAAAATCCTTTTTGTTTAATGACGGACAAGCCTTCATCGGTGTGGAGACCGATCAGGTCCACCGTTGCGTCCTGGGTGGTCATGATTTGCGTAATGGCGGCTGTGGTGGAATCCTGTGAGGATCTGTAAAAGTTTACCCCAATGCCGGTTTCTTTTGTGAAATCCGGCTGATACACGGTGCTGTAGTCCATGATGGTGATTTGCCGGTCGGAAGTTTCGGCTTTGCAAAGCTGCAATTCAAAGGTTTCGTGACCGCCAATGATGGCCAGTGTATCATTGCCGATGTAGGCGGTAACGCTACTGGCGTAAGGGGCGAAATCTTCTGCAGAGCCTCCACGAACATAACTTAAGGTTTTGCTGCGCAGGCTGAAGAAAAATCGGTCATGCTCTGCGTCGTAAGTCCAGCCATGGAGTGCATCCTCAAAACTATCTACGATGACAGTATCATCATCGTAGGTATCATTTTGGTAGTCATAGCTGCGAATAAAATAACCCAACTCTGTTTTGGCTTCATCGATGTAGTCCAGATTGGTAACACTGACAAGACGGTCATGAATGCTGTCATAGCGGAATTGCCAGTTATCAAACGCAGAAAGATGAGCAAACTCTTGTGTTTCGAAGTTGTAGGCAATCAATTGAATCTGATCATTGTCATCTTTGTAGGAATAGAACAAACGATTATTGCCGCAGTCGATTTTGCAGAAAGAACATTCGTTATTGTTGCTGTTGTTGTTGTTTTTTATGGTGACCCACTGTTGATTTTGAAACTGAAGAATGTTCTGTTGATGATCAACAGCATACAAATTTCCTTTGTAGGAAACGATACCGGCGATGCTGTCATTTGCAGCGTCAACGATCTTTTCAGCAGACCGCGTGGCAGCGTCCCAGTGATACAGTGCTTCCGAAGTCAGCAGATAACAGCTTCCGTCATAGGAACTGTCTCGACATAGACCTCTGAGATTTTCACCTGCACTGAGCACAATAACGGTTTCACAATTGCTTTCAGCGAGTGCAATAGAGGCATAAAAAACACAGAATAGGGTAAGACATAAAGTGAGAAAACGTTTCATGGTGGAACCTCCTTCTGAAAATCATTCTATTCACAGTAATGACTGCTAATATAGAAATGATTTTCTTGACTTCCTGTTGCACCTTTATTATAATGACAATGTGACAGGA
>CAVGBO010000064.1:0-1509 GCA_963627465.1 Phocaeicola dorei
GAGACCGCGGCCCCCTCTCGCGTGAATTTTCGCAAAATTCCGGGGTGGGGGTATTAGCCCCAAAACAAAAAAGACCGCCCCGAAGGACGGTCTCTGACGGTATTCCAAATGGCTATTTGAGCCGGTAATAGCAGGTGCTCTTGCTGCTGCCCTCGCGTGCCAGTTCACCGGATGCGACCAGCTTACGCAGCGCACCCTCTATCGAGCTGACACTCAGTGAAGGACATAGTTCCCGAATATCCTGCTTGGTAAATCGACCGATTTTGTAGAGTGTTGCCTGACGCACCATTTCAAGCGCAGGCTGCTTCTTCTCCACAAGGGTAAACCGCTCCTCAAAATCGCAATAAGCGGAAAGGATGACACCCAGCAGATACTTGATAAAGGGCATTGCATCCTCCTGCCCCTCGTGCCAGCCCGCCTGTGACTGCCGAAGCGTATCGTAGTAAAGGTCTTTGTTCTTCGCTATCTTGGCCTCCAATGAGATGTACTTGCCCACATAGAAGCCGCTGCGGTACAGCAGCAGGGTAGTGAGCAGGCGGCTCATTCGACCGTTCCCATCGTTGAAAGGATGGAGGCACAGGAAGTCGTGGATAAAAATCGGGATGAGAATCAGCGGCTCTGCCTCCATATTGCCAACGGCGCGATTGTATTCCTCACAGATACGGTCGAGTGCTTCCGTCGTCTCAAAGGGCGCAAGAGGCGTGAACAGCGTCTCGGTATGTCCGTCCGGATAAGTGGCGCTGATATAGTTCTGCACATTCTTTGTTTGACCGGCCATGGGATTGTTCATATGGCTGTAAAGGATTTTGTGCAGCTGAAGAATGTAATTGCGGGTAATCGGAATAACATCGAAATTCTCATGAATGACACTCAGCGCATCACGGTATCCGGCGATTTCCTGCTCGTCGCGGTTGCGCGGCGTGGTCTTTTCTTCCACCAGCTGACGAATGCGCGTGCTTGTGGTCACGATGCCCTCGATGGCATTGGATGCCTCAGTGCTCTGAATCTTCGCGATTTCGACCAGCTTTTCCAGTTCCTCCGGACGCTGTTTGAGATACATCTCCTGCTTTCCGGCTTCTTTATAGATAGCGGCAATCAGGCCAAGCACCTTGGAGTCCCACTTTTGCTCCCGAATCGCTGCATAATGAAAGTCTCTCATTGCCTTACCTCCAAATTGATTCCCTTAAATTATGCCGTAGAATAAGGGAAACGTCAACTCAATAAGGGAAAATTCCCTTATTATTATGCTTAAAATCAGGGAAACGATACTTTCAAAGCCTGCAAATAAAAAGTCAAGTCCCAAATGAGTCATAACCGAAAAAAGTTTGAGAAGTGAAATCGAGAAAAATGCGTACAGCAAACAGACCGCCGCCGAAGCGCCGGTCGAAAAGGAACGGTAGCACAGCCGTCACGCTCCGTCAAGGACGAGCGGCTGCGCCGTGCCTGCGGCATCCTTGACAGACCGCGCCGTCTGCGCAGTGCGGAAGTCAAGAGCTTGCGCGGCAAGCT
>CAVGBO010000064.1:1519-22507 GCA_963627465.1 Phocaeicola dorei
GCAAAATTCCGGGGTGGGGGTATCCGCGCCCAAAACAAAAAAAGACCGCCCCGAAGGACGGTCTCTGACAATACTCAAAATCTATTCCCTTAAATTATGCCATAAAATAAGGGAATCACCAGCTAAGTAAGGGAAAGATCCCTGCTTGTTCTGTTCACAATTACAGAAACGATGCTGCCAAAGGAGAATACATGAACACAGATATGAAGCTGCAAAAGGTGCCGGTCGAAAAGCTGAAACCGGCAAAGTACAACCCGCGCAAAGACCTGAAGCCGGGTGATCCAGCCTACGAGAAGATCAAGCGCAGCATGACTACCTACGGTTATGTCGACCCTGTAATCTGGAATGAAGTCACCGGCAATATTGTGGGCGGTCACCAGCGGTATAAGGTGCTGGTCGCGGAGGGCGTAAAGGAAATCGACTGTGTGGTGGTTCATATCGAAAACCCGCAGGACGAGAAGGCGCTGAACATTGCCCTCAACAAAGCGGTCGGCGAATGGGAACCCAAGGCGCTGGCAGACCTGCTTTCCGACCTTCAGCTTTCCGGGTATGATCTGGGCGCGACCGGCTTTGACGCTGCCGAGGTGGACGACCTGTTCTCCAAGGTCCATGACAAGGATGTGAAGGACGATAACTGCGACATTGACGCGGACGAGCTGCAGCCCTTCGTGCACGAGGGCGACGTCTGGACGCTGGGCCGCCATCGCATGGTGTGCGGTGACTCCACGCTGCCGGAAAACCTCGCCCTGCTCATGAACAGCGATAAAGCCAACTTGGTTGTTACCGACCCGCCGTATAACGTGTCCATCGTTGGCCGTACCAAAGATGCGCTCACCATCCAGAACGACGATATGGAGGATGGGAAGTTCTACGACTTCCTCCTGTCGGCGTTTCGTGCCATCGTGCCGCATCTGGCTGAAGGCGCGTCCGCCTATATCTTCCACGCTGACACCGAAGGGCTGAACTTCCGCAGGGCGTTCAAGGAAGCGGGCTTCCATATCTCCGGCGTGTGCATCTGGGTAAAGAACACCATGGTGCTTGGTCGCAGCCCCTATCAGTAGCAGCATGAGCCGGTGCTGTACGGCTGGCTGCCCAACGGCAAGCACAAATGGTTCTCCGACCGCAAGCAGACCACCGTCTGGAAATATGACCGACCCACCCAGAGCAAGCTGCACCCGACCATGAAGCCGCTGCCGCTTCTGGCGTATCCCATTAAGAACAGTTCCGCACCCAATGCTATCGTGCTGGATACCTTCGGCGGTTCGGGCAGTACCCTCATGGCCTGTGAGCAGACAGACCGCATCTGCTATACCATGGAGCTTGACCCACGCTACGCTACCGTCATTGTGGAGCGGTTCCGCTCGGCCTGCCCGAACGCCAAAATCAGCGTCCAGCGTGGAGACAAGACACTTACTATGGACGAAGTGCTTTCGTAGAAGGCAATGAATTTCGTAAAATAGTTCTTAAAATATTGCACATCGGTCGAATATAGGGTATAATTAAAGCGGAAAGGAGCTGAGTGCAATGGCAGTTATCAATCCTGTTTCTGATCTGCGCAACTACAATACTGTGCTGGAGCAGGTTTCTGCTGGTTCTCCTGTATATTTGACCGTCAACGGACGCGGCAAGTATACCATTCGAGATATTGCTGATGACGAGGAATTTGAAAAGACGAAAGCCATGCTTCGCCTGATGTGCGAGCTCAACGAAGGGCGGCGTTCGGGAGAGGAAGAAGGCTGGGTTACTGAAGCGGATGTTCGTGCCCGCTTTCAATCCAAATCCAGATGAGCTATCAAATCAGCTATTCGCCCATAGCCATACGCGATCTTGATCGTGTGTGGGCTGAGGTTTTTGAAGCCTCCAAGGAACCTGAAATTGCAACACGCTATGTCAATGATCTGATGGACTGTGTTGCTGAAAAGCGGGAATTTCCCAAGTCCGGAGCGCCGCTGTATTACGAAGGTAGTTTTACCGGCTATTATTTTGTCGTGTTCAAAGCATACATGGCGTTTTACCGTGTTCGGGATGACAGCATATTCGTAGACCGTGTGGTGTTCGGGAAAAGCGACTATATGAGGACAATTTTCAGAAATAGAAACCAATAATCAACTGCGTTTGCGCACCTGCCAACGAGCGGGTGCTTCTTTTATGCCCATTTTGATAGATTGGAGGTGACCAGCATGGCGACCAGAGGCCGAAAGCCCAAGCCCACGGCGCTCAAAATTCTTGAGGGCAATCCGGGCAAGCGACCGCTCAACGAAAATGAGCCGATCCCGCCCAAAGCCAGCATCAAGTGCCCGGCCTGGCTGCTGCCGGAAGCAAAGAAGGAATGGAAGCGGCTGGCTCCCTCTCTCGAAGCCATGGGCGTGCTCACCATGGCCGACCTGACAGCCTTCGAGGGATACTGTCAGGCATACGCCAGATGGAAGGAAGCCGAGGAGTTCATCACCCAACACGGCTCCATCTTCCAAACACCATCCGGCTATGTGCAGCAGGTTCCGCAGGTGTCTATTGCCCAGCAGAACCTGAAGATCATGCAGTCGTTCTGCTCCGAGTTTGGCCTGACTCCTGCGACCCGTGCCCGCATCATTGCAGCGGGCGGCGGTTCGGACGATACCTTCTCCGAAGACCCCATGGAGAAGCTGCTGAAGGGAGGGTGGAACGGCGATGTTTGACGAACGAAAAGCTCGGCGCGTGACCGGCTTCATTGAATGCCTGAGACATACGAAAGGCGAGTTTCACGGGAAGCCTTTCAAGCTGCTGCCGTGGCAGGACAAGATCATCCGGGATGTGTTCGGCACGGTTCGAGACGATGATCCCACCATGCGCCAGTACACTACGGCCTAATGTGACCGGCAGGATCAGCGACGAGCGCTTTGCCAGAATGTCAGCGACCTATGAAGTCGAGCAGCAGACCTTGGAAAAGCGGGTGGCCGAGCTGCAAATCCTGATGGACGGAGCAAAGCAAAAGGCAATGAACGTGGAATACTTCCTTTCATTGGTGCGGAAGTATACCGACATCCAAGAGCTGACCGGAGAAATCATCCGCGAGTTTGTAGAAAAGATCATCGTGTTCAAGGCAGAAAAAGTGGATGGACACAGGCAGCAGCACATTCAGATTATCTACAACGCCATTGGCGCAGTAGAAATTCCCGATGAAAAAGAAGCGGGCATAGCCGATATTTCTACCGACTATGCCGCACTTTTTCCGGGATTAAAAATCCCTACGGAGCACCTTCTAAAGAGACTCCCCGTTTTCAAAAGAAGGTGAACCCTTGACATGCCCACACACCACGATTACAATGAGATCGTCCGTGCAGTAGCCGAAGAGGCGGCACGTACCGCCATCCAGCATTTCACCGCCGGAGACTTGCACCTTGACAACCCAACAGGTTCGCTTCTTGAATCGACACATCTTGAAAGGAGCACTTCCATGCCCTCCAAGCATCGATTCAAAGTTACCCTTCCAACAGGTCAGCAGGTCTGGGCTTCCGGCACAACCGTAGACGAAATGTTTTCCACCTTTGTTCGAAATTACAGTGCATTCTATTTACAGGAAAACATCTCGCTCTCAAAGCCATGCCCCACTTTGCAAGCCTTTGTGGACGATACCTATCGCCCTTCTTTCATGCTTCGCTTGAAGCCCACAACACGGGAAACCTATGAGCAATATCTGCGCATGTATATTCTCCCATTCCTTGGCGGTATGAAGATGGACGAAGTGACCGTTGCCACCATCCAAGCCTTCTACAATTACATGGCAGAAGCCGCCGATCATGGGCACCGAAAAAATCTCAACACCGCTACCATTGGCCGTGTTCGAGGCTTGACTTCCCGGATCTTCTCCGTGGCGCAAGAGATGGGACTCATCTCCGACACCCCTTTCAAAAACCGCCTTCTCACCATTCAAGCCGAGCAATCTGGTCATCACAAACCCTTGCCGGATGCTGTGATTGACCACGTGAAGAAGACGCTGCCCACGCTGAAAGATGCAGACCTTCGCCTCTATTTTGGGCTTCTCGCCTACACAGGCATGCGCCGGGAAGAAATCATGGGGATGCGTTGGGAGAGCATCAACCTGGCAGATGCCATGGCTTACGTCCGCTGCACGGTTACATATCCTGACCGCAGCAAGCCCGTTGTCCAGCAGTCCGCCAAATCAGCGCATTCCCTTCGCCCTGTTCTCCTGCCGGAACCTCTCGTTCGCCTGCTTGCCCCTGAAGCACAGTCCTCCGGCTACCTTTTCGGCGGTGACGCTCCTTGGGCTTACGCCACCATGAACAGACGCATCGCCAAAGGGAAGCGGCTTCTGGGCATTGAAGCCTACAGCAGTCACGACTTCCGCACTACCTTCGGCACCCAACTGAAGGAGTCTGGTCTCACCTCTGCCCAAGTCGCTGACCTAATGGGGCATGCCGACACTCGCATGGTGGAAACCGTTTACGCCTGTGCCCGTGAAGAAGGTATCCGCAAACGCCGCTCCGACCTTGACCGCCTCAACGCCCCTTATGCCGGGCAGTGAGCAGCAAGCCGGACACAGCGAAGACTCCCACTTTTCGCCGGAAAGCTAAGTGCGGTGGTTCGCTGGCGATTTTGTCTTCGTCGTAAGGAACTTGTTCCGACCATGGCACATCGCAACACGCCCACACACGAGCGTTTTGAGGAGGCAGGGACGGTGCTTTTCCTATTGCAGTCTTCTTTGAGACCCTCGGCACGTCCGGCATGAGAATCATTTCAGCGTCAACCAGCCGCTCAAGCATATCTTTTCACCATGCATAAAACCAACATCCCCTCCTCCATTTATGCATCCACCGCCACCAAAAGTTGACCCAAAATTCTCCCTCGAAACACCCTTCAACCCCTTCCACCACAAGGCTTTCCGGCTACCCCTGTTTACCCCAAAAGTTGACCCAGAGCCTTTATACATTCCATTTTGTCCCAAATTTCATATAAAATTTGAGACAAAAAAATTCCCGAAAGCCTTGCCGCACAAGACTTTCGGGTTTCGTGGGATTAAATGGGCTCGAACCATCGACCTCCACGATGTCAACGTGGCGCTCTGACCAACTGAGCTATAATCCCACACACCGTCAACGAAAAGCATTATAGCACAGACATCAGAAAAATGCAACCCCTATTTTGCGTTTTTCGGCAATCGTTTGCGTCGAGTTTTGTGGTAGTGTATTCCAGAAATTCAGGAGCAGAACGAGCTGCTGAAGAATGTACAGGAATGGATTTTTGCTATCGCAGGTTCATTTTACAATGCGCCTGTTGATTTCTACTCTACACATTGCAGCACTACTCGGCATTGTAGCGTGGATTGAAGCGAAGAGCAATCTTGTTTAGGATTAGCATCAAACGTATCGTATTTTGGCCGGCTTGCCAAGCTTTTGCAGGCAGTCAGAAATATCCTTGACCAGGCGAAGCTTGATGGACAGCGAAATGGGCATATCAGGATTTTGATGTGCTGGGTTCAGTGCTCTGCCAACAATGAACTTGACAGAGGTACACTTTTCCACCAGAATCTCTGTCAGCAGATAAGCACCGTCTTTTTCTCTTTTCAGCACAGCCGGATCCTTGGTGGCATCGTATTCTTCCAGAATATCCAACACTTTGCCGATGGTTACAACGCCTTCCGTAATCAGGTCAATGCCTTCCATGTGGGCAATGGGCGGCACATCCGGCGAAATATAGTCTAGGTCGATGGACATTTCCCGACCCAACTGTTTGCTGACGATTTGCGAGGTAGTTCCGCCGCAAATAACCCGAATGCCCGGGCAACTCATGAGCTCATTCACCACATCATCGTCGTCTTCCGGGTTCACAGGAGGCCCGACCATGACACAGCAGGGCACAGGCTCTGTAATCCGCAGCACAGCCACGGTGGTATCATCACCGCACTGGCCATGATAAAGCTCACTGCTTTTCATCAGCAGCCGATGCTGCACATCCACGGCTTTGTCATCCGGGCGACTCGTTTCTTCCAGAAACTTCACCACATTTTCATGCTGCCAGCCGAAATTGAGTGCCTGCCCTACCCCTGCATGAATCACCCCATCGGAAAAGGTAATTACAAAATCGTTCAGCTGGAGCTTCATGTGCGCCCGTCGAATTTGTTTGCCAGCAATGTTCTCTTCGATCCACGGGACAAAGACACGCTTGCCGTTTCGAAGAATGATTAGCGATGGATTATCAAATTCCACAAAGTAGGCATTTCCTGCCCGGTCAACCTCCATCATGGTGAAGGTCGAGTAAGCCACATTGCGCACTTTGCATACCGGCAAAGTGGAGGCGATGGTTTCAACCACATCACGGATATCTGTTCCGGCATCCACCATGGAAGTGATAATTTTGCTGGTGAGAGAGGCCAGAATGTTCGCTTTTACGCCGCTGCCAAGGCCATCGGAGAGCACCATCAGAATGCCCTGATCCCGCTTGACAAGATCCACTTTATCGCCGCACAGCTCTTCGCCATAGTGGTTCAGGCTGTCCCAGCTGGTTTCAATGAAGAAATTCATCCTCGCCCACCCCTGTTCATGCTGTTTTTCAGCTTGAGAAGGGCTGCCTTGGTTTCGCCAGTGGTTTCACCAAGGAGACTTGCAATTTCCTGAGCCACACGCATCTGCTTGTCAATCACCTGCTGAGCGGTGTCAATGGTTTCCTGACGCATCTTCTTCATTTCTTCGATTTTTTCTTCTTCGGCAGTGATGTCCTTCAGCAGTACCAAGTATTCCTCATCCGGCACGTGAACAATGCTTTGCTCCACCATCACATCGTAAATAGCGGTTTTGCAGCGGACGTTCATGACGTTTTTGCCGTCCTGACGGATCTTCCCCAGCTCATCCATCACCAGGAAGGTGCTCACATCCATGCCGAGGCAGGAATTATCCAGGTTCAACATTTCCGCCGCTGCCCGGTTAAACTTCATGATGCCGAAGTTCTCGTCCAACAGCAGCAGGCCGTTGGGCGTGTTGTCCAGAATGGTGTTAGACATGGATTCTGCCCGCTGACGCATGTAAGGGAGGCACATCTTCAAATTGGCCTTGCCTTCGTAAACGGCAAGAGCCTTGTCCCAACAAGTATCGTAACCGCAGGCACCACAGTTCAGCAAGTCATCCTGCGTATACTTGCCGATGGAACGGAGAATTTGCCAGATTTCTTCTGCAGACGGATTCGGACGCTTATGCACCCCGGATTGATCGGTGTAGGATGCATACATATCCACCTGTAGTTGTTCGGTAAGAGGTGTCTCTCCCTCTACCTTTTGACGAGAAAAACTGTAAACCAAATCTTTACTGAGCAGGAACGGATGGGTAATATCGTGAAGCCCGGGACCGCCCACACAAGAGTCCACACAGGCGCTCATCTCCAGCACATAGCCGGTAATGTGATGCTCCCGAATGTCCTTCAGCATCTGGATGCAGCGATCCATCCCATCTACGGCCACAGCTTTATAATGGACACGCTTTTCCAACGGGATCGTCTTCAAAATGCCGCCGGGCACCGGATACACACGGCTCAAGGTTGTGTGCATTTCCTGTACATGGTCATCTTGCATTTCACCCAAGGTGATGCCTTCACGCCGGAACCAGTCCCGAACTTCATTGAACATGAGGACAGCATCCATTTGCCCAGATGTCATGGCTTCCTGTTTTTTGGAGATGCAGGGGCCAATAAAGCACACTTTGATGTCTTCACCGTAAGCTGCACGGAGCAGTTTTGCATGAGCCACTGCCGGAGATGGAACCTTGGCAAGCTGGGGAAGCAAATCCGGAAAATATTTTTCAATCAAAAGCACAACTGTGGGACAGCAGGTGGTGATCAGATTCTCTACTTCCTGCCTTTCCAGAATATCGCAGTATGCTTCCGACACACGAGTTGCCCCAATGGCTGTTTCTTCCACACCCGCAAAGCCCAGCTTCTTCAAACTAGCCGAAACGGCGGCAAAGGTGCTGTCCGGGAATGCTGCCACAAATGAAGGTGCAAGGGACGCATACACCTTCTCACCTCGGTCAAGCATGGCATGCACCTTTTGCAAGTCAGACTGAATCTGCTTGGCGTTCTGTGGGCAGACCAGCGTGCAGGTTCCACAAAGCACGCATTCATCTTCCAGAATGCGTGCCTGATCGTCATGAAAGGTGATGGATTTCACCGGACAGTGACGGATACATTTATAGCAATTTTTGCAATTAGCTTCTTTCAGTTGAATGATGCTCATGGCGTGCCTCCGTGGTCATGCGTTTGCACGCGGGATGATTTCCTCCTGAATGAGACTGACCACACGATCCTTGTCCACATGATGGAACTTGGTGCCGTCCACCTTCACACAGGGACCATCCTTGCATTCGCCCATGCAGAAGCTGGCACTCAACTCCACCTTGTCCTGCAGCCCTGCCTTAGCAATTTCATCTTGAAACAGCTTCGTGGTAGCATAGGCACCCTTCATGTGGCAGGCCGACCCAACGCAGATGCTTACCTTGACCATTTTCTTTTTCTCCTTGTCCTGACGCCACAAATGAGAATCAGCACCGAAACGCATGGCTGCTTCTGCTCTTGCGGCATGCCGCTTCGCTTTTCATCGACAGTCCAGCATGTACAATTCAAAAAACAGCTCCGCCGTGCGCCTCGGCAAATGCAGAATCTCTTTGCAGGTCATTTTATTCCACAAGCAAGTATTCCCTGCTGTGATGCCATTTAGTCATTGCCCAGTACGTCCAGAATGACCAGCGAATCATCGATGCGCTTTTCCAGTGCCAAGCGTCCGTACTTATCCACCTCAGCCTTTTCCTTCACGCCGTGGGTCAGGCAGCCTGGGCCGCCGATACATCCCTGCTCGCAGGCCATGCCTTCAATGAAGTTCTCAGGCAGCAGACCCTTGGAAGCTTTCAGCAGTGCCAGCTTGCACTCTTCCAGACCACTGCAGGAAATAGCCTTCAGCTGGAAGTCTTCCGGCGCAACACCCTGTTCCTTCAGTGCTTCCACCACAGCATCCTTCAGGCCGCCGCTGCGGGCGAAAATCCGTCCGAAGTAAGATGCATTGTTCAGCACGTCATCCTCCATGGACTTAAGATCGATATCATAAGCATCGATCATGGCCTGAAGTTCTTCAAAGGTGATGGCCACATCCACCAAATCCTTGACTCGATCCTGCTTGACCTCACCCTTCTTGGCAACGCAAGGACCTACAAAGACCACATGGCTATCCGGATGCGCTTTCTTAATCATCTTAGCAATCATGGCCATGGGCGAAAGGTTGTGGGAGATGTGTTCCACCATGGTGGGATAATTCTTCTTGATATAGGTGACGAAAGCAGGGCAGCAGGAGCTGGTCAGGAATCCTTTCTCCACAAGCTCCTTAGCCTCCATATAGGCCACCATGTCGGCGCCAAGTGCCGCTTCGATAACCGTGGTAAAGCCCATGGCCTTCATGCCGGAAACCACCTGACCAGTTGTCACACCATCAAACTGACCGGAAATCGAAGGTGCCACCACAGCATACAGAGGACCTGCCCCTTCTTTCTTGGTGTCCTTCAATAGCTGAATCACTTTCGTGATATAACTCTTATCAACAATAGCACCAAAGGGGCACTGATACACGCATGCACCACAGCTGACACACTTTTCTTCGTTGATGTGTGCCTTTTTATTGGCGTCCATTTTAATGGCACCGGGCTTGCAGGCACGCTCGCAGGGACGCACGTTCTTCGTAATGGCACTATAGGGGCAAGCGGCTACGCATTTACCGCAGGCAATACACTTGCTGTGATCGATAAATGCATGATGGTTCGGGAAGGAGATTGCTCCCTTGGGACACGCATTGGCGCAGCGATGAGCGATGCAGCCACGGCAGGCGTCACTGACCGTCACCTGGCTCACAGGACACTCGTCACAGGCAATGGGCAGCACTTCCACTTCGGTGGTATGCTCGGGATGACCGCCCAGCGCCATCTGCACACGCTCCTGCACAATGGCACGCTCTTTATAAATGCAGCAACGCATGGTAGGCTGCGGACCGGGAATGATTTTCTCTGCGATGGTGAGCAGTCCCTCTGTCAGTCGGTCGTCCTTTGCCAACCGTGCCACTTCTCGAAGAACCTCGTACTTCAATTCCTGTACGTTCGTATCAAACTTAGCCAAAGCGAAGCCCCCAGTAATTGTTATTGTTTTGACTATCCTCTTTTAAGTTTCGACATGCTTTCTTTCTTTCCTTTTTCTTTTTCATATTTTTTAACAAGAAAAGAAAAACTGTCACACCGTCATGTTTCGGGGGGCTATTCTTGTGCGTTATGACGATAGAAGTAGGCTGCAACGGACATGCGAATGGAAATCCTCACAAGAAAACGAAAGAGCCTGCTGCCCGTTTGCACAGGCAACAAGCTCTCTCATCCGCTTACTTGCGGTTTTCTTCGGTTTTGCAAAGCAGCATCGCTGTGCGAAGTTCAGGCGTTTGCAGCAGGCTTCGCCGCTTTTTTCACATCCGGCTTGATTTCCCCGGCCTTGGTCAAGGCAATCTTCGTAATCACAGGACCTGTCAATTCGTAAATCAACGTACCTGCCAGCACGACGGCATTGATCACCGTGCCATACTCCGGCAAAGAGGTTTGACACATGCGAGCCATACCAATGGCAACGCCGGCCTGAGGAATCAGGGTAAAGCCCAAGTACTTCACAATATTCGCATCGCACTTCTCAAGCTTTGCGCCAATGGTTGCGCCCAGTGCCTTGCCCACTGCGCGGGTCAGCACATAGGCAATCCCCACAACGCCAACCGTCGGCAGTACAGCCAGGTCAAGGTTGGCACCGCTGAGCACGAAGAACAGCAGGAACAGAGGCGGCGTGAAGCGGTCGCACTGCTCCAGCATGGCATCGCTTTGGCGGCACAGGTTGACCATAGTTGCGCCCACCATCATGCACACAAGCAGGGAACTGAGTCCCCACATGTCGCTCAAGCCAACAGCAGCAAACACCACCATGATGGTCAGGGACAGCTTATTGCCCCGGGAGTGGAAGAAGCGCAGCACATATACCAGCACCAGACCGATGACAACACCCAGAGCCAGGGAGCCAGCAATCTCCACCAGCGGCTTTACCACCAGCGTCATCACGGTCAGCACTTCGCCACGCTCAATGGTACGCGCCAAGGCAATCATCACTGCGTAGAGGATCAAGCCCAATGCATCGTCCATGGCTACCACAGGCAGCAGCATCTTGGATACAGGGCCATTCGCCTTGTATTGACGGATAACCATCAGTGTCGCAGCAGGAGCTGTAGCGGCAGCAATGGCACCCAGAGCAAGGCACAGGGGCAGCGGCTGCCCAATGAGGAACAGCACCAGGAAAACCAGCAAGGAAGCGGTGCAGCCCTCAAAAATGGTGATAATAATGGGCTTGATGCCAATTTCCTTCAAGTAGGACATCTTGAATTCGCCGCCGATGGAATAGGCGATGAAGCCCAGTGCCACATCGGAAATAATGGACAGCTGGGTGTTCATTTCCGGCGTCAATGCATTCAGCACATAAGGGCCCACCACCAGACCTGCCAGCAGATATGCCGTAACGTTAGGCAAATGAATATACCGAATCAGCCGACTGAAAAACAACCCCATGGCAAAAGCAATAGCCAACGCTAGCAGAACATTCATGCTTCCTTACGCACACCTTCCACAAAAGATACAGGCAGAGAGAAAGCAATGCCCGTGTCCGGCTTGTCCAGTCCGCCGGTCTTTTCGTTGATAATCTTCATGACCTGATCACGCTTATCATCTTCAATCAGCGTGAAGAGTGTCTTTGAGGTCTTCCGCTCAGGACTGTAGAAATGGCGAAGCAATCCCAACATGGGCAGATCCACATTGTCATCTCCGTCCAGCACACGCATCATGCCCGTGCTGTTCAGGATGGTAGCGCCGCTGAAGCCGGCCTCAAGCATGCCTTCCAGAATAGGCTCCAAGCATTCTTCACGGTTGAGCACCAACACAAAAAATTGCATCCTGTATCCTCCCTCTCTGTGGCACGTTCTTACCTGCCAACCAGTGATTTTATCACTTTCGGACTGTTTGTCAATCCATTTTTTATCATTGCTTGCAGGCATGCATCTCAAGTATCTCAAAGGCCGCCGAGCACACGCAGAAGCACCATATACGTGATGGTGCCAACGGAGATCGAAAGAATCATTTGCTTCTTCCACAGATGCACAGCGGCTGTGACAGCAACACCCAGCAGTGCCGGCAGCCAGTTGCAGGCCTCTGTAAAAGAAACATCCTTCAGGCAATAAATCACCAGCATGGCCATAACAGCCCGAGGCAGCTGCTTCCCAAGCCATTGCACAAAAGCCGGCACTTTTCGCCCATTCGGAAAAAGCAAAAAGGGTGCAAAGCGGATGGCAGCCGTGGTCAAGGCTGACAGGGCAACCGTGATGCCGATTTCCAGTGTTGTCATGGGCGGTGTCCTCCTTGCTCCAGTCGATATTGTCCAAAGAAGCACAGGAGCATCAGTGCCATGGCGGCAAGGAGGAAGCTGGTTTTCCCAACAAGCAGCAGGCACAGCAGTGTTCCGCCTGCGCCTAGAAGCAAAGGCATCACAGCTTCCTGCAACCGCATCTTCTTTGCCTTCACCGCTGCAACGGCATCAGACGTCTGCTCCGTGACGATAACCGTAAAGAGTGCCGTCATGGCAAAGTCAATGCCGGTCAGGTCGAAAGGAATCACATTGCCCATGATGACACCAACGATCGACCCGACGATCCAGTAAAACTGATTCAGGGCAGATACGGCCGTATACCATTGTGCCGCATCTACATCCTTGGGTGCGCCGCTGACCACCAGCGAATAAGTTTCGTCCGTCAGGGAAAAAATCATGTAAGGTTTGTACTTCCCTGCCTGACCGTAAGGCTCCAGCATGCTGATGCCATAAAACAAATGGCGTGCGTTCACCATCAGCGTCATGAGCACAGCCGTCAAAGGCGCAAAAGGAGACAGTAAAAGCCCGATCAAGGCAAACTGCATGCTGCCGGCATAAACAAACAGGCTGATTACCGCCGTCCAGCCAATGCCGAAGCCGCTTTCCCGCATGGAAATGCCGTAGGCAAAGCTGAGAAACAGGTAACCAGCCATCACAGGGATTGTGGATGGAAAAGCCCTCTTCAGTACCTTTCCCATGGCACATCCTCCCCTTTCACAATGTATGATATGACATTATAGAAAGGGGTATGTTGTTTGTCAACCGGTTTGGAATGTTAGCGATGGCTATCTGTTCCGCAGTGCCAATTCAACCATCTCTTGCAGTGCAGTTGCAAAGCTTTGCTGGGTAAATGACTCTTCATCAGTCTCTTTTGCCTCAAGCAGCTTCTTTTCGAGTGAAAGACTGCGCTTTGCCAATGCATCCACGTAAGTTTCCAGCTCTTTGATCTTCTGTAGAGCCTGCTCATACTTGATATGCTGCACCTCATGACGGGATTCTTCAAGAAAGCTGCTGTTCATATCCTGATTCATAAGGCACCTCCTGCCCATCAGTTACAAAGTCACTATTTGGATAAAATTCCAGATAAATTGCATAGCTAATTCATCTTTTCATCAACATATGGGTGGATGTTTCTTTGAATGACAGCAGCACTTACAATTCCAATGGACGTTGATCGGTAAAGCTTCTGGTCATTTGGTAGCTGTATCCATTTTCTTTGGCAATGTAGAGCCACAGCCGCTCAATGGCGTGCATAATGGTGCAATCTACCTGTCCTTCTTCCGGCGGAAAGTCATTTTCACGCCAGTTCAGTCGGAATAGTTTCTCAACGGCCTTTGTCCGCATCCACAGCATATCGCCGGCAGGAAAAAGGATTTCATCTGGCAAATCGATTCGACAGTTCATTCGTTTGAGGAGTGCTTTAGCATAGGTCTTGTTTTCTGCTCCCCACTCGACAAAAGGACGAATCACGTCATAGTTTTCAGGGAAGATAATGCCCAGCTTGTCATCCTGTTCGAAGCGATCAAGGATTTCATGAACAATCTTCTTACTGCCAAGCAGATTATCCAGCAAATAGGTTCGCCAGTCATCCCCCATGGCGGAGTGCAGGGAGCGCTTTGTATGAATATGACAAATAAAGTCATAGTCTTCGGCTCGCTTATGCATTTGAAGAATGAATGGTGCTACGTCTCTTCCACGGTTATCAAAAACCTCCACAACCAATTTGTTGGCATGGATTCGGTTGCGGGCGTAGGCCACAATCGCTTTCTTCTTTTCTTCAGTGGTGGTTGAAATGTAAAGATCGTAGGGAAGATCCAGATTCTTCAGGTACTGCTGTACCTGATCCATCAGCTCGGGATAAAATACATGCGCCTGGATAGCGATGCGTGGAGGCTCCCCTTTTATTGTCCTGTCTTTTGTGCCGATATAGGCAACTTCTTCATGCTCTGAAAAAGGCAAATCGAAGACGGCTCTGGACAGCGTATTGATTTTAGCATAGCCCATTTTCTTGTCAGGTTCCAGATAGGTGCCCTCGCCCCATTCGTTCCATGCGTTAACGAACAAGAAGCGACGATCTGCATCAAAATGCTCTCTTGTGTACTGTACCGCCAACCGTGTCCACATATAAAATCGATGCAGCGTAAAGGAAACCCAAGCGTTATAGTGGCTGGCTTTGCGGGCAGAATTGTCCCAATCCAGCATGATGCCACGATAAGTGGGAAGTGTTCCAGTTGTGGTGAAGCGATGCTCTTCCTCCACCAGTGCCTTATAGTCGTACACAATGCCATGATCCGGCACAGGCCAGTTGGGTATATGTCCCTTGCCCCGGGGAGGAAACTCATACTGGGCATTCACACACTCTGCCACACCCATGGCAGCGGCAGACGAGTTCCCCATGCAAACCCAAATCAGAATATCCCCGATTCCCTGCGCCTGTGCTTCTTTACGCCAGCGTTTCAGCACATGCTTCACGTCCGGTATGTCGCTTGGCGCATACAGACCGATCACCGGTTTGCCGTCTACCCGGATATACCGCTCATCCTCCACGTATTTCTTGATGTCGCTGATGAAATTCTTCGGATCCTTTTTGGTATAGTTTTGCCGGATGAGGACATCGTTTTCCAAGCCATCCCAGGTTCTTGTCCAGTTTTCATTTGCCCATACTGCCATGAAAGGCATATCAATCTCTTTATGCTCGAGCAGCAGATCCAAAGGCTTTTCCAGCAAGCGATGACCGGAAAACCAGTAATAGTAAATGGCAAAGCCGTAGACACCATGGGTCTTCGCCAGTTGCACCTGCTTTTTCAGCGTTTCCACGTCGCTCAGATCATAATAGCCGAAATCGTCTTGAGGGATTCTCGGCTGATCATGTCCCTCGTAGCGAGGCCTGCCTTTGCGTACGTTTGTCCATTCCGTAAAGCCTTTGCCCCACCATGCATCATTCTCCGGGAAAGTGTGGAATTGGGGCAAATACAAGGCCAACGTTTTGATGTCCGTTGTATAACCGGCAAAGTCTATGTTTTCCTCGTAATCAGGACTAGGGTCACAGGTAAGGATAGGTTTCATTTCCTGTACTGGGGCTACTATCCGTACTTCTTCCCTAGCTGCCGCCGGATGGAAATGTTGATGGGCAAGGTGAAGTGTTGTCTTAACGCCGTTGTTCTTGATGGATTGAAGACCACGGAATACAAAGGAGGCATTCCCTTTTCCACGGAAGCATGCTCGGAACACATCGGACATTTTGCGAACCGGCTTGGTGATTTTCCAGCTATCCGATGTAATGACGGACTGGTACATGCCTATCGCGCTATTGTATTGATTGGTTGCCTCCAGATACTGTTGCTCGGCATTACGGCATTGCTGCTGCAGGGTTGCATATTGCTGCTGCAATGCTGCGTATTGTTGATACAGCGCACCATATTCCTGCTGAACTCCCTGGACAGCAGTTTGATCTTTCTTGCAGGCCATGCGCATGGTATCAAACATTCTGCTGACAACCTTGTCAGTGGAAGTTTCGGATACATCGTGGCTTTGCGTTTGGCAAAGCACCTGATTCAGCAAAACCACTCGCCATTGCTGTACAAGGCGAAGCATCAGTTCTGCATCCTGATAGCCATCCACTGCATCATCCGGGCGGTCGCAGATCAGGCACCGAATCCGAATAAGCATGGATTCAAGCGGAAGTCCCTCTTCCGTAAGGACATCCATGCTCTGAACCAAGCCATCCGGCTTTGCCTCATCGGCAGGGATGCGCTTCTTACACAAGCAAGCGCACTGCACCGCATCGGCCTTTGTTTCTTCTAGGTAAGTCATTTGCTTTTCCAGTTTCGAAGGATGCCAACTGCCATCCCCACATTGAAAAGCAATATAATCTCCCAGGCTTTCATCAATGCCGCAATTCCGTGCTGCCGCACGACCTTGATGCTGTTGATAAAAATAACGAACCCTGCTGTCCTTGACTTGCTTGACTTTATCTGCTGTACGGTCTGTGGAGCCATCGTCCACAACAATAAGTTCGAGATTTTTCCAGGACTGCTGTAAAACGCTGTAGATTGCGTGTTCAATGCTCCTTTCCTGATTGTACGCAGGAAGAATAACACTGATGAGATCCATTATAGTCCTCCATGAAACATTAAATCATATGCATCAATTAAGTGTTTTTCCCTTTCAGGGACAGAGTCATTATAGTGCATCGACCTAATATTGTCAACTTAGGATGAAGTTAGTTCGCCATAGGCAAACGGAATGCGTCAATTGTAACTTTTGAAGTACGTCGATAAACCAAAAGCAGCACGATTTAACCGTGCTGCCTGATGTGCCTGCATAGATCATGTAATGTGCAGACCTCGCACATAGGGCGCTGCGCCTTGCAGACCCGTCTTCCGTGAAAAATCAGCCAGTGATGTGCCTCTTGCCAATCTTTCTTTGGTATTACTTTCATCAGCTGCCGTTCTGTTTCTTCGACCGTGGAAGCATCCACCAAGCCCAGCCGATTGCTGACACGGAAAACGTGGGTATCCACCGGCAAGGCAGGAATATTGAAGGCAAAGGCAAGCACTACGTTGGCGGTCTTTCTGCCAACGCCAGGAAGCTTGACCAGTGCTTCCAATGTTGAGGGCACTTCCCCACCGTATTGCGCCACAATCATTCTGCAAGCGTCAATGATGTGCCCTGCCTTGCTCTTGAAGCCACAGCTCTTCACCATGGGATACAAATCTTCTACGGAGGCTGCTGCCATGCTAGCCACATCCGGATACCGTGCGAACACGGCAGGCGTCACCTTGTTCACCTGTTTATCCGTGCACTGAGCAGACAAGATGGTAGCCACCAACGTTTCGTAGGGATTTGAGAAATTCAGTTCCGGCTTCGCATCCGGGTACAGCCGCTTCAATTCAGCAAGAATGGCTTTTTGAGTTGCATTAGGCACAGGATGAAGTCTCCTTTCTTCAAAGCTGATAGACAGAGGAGGGTATCCGCTTCATCAGTTTACCGATACCGACCAGAATGGCCACATTGATCGGGTATTGCACAATACTCCGAATCATTCGGGTTGCCAAGCTGGCTAATAAGGCATCATGGGCATGTGGGAGATAGCCCATCCAATATAAGACAAGGCTGTTCAGTATAATACTGCACACAAGAGAGATCGTCAGCATGCACAGTGCTGCACGCTTCAGTGTTAGTTCCTGTCGATAAAGAAAAACGCCGTACAGGAAACCGGTGAGGGCTGCTACAGCAGTGAGTCCCGGAAAAGGCACCCCGCCAACAAGCAATTCGCCCAGCACGTCTGCAACCGTTGCAACCAGTGTGGCACCTAATGGGCCGAAAAGCACGCCGGAAACAGCCACAGGAATGAAGCTGAAGCTAATGCGCACATAGCTGCCGATGCTAACGGAAACAAGCCGTTCAAGAATGATCTTAATGGCTGTCAGGATGGCAAGCATACAAAGAGACTTGGTAGACAAACGAAATTTGGTACGCAAAGAAACCGACCTCCTGTCCACAATTCCTGTTCGCAGGAGGCAGCATCAGCAGCGGGATGCGCCCCAGGTACCGCATCGATGTCCATCGATTTCGTTTCATGGCAACTCCCCGTCCATGAACACTTAACGCACCTAGGGCTACTCTGCCTGATCCGAATCAGGTTCTCGGTTATTGTACTGCCTTTCGGGGTGAAATGCAAGAAAAAAAAGGACGGCACAGAACCGTCCTTTCTTCACGAAACTGTTGACCTTCACTCCTGAGGTTCGATATACCCTTTCCGGCACAGCAGCTCTGCCGTCAGAATGCCGCCGCCGGCAGCACCCCGCACCGTGTTATGGCTCAGGCAGACAAACTTATAGTCGAACAGCACATCCGGGCGCAGCCGACCAATGGACACGCCGAAACCATTCTGGAAATCCCGATCCAACCGGGTCTGGGGACGTGCAGGATCATCAAAGTATTGCAGGAAAGGTTTGGGTGCACTGGGCAGGTTCAGCCGTTGGGCTTCGGTTTCCCAGTGATTCCACTTCTCCAGGATCTGCTCCATGGTAGGCTTATGGGCGAAAGACACGGACACCGCCGCCATGTGACCATCAGAAGCAGCAACACGCAGGCACTGGGCACTGATCACAGGCTTAACTGCGTTAACAATCACGCCATCAGCAACCTTGCCCCACAATTTGAGTGGCTCTTTTTCGCTCTTCTCATCTTCGCCGCTGATATAGGGAATAACGTTGTCCACCATTTCAGGCCAGGTCTTGAAGGTCTTCCCTGCGCCGCTGATGGCCTGATAGGTGCACACACTAACCTTTTCAGGCTCAAACTCCAGGAGAGGCGTGAGTGCGGGCACATAGCTCTGAATGGAGCAATTAGGCTTCACGGCAATAAAGCCCCGTTTGCATCCGAGCCGCTTGCGCTGGGTTGCAATCACTTCGATATGGTCGGCGTTGATTTCCGGCACCACCATGGGCACATCCGGCAAGCCACGGCAAGCACTGTTGTTGCTGACCACGGGAATCTCGTGCTTGGCATAGTTTTCTTCCAATGCACGGATTTCGTCCTTCTTCATATCCACTGCACAGAACACGAAGTCAACCAGCTTGCCCATAGATTCAACGTCCTGAGCGTCCAGTACCGTCATATCACGGACTGCCGCCGGGATTTCCCAATCAAATGCCCAACGGCTTCCAACGGCCTCCGCATACGTTTTCCCTGCACTGCGGGCAGAGGCTGCCAATGCTGTAATATGAAACCAAGGATGCCCCTGCAGAAGAGAAATAAAACGCTGACCCACCATACCGGTTGCGCCAACAATGCCTACACGATACTGCTTCTCCAACTGACCGTCACTCCTTCATCCAAATTGATCACTCAGTGTGCCATATGCATATGGTGATTCAATTCGATTTGCATCATATCATGAAGAAAACTGGATGTCAACGCTATGCGGCAGGATTGGATACAATGCATTTTCCTTCGCAGGAACTTATTCCATGATTTTCCGCACAGCAAAGACTCTGTTCGACACGTCCTGGAATTCTTCCGGCGTCAGGGATTGAGCACCGTCGCACAGTGCATGCTTGGGATCATTATGCACCTCGATGATCAAGCCATCCGCTCCGCATGCCGCTGCTGCCACAGCCATGGGCTTCACCAAGCGGCTAACCCCTGTTGCGTGGCTGGGATCAACAATCACCGGCAGGTGGGTTTTTTCATGCAGCACAGGAATGGCACTTAGATCCAATGTGTTCCGTGTGGCAGTTTCAAAGGTGCGGATGCCACGCTCGCACAGCACCACCTGTTCATTGCCGCCAGCCATGATGTATTCGGCACTCATCAGCAGCTCTTGGATGGTGTTGGCAAGGCCACGCTTCAGCAAAATAGGCTTATTCACTTTACCGAGCTTCTTCAGCAGTTCAAAATTCTGCATGTTTCTGGCACCCACTTGAATCATGTCCACCTGCTCAAACAGGGGCAAATCCGCCGCATCCATAATTTCCGTTACGATGGGCAAACCGGTTGCCTCTTTTGCCTTCAGTAGCAGGCGCAAGCCCTCATCGTGCAAGCCCTGGAACGCATAGGGGGACGTACGGGGTTTGAATGCACCGCCACGTAGCAGAGTTGCGCCTGCTGCTTTCACCGACTTGGCAACAGAAATAATCTGGGCTTCATTCTCAACAGAGCAAGGCCCTGCAATGATTTGGAAGTTCCCTCCGCCGATTTTTACACCGCCCACATCCACCACCGTATCCGTGGGGTGAAACTTCCGGTTAGCCTTCTTATAGGGCTCCTGCACACGCCGAACAGCCTCCACTGCGTCCAGTGATGTAATCATATCCTCATCAACCTGCGTGGTATCGCCTACCAGACCCATGATGGTGCAGCTTTCCCCCTGGGACATATGGATTTTCAGCCCCAGTCCCGTGAAGAAATGCTGCAGCTTCTCAATCTGCTCCTGCCGTGCTTCCTGCTTCAAAATAACGATCATGTTTACCGTCCCTCCGTCCTACAATTTTGGTACCAAACAAAAGCGCCCTACAGCACGCTGCTGCAGGGCGACGGAAGAGTCCACGCCAAATCACGCCCTGCACAAACGGTACAGCACGTAATAATAATAGTAGCCAAACCGACTGCTAACCATGGCGTGACCCTCCTTCTCTTTCGTTGGAACTATCATACCCCTTTTTCTTCCAAAATGCAAGGGGTATGAAGAATATTCATGCTCAGAAGATACCAGATTCCAGATTGACCCACAAAGTGGGGCGAACACAAGCACTGCCGCCGCGGACATTGCTGCTGTCGAGGGAACCGTCGTTGTACACGCTCGCCGCACTGTTCTGAGTGTCGCCGGGAGAGCGGAGCCACCACCACCCAATGCTACTGTTACTCGCATCAGCACTCTGCTTTTCCGTATATGCTGTGGGTTTCACTCTGGCCTTGGTGTTGTTGTCGTCACTATACGTTACATAAAAGTATTTGTTTGCTCCCACATAACTCAGCAAGAAAATCCGGTCTTGGGTATTATTGCCACCATGCGTACTCCATTTA
>CAVGBO010000064.1:22517-50249 GCA_963627465.1 Phocaeicola dorei
CAGGGGTTGCGCACCGCATTGACCTGTTCTACCGTGTAGCCATTAGCAACACGACGTAAAGTCTCTTTACAGGAATGCTCCTTTTGAACGCTTCACTGCCAAGTATCACCATAGATACAAGAAACGTAATGCTTGTGATGCCCCGTTCAGTGTTGGTATATCGCCGCCTTTATTGTACCACAACATGAATGGATTTGCTATTGTTAAAATCAGACAGGCGTTGCACTAATGTCAATCCAAAGTGCGGGGCGAACACAACCATAGTTGATGTCGACGCTGTAGTAGTTGAGGGAGCCGTCGCTGCTCACGCGCGCCGCGCGGAGCTGATATGTGCCGGGCGAGCGGAGCCACCACCACCCAGCGTTGTCGCCATCTGCGGTCTTATAATCGCTGCTTGTATAGGCTCCCTGCTTTTCTGCATAAGCTGTTGGCTTCACGCATGCCTTGGTGTTGTTACATCTGAGCTTTACATCAAGGTACTTGTTTGCTCCCGCATAGCTCAGCAGAAAAATCTGATCCTGTGTATTGTTGCCGCCGTTAGTACTCCAGCCGCTGTAGCACTGACTGCTGTTGTTCATTACAGAAGTGGTCAGGATGACCTTCTGTTCTTCTGCGGTAAAGGCCTTATTCATGAAGGTGCTGTTCAGCCAGGTACGCAAGGTACAGGTTTCCCAGGTGACATCTGTATATTCAGCGTTATAGGGCTGTGCATCCAGACCGTAGCGGCTGATGAGCAGCGCCTTGTTGCCCTCTTTTTGAAGGACTATCCATTCGATGGATGTGTTGTCATTTCCTTCTGCCGTTTGCGGATAATGACCGAAAGTGACGTACGTGTCCTGCTTGGCTGCCAATGCGGTTGTTTCATGATTGCCTGCATTTTTTCCTGTGCTACCTGCAAATTGCTGACGCATTGCTTCCGTCAGGTTCTTATCCGGCATAGCGCAAACAATGAGATAGGCAGGCAGGCTCAGCCAGAAACACATGTGGAACCACTTGCGCTTCTCGTAGCCCTTATCTTGTGCAATGTCACTGGCATTGGAGGCCAGCAAACCCTTCACCACAAGCAGAACGATTATACCAATGATATAACCGAACGCCACCGCACCACTGTCATACCCGTACATCAACGAAAACCTCCATCCATTTTTTGTCATTCGAAACTGGTGCAAATCAACTGTTTACAAAAGTACACTTTTGTAAACACCCACACCAATAATGTCAATCAGGAAAATTGCACCACAAATAGTTGATTTTCCTGACTGTTTTTGATACAATAAGGTCACTGATTAGTGATTTCGTACTAATTGGGCATGTGTCGATGACTGTTTACAAAAGTGTGCTTTTGTAATCATCTGCCCACTTCTGAAACGTTCTGCATGATACGCCTAAACGCGTTGCTGCCTTGCGGGCAGAGCTGCTGCCCATATGACAACAGCTCAAATACAATATTTGCTTTCAGAAGCATGGTTTGCCTTCTTTTTTGCTAGTGTTGTGACTACAAATAGGTTATCTTCTATGCTATCATTTCATTGCTCTCTCTTAAGAAAACGTGAAGAGCCATCATGCAGCCAAAGTACCTCATGCAGGAAAATTGAGAGAAATTCTGTACAATTTCTTACAAACTCATCTCAAAAAAACGTTATAATACAAGCAATTCTTTAAGGAAATCGGTTTCCTCTTTCCTTGTTGACTTTCCATGCCGGTGCGATATACTGAAGCCACAGAGTTCCTGTTACCACTTATCACAAGGAGGACACGAAGATGAAACGATTGGTTGCTCTGTTCCTTTGCCTCATGATGCTTCCCCTTTTGCCTGCCATGGCAGAAGAGACCGACATGTTGGTTGTGTATGCACAGGTTCCTGATGACTGGTCATGGCCCTGCGTGTGGGCGTGGAGTGCTGACGGTACCAACGCATTTGCATCCTGGCCTGGCGACCAGATGGAGCCCGACCCAGCTAACGACGGTTGGTATTACATCTATCTGCCTGCTGGTATGGAAAGCGTCATCATCAACGCCAACGATGGCAGCGTACAGACGGACGAAGTGAAAATTGATAAGCAGTTTGCTTGGATTACCGTCTCTGCTGATCTGTCTGCTGCAGTTTCTTTTGAAGCGCAGACGACCGGCGAAGCTCCTGCCTATACGGAACGGTTCACGGTGCATGCAAAGGTGGATGCTTCTTGGACGAATCCCAACATTTGGGCTTGGGAAGATCCTTCCGGCAAGAATGCTTTTGCTGCTTGGCCGGGACGTGCCATGAAAGCCAACGATGATGGTTGGTATTCCGCCATGGTGCCTGTATGGTGCAACAGCGTGATCATCAACGCCAATGACGGCACTGTGCAGACGGCTGATTTGAAGGATCTGGATCCTGCAGAGCTTTGGATTACGGTTGCGGCTGACGGCACAACGGAAGTCACCTACGAAGATCCTAATGCGCTGAAGGCGGAAGACATCACTGTCTATGCCAAGGTACCTGATGATTGGAGCAATCCGTGCCTGTGGGCATGGGAGCATCCCTCCGGAACCAATGCCTTTGCCAGCTGGCCGGGCGAAGCATTAACAGCCGGTGAGGATGGCTGGTATGCCATTACCGTTCCCGGATGGATTAACAGCGTGATCATCAATGCCAATGAAGGTGCTGTGCAGACCTCTGATCTTCGGGTGGACGCCGGCAAGGATCTGTACGTAACCGTCGTTAGTGCGGAAGAAGCAACGGTTGCCTACGAAAAGCCCGCCGAGTAATAAGTCAATGCTTGCAGGAGAGGAGGAGCACACCCCTCTCCTGCTTTTCATGATTTTCCTATGATCAGGAGGTATCGCCTATGCGGAAAATTCTGTGTTTGTTGTTGGCTGGCATGCTTGTGCTGCTTTCCGGGTGTGCAGCTAATAACGAGACGCAAGCCAAGAAAACCGGTGCTGTCACAATCACCATCTGGCATGATAAAGAAGACTCTGTTATCGCCGTGCTGGAGGAGGCTGTGAAGACACTGGAGCCAGACATTCATGTGGTGTTTGAAAAGAAAACCGGCATGACGGAATCCCTCAAACTTGTGGGTAATGATGTTAACGCTGCACCGGATATGTACCTGTTTGCCCATGATAAAATCGGCGTGTACGCCGAGATGGGCATTCTGACCCCCATTACGGATTTGCTGGGTGATGACGCTTTAAGCGGCTATGTTCCGCTGACGGTGGAGGGTGCCACCTATAAGGGACAAATTTACCAAGTGCCGCTGTACTTTGAAACCTTGCTGTTTATGTACAATCGAAAGTACATGGCGGATGCGGATGTACCCACCACCACCGAAGAGCTGTATCAATACATGCAGCGCAAAACCAAGTATGGTCATTACGGCTTTGTGGAGCAGCATTCTACGCCCTACTATGCAGCCGGTTGGATTCACGGCTTTGGCGGCAGCCTGATCACATCAGAGGGCGTTCCTTGCCTGGACAGCAGTGAAGTCAAAGCTGCCCTCACCTACCACAAGAAATTTGTTGAATACATGCCCGGCGAAACCGAGTATGCCACCGTCAACACTCTCTTTACGGAAGGCATGGCGCATGCCACCATTGCAGGGCCGTGGTTTGTCCCTACCGTTCGTGCTGCCGGCATTGATGTCGGTATAGCACCCATGCCGGTGGTGGATGAAACAGGACTATCCTTGGCACCCTACTCCGGCATTCAGGGCCTCCACGTGTTGAAGGCACATGTATCTGAAAAGAAGGATGCCATCGTGAAAGTGCTGGGAGTACTGATGCAGCCGGAAGTTAGCGTAAAGCTAGCGAAAGTCAGCGGCTGTGCACCGGCATTGGAAAGCTGCTACACCATGGAGGAAGTAACAAGTGATTCGCTGATTATGGCCATGAAGCAGACTGCGGAAACCGCTATCCCTATGCCGAACATTCCAGAAATGGACGTGATGTGGACGGTAACCGGCAATCTGCTGACCAATGTAAACATGAGCGGACAGGATATTGATGCCGCCTGTGTGGATGCCCAAAAGAAAGCACTGGAATTGATTGAGGCGATGAAGTGATGAAGCAGCCGAGTAAAAAGAAAAACATCCAGCGAACCGTCAGGGCTTATCTGGTTTCAGCACCGTCTTTTGCCTTGATTGCCCTCATCGTAGTGTTCCCGATTCTTTACACCGGATACATTTCGTTCACCAACATGAACACCTATCACTGGTTCAATTTTGACTTCATCGGATTCAAGAACTACGAACGGGCGCTGTTGGTATTCGATTCCGGTTTTCTGTCCGCCTTGCTGATGACGGTGCTGTGGACGTTCGTCAATATGGTATTGCAGCTGATGATCGCCTTTCTGATCGCCAACCTGCTGAACGTACGTCATCTTCCTCTACGGAATGTATACAAAACCATCCTGATGTTCCCTTGGGCAATGCCCGGTTACGTCAGCATTCTGCTATGGAAAACAGGCATGTTCAATAGCGAGTTCGGTCTGCTGACTCAATGGATGAAGGATCTTTCCGGGGTGACGGTTCGCTGGCTGCAAAATGACGTTAGTGCGTTCATCTGCTGCACGGTCGTAAATCTTTGGCTCGCCCTGCCGTTTATGATCATGATTATGGATGGTGGACTGAAATCCATCGACCGCAGCTACTATGAGTCGGCAACGCTGGATGGAGCAGGTCCCGTGCGTCAGGCTGTTTCCATTACGCTTCCTTGCCTGAAGCCGATCATTGGCCCATCTGTGATGATCACCCTGTTCACCACCTTTAAGCAGTTTGATGTCATCTACCTCATGACCCAACAAGTGGGTTCACAAACAGGTGCACATATTCATACCATCATCACTTATGCTTACGAGAACGCCTTCATTACCAACAACTATGGGTATTCTTCAGCCATTTCCATCATGATTTTCATTCTGCTGATTGTTTTTGCACAGCTGACCAATCGGCACAGCAAGGAGGCAAACGCATGAAACGCAAAACAGTCAAGCGGATTGCATCCGGCACGGTGATCAATCTGTTCTTTGTGGTCTGTTGCTTTCTGGCATTGCTGCCCATTTTGTACGCCCTGTCTGTCTCCTTGGATGCAAAAGGCAGCTTGCTTTCCTCCAATTTTTCCTTCATTCCCAAGGAGCTGACTTTCACCCACTACGTTCGTGTTTTTACGGATGAGCCTGTTCTGTTGTGGCTGAAAAACACAGTTTTGCTCACCGCCTCCACGGTAGTACTGGCGATGGCAACGGCAGTCCCTGCGGCCTACGTCTTTTCCCGCAAGCGTTTTGCTGGACGCACGGCAGTACTGAGAATCCTACTGCTGCTCTATTCCTTTCCGTCCATTCTATCCATGTTTGCCATTTACAAGCTGATGAGCAGCCTTAGCCTTGTTAACACCCACATTGGGCTCATCGTCATCTATGCCGGTACCATGTCAGTCTTTGCACTGCTGAACATGAAAGGCTATTTTGATGCCATCCCAGTAGAAATTGAAGAAGCCGGACGAATTGACGGCTGCAATGATCTTGCCATTGTTACAAAGATCGTTTTGCCGCTGGCTCGTCCCACGCTGATTGTTACCGGCGTGATGATTGTCAACTTTGTATGGAATGAATACATCTTCTCCATCAATTTCCTAACCGGCTCCGACAGAATGACACTAGCCTCCGGGTTATATTCCTTGCAGGCTACGGAAACCAGCGGCTCATGGCCTGTGTTTGCGGCTGCATCGTTGGTGGTCAGCTTCCCGGTACTGGTCATTTTCTTCCTGTCGCAGAAAAACATGGTCTCCGGCCTGACTTCAGGCGGAGTGAAAGGATGACAGCCCATGCAATACAATGCGATCCTGCATATCCCCATGTCACAGTATGCCTTCGGACTGGATGACACCCATGTGGTGTTCCGCCTGCGGGCAGCACGGAACGACCTGCAATCCTGCACACTCATTTACGGTGATCGAGCCTGCAGGCGCACGCCGGTGGATTATTTCTATGCAAAGATGGAAATCGTATGCCAAGATCAGCTGTTCGACTGGTGGGAAATAACGCTGGAAACCACGTTCAAGCGGCTTTGCTACGGCTTCCGCCTGATGGACACAGCAGGACAAAGCACCCTATACTATGGGGATCAGTTTAATGCAGCACTGACAGACGACCGCTCCGAATACTTCCAACTGCCTTACAATCATCGTGCTGACCGCGCTGATGTGCCGGTGTGGATGCATGATGCCATCGTCTACAATATCTTTCCGGATAGTTTTGCAACCAGCAAAGGTTTCATTTCGTCAAAGCCTACGGAAAGAGTCTGGCATGGTGAAAGCGTGCACGGCAAACTGGGCGGCAATATTCGGGGCATTACGGAAAATCTCCCCTACATCAAGTCACTTGGCTTCAACTGTATCTACATGAATCCCATCTTTGTGGCCGGGGAGTATCATAAGTATGACCTGATTGATTACTTTCATATTGACCCAGCATTCGGATCGGACGAAGACTTCAAGCAGCTTGTGCAGACTGCCCATGCGATGGACATGCGGGTCATGATTGACGGCGTGTTCAATCATGTGGGATGGAAGTTTCCGCCCTTCCGTGATGTGGTGGAGAAAGGTCGTGCTTCGGCCTATTGGGATTGGTTCTACCATTTGGAAGAGCCGGTGGTTGTGCCTGACAACATGGATGATTACCCAAACTATGAATGCTTCGGCTATGAGCGCATGATGCCGAAAACCGCAACAGATAACCCGGCTGTTCAGGATTATTTTTGCCGTGTAGGTGTTCACTGGGTGAAGGAATTCGACATTGACGGTTGGCGGCTGGATGTGGCCAGCGAAATTAACGATGACTTCTGGCGTGCCTTCCGGCATGCGGTGAAAGCGGCAAAGCCGGATTGTGCCCTCATCGGCGAGGTATGGGAAACGGCCTCCCATTGGTTAGACGGCAGCATGTTCGACAGTACCATGAATTACGATTTCCGCCGTCATTGCCGGCAATTCTTTGCACTGGAAAGCATCGATGCACAAGCCTTTAACAGCCGTGTCACCGATATGCTGATGCGTTATCGGCGCCCCGTAGCCTATGCGCAGTTGAATCTGCTGGACAGTCACGATGTCAGTCGTTTTCTTTCCCTCTGCGACGGCAATTTGCAGCGTATGAAACTGGCAGTGCTGTTCCAAATGACTTTTATTGGTATGCCGTGCGTCTTCTACGGTGATGAAAAAGGCATGACGGGCGTATTGGAAGAGGAGTATCGCCGCCCTATGCCTTGGGCTGCACCGGAGAGTGAAATGGTGGCCTTCTACCGCAAGGCCATTTGGCTCAGATGTCAGCATACCGCCCTGTGCCGAGGGACTTTCCGAACCATTGATGCACAACCTAACGACGGACTTTATCATTACAAGCGTGAAACGGAAGATGAAACCATCGGTGTGCTTCTCAACCGTTCCGAAACATCATCACATGTTGATGTTCCTGGAGAAATTCTATGGCAAGACCGACTGAAATGTGATATACTCGGCGCATACGGATTTGTCGTTTATCGTCAAGAATAAAGAGACGGCAGGAGGTTTCTTTATGCCAGCCACGATTCGAGATGTTGCGCTCAAAGCAGGCGTTTCTCCGTCCACGGTGTCGAAGGCCATGAACGATTCAGGCGCCATTGCGGAAGAAACACGGCAGAAAGTCTTGCAGGCTGCCCATGCATTGGACTACCGTCCGAATGCCAGAGCACGGAACTTTGCTACCCGTGCCACCTATCAGGTTGCTTTCCTTGCCGAGTTTCCCTATGATGCAGCATTTGTGAATCCGCATCTGTTTGAGATCATGCGTGGCGTACAACACACGCTGGACAAAAAGGGATATGCCATGGTCATGAAGCACCATAGCAGCAAGGATGCCGTTGCCTATGTGGAACAGGCTTGGTCACAGCACATGGTGGATGGTTTTGTGCTGCATATGTCGGTAGTAACGAAAAAGCTATCTGCCTACCTTAGCCGGGAAAATATTCCCCACATTGTCATCGGCAAGCCGAACTTCGATAATCGTCTGTGCTGGATTGATACAGATAACTGCCTTTCCGGCGAATTGGCAGTACGTCACCTTGCTGAGTTGGGTTATACGGATCTTTGCTTTGTGGGCGGCCGTGCGGATGACATGATTTCCTGGCGAAGGCTGCAAGGTGTGCGACAAGCCTTACAAGAGCTTGGGCTTACCCTTCCCCATGAGCGTGTATTGCAAAGTCAATCGACCTTGGCAGACGGTGCACGAGCAATGAAAAAGCTTCTCCGCATGAAGCCAAGGCCACGAGCTGTGATTTGTGCCAATAATCCGATTGCTCTTGGTTTGATGCAGGCCGTGCAGGCAAAAGGCATTCGTATTCCGGAAGACATGGCGCTGATTACCTTTGACTCCTATCCGTTTTCCATGTTTACCGAGCCGCCTATGACGGTCGTTGACATCAACATGTATGAAATGGGTCAGGAAGCAGGCCGTCTGGTGCTGCAAAAGATGAAACATCCGTCAACGCAAATCCAGACGTATATCACAAGCCCTACCCTCGTGCACCGAGGAACAACCTAAGCGAAGCAAAACGTTGACCCAGCAAAGACAAAACAAACACGCCACCGCACCGACGGCAGCTTCTGCCTACGATGCAGTGGCGTGTTTATATGCTTTTGTTTTTACCCGGCGCTGTTTTCTTCCAGATACTTTTCCAGCTTCCGTTTCACCCGCTGAAGGGCATTGTCGATGGACTTCACATGCCGTCCCAGGTTTTCGGCAATTTCCTGATAGCTTTTTCCATCCAGATAAGCATTCAGTACTTCCTGTTCCAGTGGGGAAAGTACTTCGCCAATTTTATGATGAATGTTCTTCAAATCTTCCTGGCTGATGATCAGGTCTTCCGGATTGGTGGCACGACCTTCGATAATGACATCCAGCAAGGTACGGTCGGATTCCTCATCATACAGTGGCTTATTCAGGGATACGTAACTGTTCAGCGGAATGTGCTTCTGCCGGGTCGCCGTCTTGATGGCTGTAATGATTTGCCTTGTAATGCACAGCTCCGCAAAGGCGCGGAAAGAGCTCAGCTTGTCCAGCCGGTAGTCACGAATGGCTTTGTACAAGCCAATCATGCCTTCCTGCACAATGTCTTCATGGTCGGCACCGATAAGAAAATAGCTGCGAGCCTTGGAACGGACAAAATTCTTGTACCTGCTCAGCAAATATTCCGTTGCCACAGAATCTCCGGCCTGGCACAGTGCCACGATTTCCTCATCCGTTTTATCCATCAGATGGGCAGGGCAAGCTCCGTCATCCTGCTCCTTTAATTCCGGGAGCACCATGGCTGCCTCTTTTTCATCATGGGCACTGCGGGCTTTCTCTATGGCATTCATAGCTTCCAGTTCTTCCTCTGTAAAGCTCATGTCATGGTCTTCCATCGTTTCAGTTCCTGCCTTGCAAGCAATTTATCCTCTTCGCATTCTTTCAAGGGCTTCCAGTGTTTGATCCCCTACACGGCTGGCAATGGAACTTTTCCGCCGTGCAGACTGCTGCTGATGTGCCTTGATACCGCTCATGTGAGCCTGCTGCATTTCCAGCAGCAGCTCCCGAGACGTAAGCCGGGTAGCACCCGTGGACAAAACCTGCGACTGTTCCAGCCCGTCACTGGTGGCAACACGCACCTGACGGTACCGGGGCACCTGTGCCACAAGCCGCTCGATGTAGCTGTCTGCCGTTTCACCCTGCTTGGTAAACACAAGCTTCAGCACACCATAGGCTTCCTCTGTGGCAGTCTTTCGGTCGGAGCGGTAGCCATCAAAGACCAGAACAATCTCCTCACCCGAATAGCCGCTGTATTCCTCCAGACGACGTTGCAGCTGATCCCTGCTTTCGTCAAGCGTCCAGCTGTGTCTCTCCGCTTCTCGCCATGCGCCGATGACATTGTAGCCATCAACAATCAGCAGCGGTTTCATGCCTTGCGGGAGGCCAGCACACGATACATCATGACACCAGCGGCCACGGATGCATTCAGGCTGTCAATGCTGCCTTCCAGCGGCAGAGAAACACGGTAATCGCAATTTTCCAGCGTCAGGCGGGAAATACCGTCTCCCTCTGCGCCGATCACAAGGGCAACGCCGCCGTGGAAGTCCACCTTTTGATAATCTTCACCATCCATGGTGACGGCATAGGTCCAGATACCCTGCTTCTTCAGGTCTTCCATGGTACGATTCAGGTTGGTCACCCGAGCGACCTTCATATGTTCCACCGCACCGGCAGAAGCTTTCACAGCGGCCGGCGTCAGGCCAACGCTGCGACGTTCGGGTACAATCACGCCATGAGCACCTACGCACTCAGCCGTACGAATGATAGCACCCAAGTTGTGGGGATCTGTCACCCCATCCAGCAAAATCAGGAAGGGATCTTCTCCACGCTGCCGAGCTGTATCCAGCATAGATTCCACAGTAGCATACTGATAGGCGGAAGCAAAGGCCAGCATGCCCTGATGATGGGGCGTGATTTCGTCCAGGCGGCTCTTCTCCACTTCCTGCACGATGATATGATGCTCCCGTGCCATCTGCACAATTTCACGGGCAGAGCCGGACAGCTCACCACGCTGCACCAGCAGCTTCTCAATGTCCCGTCCGCTGCGGATTGCTTCACGGATGGGATTCCGACCGCTCAGCAGGTTTTCCGGCACTGACGGGACAACAGCCACCGGCACTGCCTTCACAGGAGCCGGCTTCACCGGCGCAGGAGTCATGCGAGGTGCTTCCTGGGTACGGTGTTCAAAGTCACGATAGGTTCTTGCGCCATCCTGCTGCTGACGTGCAGGACGGTATCCACCCTTTGCCGGACGATCCCCATGGCGATTGTCCTTTGCGCCATACTGGCTGCGGCGGTCATTGCTGCTGCCAAAGTCGGCACGTCCATCCCGATAGTGGTTTACCTTGTAGCCGCTGCGGTACTGGTCATTGCCCTGTCCCCGCCGATCCTGATCCGGACCAAAGCGACGGCTGCCGTTGTTGTCACGATAGTGGGTTCCCTCATCATCCCAGGAGCCCTGTGCCGCATAGTTGGTTTTGTGAGGATGATGATTGGGTGCGTCTTTATAAAAAGCCATGTTTCTTCTCCTTATCCTTCTTTACTGCTGCGCTTCCTTCAGCTGCGCTATCATTTCTGCCCGAGCTTGACGGATCTCTTTCTGATGACCGCAGCATTTTTCACCTTCCGAGCATGCACCCTTCAGGCAACTGGGGCCTGCATCCGCAAACAGTGCCGGTGCCACTTCCATGCACAGCCGGTGCATTTCCACTGCCAAGGCACGAATCTCCCATTGCGCCCGGTTGCACATCCGCAGACTGAAGAAATGCCGCAGTTCCCGTACGTTCATGGTCACCATGAGCCGTGTTTCGCACGCACCGGGGAGCACAAAACGTGCATCTTCATTGGCACCCTCACCGCAGGCACCAAGCTTCTCCTGCCAGGCGACATACCATTCGTGCATCTGTGCCATTTGCGCTTGGTAGGCCGCCACGGCTTCCTCCCCCAATGCCTCGATCTTGGGCGGCACAATGTAGCCGAATCCCTTTTCGTAGGACACATACCGCTGACTTTGCACGGAGAAGGATGCCAGCCGATGTCTCGTTAACTGTGCCAGGAGCACACGGCTGACGCCCTCCACGGCAAAGGTGAAGGTTGCGTGCTCCATGACCGATTCATGACCCATGCTTAGGATTCGATTGCAAAATTCTGTTTGATCCTTCGCCGTAACCCGTTCCATCAGGTCATTCACCGTCGCACGGGAGTAACAGAGCCTTGCGCCAAGCGCAACGACTTCTTCCGGTGAAAGGGTATGCCGAATCAATTCCACATGCTGCTTTACTGCAGGCATTCATTTTCCTCCTGACTGACAGCAAACAGGTAAAGCAGACGATCTTCCTGTCCCGTCAGATATAGATATCCGCACAGCGCCTCCAGTGCCGTTGACCTGGCATAGTCTGCCGGATCCTGATGCTTTGGTGCTGCGTGCCTTGCGTGCGCATTGCGTCCCCTGCGGACAACGTCCCGCTCCTCATCCGTAAGCAATGGTTCGATCTTATCCATGGCAACGGACTGGGCATGAGCATTCACCCCGGCCACTGCATCCTGATGCATGTGGTGAGCGTTTCGCCCCTTGGCAATCAATCTTGTGCGAATCAGCAATGTCCACACAGCATCACCCAGATGTGCCAACTGCAACGGACTTCGAAGCCGTGCTTCCTCCGGTGATGATGCCGGGAATTCCATTAAGGACATTACTTCGCCTCCATTGACGGTCACAAAGTCTTTTTTTGCGCACATCGTGGTATTATACCATAGCTTTGAGAGAAAGCATACCCGTTGCGCAAAGATTCTTTGCCACTTTCTATTTTAGTCTGCCCGCTGAACAATGGCACCCAGCAGTCCCGGTCCTGTGTGAATGGCAAGTGCCGGGCTTACCGGGCTGATAAAGGAGGATACCACATCTAACTGTCCGCACAGCCGGTCTTGCAGCTTAATAGCATCCTCATAGGCAGCTCCATGAACCACCGCCATGCGGACCTTTGCATTGGCATACCGTTTGCTGAATTCATCACACATAGCGGTCAGCGCATTATTGAATCCTCTGGCTTTCACAAGGGTCTGATAAACACCGTCATCATTGACGAAGATGACCGGCTTTAATTGCAGCAGCGTGCCTACCACGCCTTCTACCATGCCGATTCGTCCGCCTTTGCGGAGGAACTCCAGAGTGCGAATGACAAACGTGCCCAGCTGCGTCCCACGAACATGATCTAAGTGAGCCATAACGTCTTCTACGGCCATACCTTTTGAAAGATCCTCTGCTGCGGTAAGCACTAGCAGACCAAGCCCGCAGGACAGGGTGTGAGAATCATAAATATCGATTTTTATATTGGTAAAGTCATCTGCCATGATGCGAACCATATTATACGTTCCACTGAGACCGGAGCTCATGGATACATGCAGAATGCGGGTACATCCTTCTTCCTGCAGCTGACGATAAAGTGCAGAAACATCCTCAGGAAGGGGCAGCGAGGTCTTGGGCAGTTCAGTCTTCAGCACCTCATAAAGCTGATCCTGGCTGATTTCCCTCCGATCCCGAAACTCTCCTTGGCTGGTCGCCACACGCAGGGAGACGAGGCGAATGTCATACTCCGCCAACTGCTGATCACTAAGGTCACAGGACGTATCTGTCACCAATGCAATACGGTCATTGCCGATGGTAAACATAAAAACCCTCCCATTCTTCCGCCTCCCAAAAGGCAGAATGGTACTGTATAAATTATAAGCGCAACAAGGTATCTCGTCAAGCAAAAGCCAAAGTGGGCACACGAAATGTTCACTCTGGTCATCATGCATACAGCGGCAGTGCTTGGTAGCAATCTGCCGCTGTTGTTTATTTCAGGAAAATCGCCATGGCATAGCCTTCGTAGCCATTGTAACGAACCTTGACCCAGCTGTCTCCAGGAATCAGCACGGTAACCGTTGCCCCATGAGGAATTCTAGTCAGTACACTGCCGGTGGTTTGGGACGGCAGACTGCGCAAATTCACGTAGGTTCTTTGCGGGTGATTCACGGTTTTCACAGGGGTAGCGGGCAGGTTGAAAAGGGTCAAATAGGAGGTCATCATGTACCCGACTGCCCCAGTCTTGACCACCTGCACCTTGCACCACTCTGTGCCCTGATGGAGCACGGTGACTTTCGTCCCATTGCAGAACTGACCCACAACACGAGCTGTTTTGGCAGGGCTTTCCCGCAAATTCAGCAGCTGTGTCGACCTAGGATTGGTGACCAAAGCGTATCCGTTTGTGGTGGAAGAATTAGAAGAACCGTTGGTCTTGCTGGCTTTCTTGACTTCACTAGGTGATAACAGGCCGCTCTTCAAATAGGTGGTATTCATGTAGCCAACCTGACCGTCTACAGAAACCATCGCCCAACCTGTGCCCTGCTGCAGCACCATCACATACTCACCGCCGTAATGCATGCCGGCACTGGCATAGCTCATGCCGGGACCCGTGCGAAGATTAAGTCCGGAATTGTTAGGGGTTACAATGGTGGCGTACGTTTGACTATAGGCAACGGTGGCTCCCACAACCGTTACATACTCTTCTCTTAAGTAACCAACCTTGCCATCCACCTGCACGCAATACCATCCGTCAGACAGATTCAGCAGCACAACAGGGGTGGTATTGTAATAAATGCCCAGGACAGTGGCGGAATAGCTTGGTGCAGAACGAAGATTCAGGAAGGCATCGGACTTCGGATTGGTTACCTTTGCTACAGCACCTTCGCTGGGTGTGATGACTTCAACGTAGTTCTTGCTCATGTAGCCTGTTTTTCCGTCAGGCCCTGTGACAAAATACCAGTTTCCACTCTCGCCGGTAATGGTTACCCACGTACCCCGGGCATAAGTTCCTAATTTAGTAGAGTATTGGGTAGCCTGCTGACGCAAATTTACTGTGTCATTTTGATACACCACGCCGAAGGTTGTTGTGTAAGCCTTGGCCTGTTTTGCAGGCATACCGATCAGCAGCAGGGATACTGCCAACAATACGCCAAGAATCCGCTTACACCTTGCCATCGTCATCGCTCCTTTGCGGCATTGCTTCCCCACAATGTCCTACATCCATACAACGAGAGAAGTCCTTGTTTTCTTCCCGAAAATTCCAATGAAATAATGCAGGAGAGGAGAAGCTTTGCTCCCCTCTCCGTGCACAAATCACATTTACTCGCCAAGAACCGTTTTTGTCCAGTCCTGCGTCTCAGCCTCGCCGAAGCCCTCAGGATACACGCCGCTTGTCCTCAAGACAAAGCCCATGTCTGCCTGATAGTTGTTCTTTGCGCTGGTTACCGTCACCAAGGAGGACAAGCATACCGTATCCTCCGTTTCCTCAAGCACAGAGGTCAGGGCAGGAACAGCAGTATTGGGCTTCGTGGGTTTTACCTCAGCCGGAGGCGTTACACGCAGCGTGTAGGTGGCAGGATAAACATTCTCCATCTGCCAGTAACCATACTGATCCGATGTCACTTCCTGCATCACCTGATCGCCGCGCATCAGCTCGATCTTCACGCCGGCAAGACCCTTCTCATCATAGTCCCACAGGCCGTTCCCGTTTTCATCCAGCCAGCATAGGTCGCCCAGTTTGCCAGGCAGTACGCTGCCGATGTCCATGCCTTGGTAGGTTTCGGTCATCTTGACGGTGATCACATCACTTTGGCCGGTGCGTCCGCTGCATTGTGCAATGACGCTGGTATGCTCATTGTTCTCCAGCCGGGCATCCGTAGGTTCAACCACAAGGTAACCTTCCGGCAGCTGCACGGATACATAGTAGTCGCCGGGCAGGAGGCCATCAAACTGATAGTTTCCATCCTCCGCCGTGGTTACGCTGCCGTAAGCATTCCCCTGCACATCCGTCAGGGAAACAACTGCTTCCGTGAGGGCACCGTATACGCCGCCCTGATCAACCCATACCTGACCACTGATGCTGTTCAGCCGCACAAGACCAAGGGACAGGTCGTCCTTTGAACCGCCTTCCGTCAGCTGCACATACTGTGTCAGCGTCCCGTTGCTTTCATTGAAGGTGCTGTCGCCGCTCTTGGTGGCAATGAGTCCATCCACAAGGGCACACTCCACTCGATAGCTGCCAGGAATGATGCCGCTAAGTGTGAAAGAACCATCGTCCTTTGTAGTCAGGGTTGCATAGGTATTGCCGGTCGTTTCATCAACAACCGTGACCTTGATTCCGGCAGCTGCTGCTTCGGAAGTGCTTCTGGAACCATCATTGTCTTCATCCAGCCATGCTGTGCCGCTGAGGGATGCAGGGACAACGCCGCCAAGCAGCTGATCGTCATAGCGGTCGCCCATGGCAATGTCCACAACAATGGTCTGCTCACCATAGCCGGGCTGCAGAGGCAGTGCCAGCTTGCTGACACGGGACATGGCCATGCTTTCCGGCCAAAGTACCGTCAGTTGGTAAGAATCGGGGTGGAGGTTGTCGAAAGCAAAGCTGCCGTCTGCCTCTGTTACAATCGTCACACTCTCGAGGTCGCTGCGGCTAGGCTTCAGTGTCAGCGTCACACCGCCAAGAGAAGCCTTGCCGTTTGTCTTTTCCCCGGTACCGTCGTGATCCTCAAAGGTCTGACCGTTGATTGCGCCAAGGATCAATCCGCCTGCAAGAGAGGCGTGGTATTCATCCCCTGTTGCAAAGTCGAACCAATCGGATGCGCCTACGTTATCACCGGTGATGGTATTGCCGCCCTTTACCACCTGCGCCATGATGCCGTGCTCCGGCAGCTCATAGCGGAGATAATACTTTCCGGGCATGACTGCATCAAAGGTGAAGGTTCCATCCTCACCAATGGTGGCGGAGAAGTGTTCGCCTTCTTCGCTCATCAGACGGACAACTGTGCCTACCAGGCCCGTTTCACCTGCATCCATCAGACCGTTATCGTTTGCGTCGGCGAACACGGTGCCATCCACGGTGCCGGGAAGAATCATGCCTGCATCCATGCCCGTCAGGGATGCACCAAGCTCTACATCGAACCAGTCACTTTCGCCTGCCCCATCAGACAGATTCAGCAACACACTGCCGCCGTCCGTCTTCGTAAAGGCGTATCCTTTCTTGGCTGTGGCCGTAATACGATAACGACCAGGAACAACGTTCTCGAACTCATAGATGCCCTTGGCGTTGGTGCGTTCCGTATCAATGTCGTTACCATTTTCATCAATCAGATGCAGCACAATGCCGGAAACAACGGATTCCTTGTTATCCTTGGTGCCGGAGAAGTTATTATCCAGATAGGCCGTGCCGGTAATGGTGGCAGGTCGAATAGCGCCCACAATCATGTCTACTGTTGTGCCGTCGTCCACCTGAATATTGTCCACCGTATATTCACGCCGTCCTACACGAGCCTTAAACTGATTGCCGCCCTCCACCACGCAGGTATAGGTCGTCCCCTCCGGCACAACGGCACGGAGGCGATACTGACCGCCGCGAAGGCCTGTGAAGGAGAAGACGCCATCATCCCCGGTGGTGATCGTCGTAACCGACTTGCCGGTAGTATCCTTGATCAGCTCCAGCTTCACGCCGGGAAGAGCTTCTTCGCCTGCATCAAGCAAACCATTATAGTTAGCATCCAAGAAGCATACGCCTTGCAGGGTTGCACCTTGGATCAAACCAATATGCTGCAGCGTCTTGACTTCGCCACTCTTCAGCTCATACTGCTTTACGCCGACAGACTTACCTTCTGCTGTGATGACAGAGCGTTTTTCTCTGCCGGTTTCACTGTATTTGGTAAAGCCCATGCCATCAGGCACGTAAACACGCATCTTGTATACGCCGGGCTTCACCTGCGGGAAGGAATAGGAACCGTCACTTTCGGAAACAGTTTCATAAACAAGACCATTCTTGGTTCCTTCCAGCTGAATCTGGACGCCTGCCTGACCGCCTTCCCCGTTGTTCATGATGCCGTCAGCATTGGCATCCAGCCAGACGATACCGCTAAGAGCAGCCATCTCCTTAGCACCGATGCCTACGTCTTTTTCTTCGCCAGCGGCCAAGGTAAAGGTCTCGCTGGTGGCATGACAGTCGCTGTTTTCTTCCATCATGTTGGAAGTGGCCTTGTCCGTTTTGCCGTGCTTGGTGAAACCGTAACCGCCGGGCAGAGTAATGTCCAGCACATATTCGCCAGCAGGCAGATCAGTGAAGGATACCATGCCGGCATCATCTGTCGTGGCCTGCGCCGCTTCAGAGAGATAGCCGCCGGGCATTTTGTACATGACGCTGACCACAGTGCCCGCCAGCAGCCGTTCATACTTGCCCCGTTCACCATTGTTGTTGGCATCAATGAAAACCGTAACACTCAAGGAAGAGTTCCCTTTCAGGGTTGATGCCTGAGGAATCTCCGTAGGTGCCTCGGTAGGAATGGGAGTTGCTGTGGGGGTAGCGGTAGGAATGACGGTAGGCGTAGGCGTTACTTCCTCTATAGGAGCCAACGTCACTTCCTCTTCCGGTTCTTCGGTTGCTTCTTCCTCCGGGTCTGCGATGCGCATGTCCACCGGTTCTGCTGCATCAGCCGTGTCAACCGTCAGCCAGCCGAAGCGTTCGAAATCGTTCAGGTAGCGAAGCATCAGTGTCTCGCCTTGAGCAAGTACATGGTCAAATGCAAAGCTGCCATCTGCATCGGACACCGCAAACCAGCAGTCAGAGGAATCATCTGCGAAAAGCAGCAGTGCCTCATCGGGATTAGCTGTGCCGGATACCGTCACACCGATATGCTCCTGCGTCAGCAAAGAGACTTGTACCACTTCACCTGCCGTTGCCTGCATGGAGCCCTGCAATACCTGAGCAACCGTTTTTGCCATGGCATCATCTGTTTCCTGTGCTGTCATGGCATAAAAGGCTGCATCCGTCTTGTCTGTGATTTGCAGCAGATCAAGCATCATAGGTTTGCCTTGATAAACCACATAATCATGCTGAGCCGTATGCATCACGGAAATATCTTCCGTGCCGTTTGCATACCAGCCGGAAGGCAGTGCCACAAGCATATCTTCTGCTGCGTTGCCCGTCAGCAGCACCGTTACCTTGGCAGGATCCTCCGGATTGCCTAGCAAGGTGAGATGAGGCGTCTGATCTGCCTTCACGTTAACAATTTGATCCGCAGCACCACGATAGGCCTGTACCTCAAACACAGCGGCGACTTCTCCATCTTCCGTGCACAGATCATAATACCCGGAAGGAACCGTCTGTACTGCGTCAAAAATGCCCTGTTCATCTGTCTCGCAGGTCATGACCTGCTGTCCGGCAGCATTCATGAGCAGATAAGTGGTATTCGCATTCCCGGTGAAGTGGAACAAGCCCGCATCCGCATAAGCAAGAATGGTGGTTGTGTTCATGTTCCCCTGGGTGATGTGCACATCGTAGGAGGAATCCAGCAGATACCCATCCGGCACGGATGCAGGGTAAAGCGTTACATCCTCCGATGATGCCAGCGTCATGGCTTCGCCGGTGGATGATACCTGTCCCACCTTCACGCCGCCCTGATAGACATCAAAGCTACCTTCCAAAGAGGTGGCCGTCCAGGCACCACTTTCATTCATGGATAGCCCTTGAAAAAACACCGTCAGCGTTGTGGCGTTTTCCGCACTTGCGGCCGTTGCCATCAACAGCAATCCCAGCAGCAGTGCAGCCAGCTTCGTCCAACCTGTTTTCATGAATCTACTACCTCCGCACGGCAGGCCATGCCGTTTTGGTTTCCTATGCAAAATCAGCCATGAAATATGGTAAAGCAGAACGGCAGAAATGTCAACCTTTCCCCAAGGAGTTTACATTCTTACGCCGGATGTTTTTTGCGTTTTCCATGGTTGCTTTTCCTTGGGCATTTTGCTATACTGGTAGCAAAGATCCTCAATACAAGGAGGGGTTGTAATTGCATAAGGATTACAAGGAACTTTATACCCGTGTGTTGAATCGCTTGGAAGGATGCCACGGAACCGGTGCCGCCAACGATCACATGACCATGGATACCTGGGAATGGCCTCAGGGCGTAGCCATCTACGCCATGTACAAACTGTACAAGTCCACCAATGATCCGGCTGTGCTCAGTGATATTACCGCTTGGTATGACAAGCACCTGAGCAAGGGACTGCCCGGAAAAAACGTGAATACCGTGGCACCTATGCTGACCATGGCACTGCTCTATCAGGAAAACGGCAATGAAACCTATCGCAAGCTCATCGAGGAATGGGCAGACTGGGTGATGACTGCCATGCCGAGAACGGAAGAGCACGGCTTGCAGCATATCACCTATCTGGAAAACAACACCCAGCAGCTGTGGGATGACACCCTGTACATGACCTGTCTCTTCCTCTATCAGGCAGGCATCGCCCTCGACCGAAATGATCTGAAGGACGAAGCGGCTTATCAGTTCCTGCTGCATATCAAGTATCTGCACAGCCCCAAAACGGGTCTGTGGTATCACGGCTTCTGCTTCATTGGCCGTCACCATTTTGGCGAGGCTTATTGGGGACGGGGCAACAGCTGGTTCACCGCCGGAGCAGTGGACTTTATTGAGTGGCTGCCGGAAGGTCCTGTAAAGAAATTGATCCTGACCACGTGGAAAGAGCAGTGCAAGGCGTTGGCTGCAGTGCAGGATGCATCCGGCCTGTGGCATACCCTGCTGGATCATCCTGACAGCTACCTGGAAACCTCCGCTTCTGCCGCTTTCGCTTACGGCTTTTTGAAGGGCGTCCGTTTGGGACTACTGGATGAAAGCTATAAGGCGGTGGGTGAAAAGGCACTGGAGGCGGTGCTGGATCAGGTGGCTGAGGACGGCACGGTGCAGGGCGTATCCTACGGTACCCCCATCGGCGCAACCCAGGACTTTTATCGCACCATTCCCATCGAGCCTACCGCCTATGGTCAGGGACTTACCTTCCTGATGCTGACGGAAAAACTGTAATTTCCGATTTTCAGATGAACCTGTAAGAACTTTGCTCAAAAATCACCATAATTAAAAGAAGCCCTGTGATACGTTTCAAGCGCATCACAGGGCAAATGTTCATCCAGCATTATTGGAGCATCATAGACGCGTGATCAATCATGTCTTTGGAGGATGTCCATCATGAATGGCACAGCGACTTCAAGAAAGAATACGAAGCCTTCTTGAAGAAAGTCCCCTATCGAACGACAGCCGTTGACGATGCGAAGGTAAATTATTAGTATAGCAGTAAGGATGGTGCACATTCTCTTTTTTCATGGTCTAGAGATGCAGGAGATGTGGATGCCGTATGCTGAAAGGCTTGGAAAGAAATACAGATTCCTGATTTATCTGCTTATTCTATATCACATTTGGACACAGTTTGCATTGTGCGGTGATGCCTTAGCATTGATACATGCATCACACCAGTCTTTCACTTTTTGCCCCATTTCGTCAGCAGACAAATTGTCTACCATCAGCCAATCGACATTTTTCTTGTTTCGGAACCACTCCCGTTTAAGAGGCATCAAGCGCTGAAGATGGTACTCAAAAAAGTCCCGGCTTCGGGTATTGTCATGCTGTTTATGACTGCGAAGTACTTCATCGGATGCGTCCAAAAACAGAATGCGGTCTGGCAGGCACTTCCGAACTTCCGAGAGCTCTTTGTTTAAAGCCTTTTCTACTTCCCAATCCTCACCTATGCTCTTAGGATAATTTAGTGTATAAAACTCAATTTCCTCCGCACCGAAATCCATAATACTACATGGATATGCTATTGCCTTTTTGTGTCGCAGGATTTCCTTGCGAAGCCAGAGCTTTTGAATTTCCAAATAGTCTTCGTAACGATTCTTATTAAGATTACGGCGTCTTACTTCCTCAACAATATCTGTGTTTATTTCATAGCTGCAATGGATATAGGGTGCTTTTTCCTGAATGTATCTTACCGCAGTCGTTTTTCCAACAGCCATGCACCCTTGCAGTGATAATATCATTTTCGTTATCCTCATCTCATTGAAAGTTACTACCCAAAGACTGATCCGAGTTAACAGCCTTTCAGGCATCATCAATATAGCACGGAACAGCGGCCTTTGAAAGGCTGAATCTGTTATAAATACCGCCAATTCGGCTGAATGACCACCTTCGTCACCGCTCCAGTCCAGCTAATTGCATTCGCCCCCCAGTTGCAGTACCAGGAAATCCCCAGTCCTGGAGTCATTCATCAGGGTGTTGCTCAGATGGGTTTCCTGCAGCGTGCAGTCCAGCACAATGCCACTGGGAATATCAGACAGTTCCACAATGGTGGTTCCGACCATGCGCATGATGTCACCGAAGCCTGTCACTGTGAGGATTGGCTCGGAATATAAGCTGCCACACTCTCGGCAAAGAAAAAGGATAACACCGGAAGTACACAGCAAAGGCACGGTGCGGATTGCCCATAGTTTTCAGTGTGTCTACATACCGAAGGACTATCCGATGTTCGAAGAAAATGGTTTTGCGCAGCTGAAAGGGAAGATACAAATTCTCCTCCCAGAAAAAGATATTTTCAAAAAGCGGATCAGGATCGCTTTTCGGATTTATTCAGAAAACTGGATGCAGAAATTCTCAATTTCCAGGCGGACATGTAGGATTCATCGTTTAGGCAGCGTATTATATCGATTTGATGGAAACATTCTTGAAGAAAAGCATCATATAACAAACCGACTTTGGTTTGTTGTCGCCTAACCGAAGATAGAGTAGGAGGCTCTACAACTTTTATAGGAAGCGTTTCGGCGTCTCCTTTTTTAATTGCCCTATGATGACAGGAAAGGTCGCACTTTTTCCATGAAGCACTTATCCCCTGCCGGTTTTTATGGTATAATGGAGCAATCATTGCAACGAATTGGAGGCGGTCATCACGGGACGCATTGTAGTGCTGGCGGAAAAGCCCAGCGTTGGTCGAGATATTGCTCGGGTGCTGAAGTGCAGAAACTCCGGTGCAGGATGCTTGAGCAATGACCAATACATCGTCACATGGGCAGTCGGCCACCTGGTAACGCTAGTAGAACCGGATGAAATTGATGAACGCTACAAAAAGTGGAAAGCAGATGACCTGCCCATGCTTCCCTCCGACATTCCGCTGAAGGTGATTCCTTCCTCTGCCGACCAATTCAAGGTGGTCAGTAAGCTGATGAATGATGCTGATACGGATAGCCTCATCTGCGCAACCGATGCCGGCCGGGAAGGTGAGTTGATTTTTCGCTATATTTATCAGAAAAGTCGCTGTAAGAAGCCCTTTGCCCGGCTTTGGATCAACTCCATGACGGATGAAGCTATCACGGAGGGTTTCCGTACCATCCAGCCCGGTGAAAAATATGACGGACTCTTTCGGTCAGCTCAGTGCCGCTCTCAGGCCGACTGGCTGGTGGGCATGAACGCCACCCGTGCCTTCACCCTTCGCTTCGATACCCTGCTTTCTGTCGGCCGGGTGCAAACTCCTACGCTAGCTATTTTGGTGAAGCGGCGCAGGGAAATCGAGAGCTTTAAACCTGAAAGCTATGCAACCGTCACCGCAGACTTCGGCGACTACAAGGGTATTTGGTTTGACGCCAAGCAGGAGAATGATACCCACATTGCTTCAGCAGAAGAAGCACGCCGTATTGCAGCCGCTGTCAAAGGGAAAACCGGCACCGTGATTGCAGCTGAAACCAGCCACAAAAAGGATCTGCCTCCCCAGTTGTACGACCTAACTTCCTTGCAGCGGGATGCAAACAAGCTGCTGGGCTTCACCGCCAACAAAACATTGCAGGTTGCCCAGGATCTATACGAAAAGCGAAAGGCACTTACCTATCCCCGGACGGATAGCCGCTATCTTCCTCCGGACATGATTCCGAAGGTCGTTACCACCATGAAGCTGCTGCCGGAAGCATATCAATCCTTTGTCCCAGGGGCTTTGCCGGGTGGGAAACTGCCCGTAAGCAAGCGAACCGTGGATGCCTCCAAGGTGACAGACCACCATGCATTGATTCCCACCGCCATCCGGGTGGATCCTTCCAAGTTTACGGAAGATGAACGTGCCCTGTATGATTTGGTAACAAGACGGTTGCTGTCCGCCTTCTATCCGGCTTTTGAGTACGATGCAACGAAAGTTATTACCCAGGTGGATGCGCACACTTTCCGTTCCAACGGGCAGGTCATCACCAATAACGGTTGGCGTGCCGTCCCACCCATGGCAAAACCCATCAAGCGGAAAAAGAAAAAGGATGGGGATGCGGAAGAAGAAAGCATCTTGCCGCCGCTGCAGCAAGGAGATACTCGCACCGTGGTTGGTGCATCCGTGAAAGAAGACGCTACCAAGCCCCCGGCGCAGCACACAGACGCATCTCTCCTTGCAGCCATGGAAAACGCTGGCCGAGAGGTGGAAGACGAGGAAATCTCCAAGCAGATGAAGGGCAGCGGCATCGGCACGCCTGCCACCCGTGCTTCCATAATTGAGCGACTAATCCAGGTTCGGTATGTGGAGCGAAAAGGCAAAACTCTGCTGGCGACAGATAAGGGTGTGCAGCTTATTTCCATCATGCCGGAGGAAATTGCTTCCCCGGCTATGACTGGAAAATGGGAGCTTGCCTTGGACAAAATTGCCCGGAACGAGCAGGATCCGGCACGCTTTATGGAAGGCATCCGCAAACTTACAACCTTCCTGACAGAGTACGCAAAAGAAAGCAACCTGCATGCGTCCTTCCCGGAAGATCCCCAAAGGGCAAGAAAACGGCAGAAGCACCTGGTAAGCTCTGGCAAGGAAGTACCGGATGCCGTCTGCCCTCTTTGTGGAAAAGGAAAGGTACTGGAAACGAAACTATCCTTTTGCTGCTCTGAAATGGCAAGCGGATGCCATTTCACTTTGTGGAAGGACTGCCTGACCCGTGGCGGCGGACCGGAACTGACACCGAAACTGGTGCAGCTGCTTTTGAAGCAGAAAGAGCTTCGAGGCTCCACCGGGGTGATTACCATCAACAACAGTGCCATTGCTTTTTACCCAGGAACAGGCAACACTCCTTCCGTCGTACGCTCCATTACGTACGAAAAGCAAAAATGAATTGCCTTTTCCCCTTCTTTGGGATACAATAAGCATGAGTATTGATCCGCCGAGGCGGAAGAAAGAAGGACCTGAATCATGGCTGATAAGATCCGTAAACGCTCTGAAATTCCAGATAAGTATAAGTGGCGCTTGTCCGATATTTTTGCCGATGTAGCTGCCTGGGAGGCGGCTTATGCAGAGGCGGAAAGGGTCATTGCTGACTTTGCAGCATTTGACGGCAAGGTGGCTGAGGATCCCAAGGCTGCCATCCGTGCTTACTTTGAAACTGAAAAGCACTTAATTCCCATCTATTGCTATGCCAGCATGCTGAAGGACAGTGACAATGGCGACACTGCCGCTCAAGCATTGGAACAGAAGGCCATTGCCCTGTTGGTGAAGGCTCAGACTGCTTCCGCCTTCCTTGAGCCTGAGCTGCTGGCCATGGACGAGTCGAAGTTGGTTGCCCTGTCTCAGGAAAGCGACATGGAGGATTACAGCTCCTTCCTGAAGGAAATGCTGCTGCAAAAGCCTCATTCCCTGAGCAAGGATCAGGAACGTCTGCTGGCCATGATGGGTGAAATTGCCGGTGCGCCGGACAATATTTACTCCATGTTGACCAATGTGGATCTGAAGTTCCCTGACATTACTCTGGCGGATGGATCCAAAGCACCGCTGACGGAGGGCACCTACTCCTCCTTCATCCACGATGACCAGCGTGATGTTCGCCGTCAGGCCTTTGAAGGGTTGATGGGTACCTACGGCAAGTTTGGCAACACCATTACCGGCACCTATTCCGCCTCTGTGAAGATGGATCAGTTCATGGCGGATGCCCGGCATTTCTCCTCCGCCCGTGCCGCTGCCATGGAGCCCCTGCAGATTCCTGAATCCGTATACGACAACCTGATTCAGGTCATTCACGAATACCTGCCTGTGCTGAATGAATATTTGCAGCTGCGCAAGCAGGTATTGGCCGTGGACGAGCTGCACATGTATGATCTTTACTGCCCCATGGTGAAGGACTTCAAGATGGATATGCCCTATGAGAAGGCCTTCGACCTGGTGCTGGAAGGTTTGGCACCCATGGGTGAAGATTATCTAGCCAAGCTGCGTGAAGCCCGTGACAACGGCTGGATTGACGTTTACCCCACTGAGAACAAGACCAGTGGTGCATACTCCAACGGTTTCCGTGGCGGTGCTCATCCCTTTGTGCTGCTGAATCACAACGATAATCTGGATTCCGCTTTCACCATCGCTCACGAGCTGGGGCACTCCATGCACAGCTACTTCAGCAATCTAACGCAGCCCTTCCCCAAGGCGGATTACAGCCTGTTTGTTGCGGAAGTGGCTTCCACCTGCAACGAAGCCGTGATGATGCGCTATCTGCTGGAGAAGCTGCCGGAAAAGAAGGCGCAGGCTTACCTGCTGAACCACTTCCTGGAGCAGTTCCGCACCACCTGCTTCCGTCAGACCATGTTTGCTGAGTTTGAAAAGATCAGTCATGAAATGGCTGCCAAGGGTGAACCGCTGACCCGTGAGAGCTTGAGCAAAGCTTATTACAAGCTGAATGAAACTTATTACGGCAGTACTTGCGTGGTAGATGAAGTGATTGCCAACGAATGGATGCGTATCCCCCACTTCTACCGTGCTTTCTACGTCTATGTTTACGCCACCGGCCTGTGCGCCGCCGTATCCCTGAGCGAGAAAATCCTCACGGAAGGCGAGAGCGCCGTGAAGGACTACCGGAAGTTCCTGTCTGCCGGCAGCAGCGTACCGCCCATTGAGGCACTGAAGCTGGCAGGTATCGACATGAGCAGCCCCGAACCCATCCGCAAGGCAATGGAAGTCTTCAAGGCTACGCTGGAAAAGTTCAAAGCTGTGCTGTAAAGGAGGTTTTGCTCCATGATGAAGGGCTACGACAAGCAGGAAGCTCTGGATTTCATCCTTCCTCGCATCGACCGGCATTATCACAGCACCTTGGCGGATCATATTGATACGCTGATTGCGCAGGCCATTGATGCAGACATGGATTACATGCACAAGGCCGGTGTGCTGGATGCTGAGGGCAATGCAGGCGAAAACTATTATGAGGATGACGAAGCCTTCGAGTACTTGGTGGAGGCATTGGTTGCTCAGAATGATCTCACTCCAGAGCAGGCCGTGAAGGTCGCTTCGCTGATTGATGATTATATGGATTATCAGCAGCAGTACCTGGAATCCAAGGGCTTGGTGGACTGGGAGTAAAACGATCGCTTGCATCAGGGATTGTATGGATTGCAGTCCCTGTACCTTGCCGATCCATCGAATAAAACGTAGGAGGATATTGACGGATGAGACGTGTTTTTCTTACCGTGCTTGACGGCGTAGGCGCAGGCTACCTGCCTGACGCAGATAAATATGGCGACGTAGGTGCTTCTACCATTGCCCATGTGGTGGCCAAGTGCCATCCCAGCCTGCCCAACATGGCCAAGCTGGGTCTTGGGCAGATTCCTACGGCAGGCTATCCTGCTGACCCCAATGCAGTGGGCGGTTACGGCCGTGCCATTGAAAGAAGTGCAGGCAAGGACACCACCACCGGCCACTGGGAAATCAGCGGTTTGCGGCTGACGAAGGCCTTCCCTACTTTCCCCCATGGTTTCCCGGCAGATTTTATGGCCAAGTACGAAGCAGCCATTGGTCACGGAACCATTGGCAACAAGCCCGCTTCCGGCACGGCCATTTTGGATGAGCTGGGTGCGGAGCATCTTGCCACCGGCAAGCCCATTGTTTACACTTCCGCAGACAGTGTATTCCAAATCGCCTGCCATGAAAGCTTGTATTCCTGCGAGGAGCTGTATCGCTTCTGCACCATCGCCCGAGAAATGCTGCAAGGCGAATTGGGCGTTGGTCGTGTGATTGCACGTCCCTTCGTGGGCGAGCCTGGTCACTTCACCCGTACGCCCCGGCGCCGGGATTTCTCCCTGCCGCCCATTGGCGAAACGCTGTTGGACAAGGTGAAGGCTGCCGGTATGGAAAGCCTTGGCGTCGGCAAAATCGAGGACATTTTTGATCATCAGGGTCTGACTGGCTCCAACCATGCCGCCGGTAATCCTGCCTGCATCGAAGCTTGGCTGGACTACATGCGCAAGGATTTTGACGGCCTGTGCTTCACCAATCTGGTGGACTACGATATGGCTTACGGCCACCGTAATGA
>CAVGBO010000065.1:0-20105 GCA_963627465.1 Phocaeicola dorei
CACAAGGTGTTTTGCCCCCGATTTGCTCAGCTGCACATCGCCCAGCACCTTATTGTGTGCAGTCCTGCCGATGCTTTCAAAATAGGTATCCATGTTGTTCACAAGCTCGTTGTTGTAGCCTGTGGCAAACAAGTTCCCCGTGACAGTCGCTACCGTGTCCATGTTGGCCACGGTCTTTTTGTTGTCCTCCAGCTGCTGCTCTGTCATCTCCACGATGTTCCCATCGCTGTCCTTCAGCAGATACTGTGCTCCTTCCTGCCCCTGCTGTGCCTGCGCCTCCCGCATTACCGTCTCGTTGTACCGTTTCGCCATCGCCATGGTTGCTGCATTGTTGAACAGCTCCGCCATCTTGTTGATGGTTGCCGCTTTCTTATTTGCCATGGCACGGGCTTCCGGGCTCTTCAGGTTCTTGGCCAGCTGCTTCAGTTCCTTCACAAAGTTCTTCAGCTTGCCCTTGATCTTCTCGCCCAGGGTTTCGTGTTGGTTAAACAGCTCCTGTACGTACCGTTCATTTTCGAATACCTTGAACATGCTGTCCGCAACGATCTCTTCCAGTGCCCCTTCTTGCGTCAGCTCCACGCCGCCCCGCTTGTACTGTTCAATCTTCTGCTCGACTCGCTCGTTTACGTTGTACCCGTCCGTAGCCGCCAGCTTGCTCCCGATGAATAGGGCAAGGTCGGTATGCTCGGACTGTACTCTGGATGTACTCTAAATGTACTTGGACCTGTACTCGTAATGCACTCGGGGTTGTATTCTGAGTGTACTCGGGACTGTACTCGGGACTGGCTCAACATTTTTTGAAAAATCAATTGACAACACGCAATGCTTTTGCTATAATGACCTAGGTTTTGAAGAAACCTGTGCCAAAGACAGCCGGTATCCGTAAGGATTTAAGGGAGTTCGCTCCGCCTGCCGAGGTGTAATGGATCGTGCATATGCTACATCCCTTGCGCCTGCGCAAGGGTTTTCTTTTACTCCTAAACCGTTGAGGAGGTGCAAAGAAAGCATGAACAAGAATCATGAGATTAAGGCTCAGCAGGTTGCAGAGATCGTTGAGAAGCTGCAGGGTGCTCAGTCTGTGGTGATTTGCAGCTACTCTGGCCTGACCGTGGAGCAGGTGACTGCCCTGCGTAAGCAGTGCCGTGAGCAGGATGTGCATTACTGCGTACTGAAGAACCGTCTGTTCGGTCGCGCTCTGAAGGAGCTGAACATCGATGGCATCGATGAGCTGCTGGAAGGCCCCAACGCATTTGTGTTCGGTATGAAGGACGCTGTAGCGGCTCCCAAGGTCGTGAACGACTTCATCGAAAAGAACAAGCTGGAGTCCCTGCAGATCCGTGGTGGCCTGCTGGACAGCAAGGCAGTTGACGTTGCTACCATCAAGCATCTGGCTGCTCTGCCTAGCCGTGAAGCTCTGTTGGCCAAGTTGCTGGGCAGCTTGAACAATCCCATCAGCAGCTTTGTGCGCGTGGTGGAAGCTGTTCGCAAGCAGAAGGCTGGCGAGTAATCCTATGGAGTGGCTGCAAGCTGTTGCAGTTGCTCACCTACAATTTTCATTTTGAAATAACAGGAGGCTGAATATCATGACTCATGAAGAGATCATTGCTGCCGTCGAGTCTATGACGGTGCTGGAACTGGCCGATCTGGTTAAGGCCATGGAAGAAAAGTTTGGTGTGTCTGCTGCTGCCCCCGTGGCTGTGGTTGGTGCTGCTGGCGCTGCCGCTGCTGCTGAGGAAGAGAAGACCGAGTTCGACGTCGTGCTGAAGGAAGCCGGCTCCGAGAAGATCAAGGTTATCAAGGTTGTGCGCGAAGTCGTGTCCGGCCTGGGCCTGAAGGAAGCCAAGGAGATTGTGGAGTCCGCTCCCAAGACCCTGAAGGAAGGCGTTTCCAAGGACGAAGCCGAGAAGATCAAGGCTCAGTTCGCCGAAGTTGGCGCCGTTGTGGAAATCAAGTAATTTTGATTTTCTTCTGCAGGCACTCAGTAATGGGTGCCTGTTTTTTCTTTCCCTTTACAGAATTTTTTCCTTGCATTTCGGTTGACAATCCTTCATCCAATTTGTATAATCAAACTGATTTCGTTGAGAGGTAGGTGATACGGGTGGACGGCCAGGACAGTATCGGGCGAAGATGCTTTATCGGCGCTTCTGCTCGTATCGTGAAGTAAGAACGCCAGGTATCTTTTCCGGTTCCTGTATTGTGCTGTAATTGGACAATTCAGGCTTTTTTGTGTGTCAAAAAAGAGGAAAAACCGAAAAGGAGGAATCCACATGGAACAGAGAAATGATCTGAACGAAGAACTTCAGACCCATCCGGATTATGCGGCGGAGATTGCGGAACTGATCCGTAGTGACATCCCTGCTGGCGAAAAGAAAGAGCGTCTGGCAGATTATCACGCAAACGATATTGCTGATGCATGGACGCTTCTTTCCGATAAGGAACGCAAAAACTTGGTTGCCCTGCTGGATCAGGATCAGACGGCAGAAATCTTCTCCTATTTGGAAGATCCGGAAGAATACCTGAATGAGCTGGGGGACGATAAGGCTGCCGACATTCTGGAAAGCATGGATGCGGACGATGCCGTGGACGTTCTGGAGTCCTTGGAGCCTGATCAGCAGGAAAAACTGATCGAGCTCATGGAAAAGGACGCTCGGCAGGACATTGAGCTGATTCAGTCCTATGATGAGGATCAAATCGGCAGCAAGATGACCACCAACTTCATCAGCGTGTCCAAAGACTTGACCATTAAGCAGGCCATGCACACACTGATTGAGCAGGCGGCAGAGAATGATAACATATCCACCATCTATGTATTGAACAAGGATGGCACATTCCATGGCGCAATTGATCTCCCGGATTTGATTCGCGCAAGGGATTACGAAGAATTGGAATCTCTGGTGACCACGTCTTATCCTTATGTGTTTGCGGATGAAAGCGTGGATCAGTGCATTGAGCAGTTAAAGGACTACTCCGAAGACTCCATTCCTGTGCTGGATCATCAAATGAAGCTGCTGGGCGTCATCACTTCCCAAGACTTGGTGGAAGTAGTTGATGAAGAGCTGGGCGATGACTACGCCAAGTTAGGCGGCTTGACCGAAGAAGAAGATCTGGATGAGCCGCTGCATCAAAGCTTGCGGAAGCGCATTCCTTGGCTGGTTGTGCTGATGTTCCTGGGGCTGGCAGTTTCCGCTGTCGTGTCCCTGTATGAGCCGGTGATGGCGCAGCTAACGCTGGTGGTTGCCTTCCAGTCCATGATTCTGGATATGTCCGGTAACGTGGGTACCCAGTCTCTGGCTGTTACCATTCGTGTCCTGTCCGACGAGCAGCTGACAGCCAAACAGAAGCTGCATCTGGTCTTTAAGGAAGGCCGGGTCGGCTTTGTGGGCGGTATGCTGCTGGGGATTGCTTCGACGGTGGTCATCGGCATCTATGTGCACTTCTGCCTGACGAAAGATTGGCTGTTCAGCTTTGCAGTGTCCGGCTGCATCGGCTTATCGCTGATGGTGGCCATGGGCATCTCCGCACTGGTGGGCACGGTAACGCCTCTGTTCTTCAAGAAGATCAAGGTAGACCCGGCCGTGGCGTCTGGTCCCTTGATTACCACCATCAATGACTTTGTGGCTGTCGTTACCTACTATACGCTGGTAGAAGTTCTGCTAATCAACTTTTTACATCTGGCGGGATAAAGCACCGCATGGAAGGGTCTGCTCGTTCGCAAAAGGCGAGAGCAGACCCTTTATGCATTCTTGAGGTGCTTGCGGAGAAATGTTTGCTAGAAACTTGACAAAATTTTTGAAAACAGCAGGAAAAGGAAGGTTTACGGCGAATCACTGAAATTGGGACAAAATTGAGCCACTATACTCCATCTCGCCGAAAGACGAGTTTAAATTGGAAGAACGGAAGGAGATTGGACATGAGCAACACGCAGGACCTGAAGCGGATGCTGGACAAGAAGGACAGCATTCTCAAGGGAGACGCTGAGCGCATTGCCAAGCAGCGCGCCCAGGGGAAACTGGTTGCCCGGGAACGGGTGGCCAAGCTGTTGGATCAGGGCAGCTTTGTGGAAACGGATGCTCTGGTGTCAAAGAACGGCGACTATGCCGGGGTTGTAACTGGTTACGGTACGGTGCAGGATCGTCCGGTGTATCTGTTTGCACAGGACTTCACGGTGCATGGCGGTGCCATGGGCGTGAAGCAGGCGGGCAAGATTCTGAAGGTACTGGATCTGGCACAGAAGACCGGCGCACCTGTGATTGCCCTGATGGACAGCGCAGGTGTACGGTTGGATGAAGGTGCAGAGGCGATGAACGCCTATGCGCAGGTGTATGCCAAGATGACCAAGCTCAGCGGCGTGTGCCCCATGATCGCCCTGGTGATGGGACCTTGCGTTGGCGGTGCTGCCCTCATCAGCCAGCTGTGTGACGTAAGCATTATGGCAGAGAATGTAGGCCGTCTGATGGTTTACGGTTCTCAGGTCATGAGTGCTGTATCCGGCAAGACCTATGGGGAAGAGGCTGTCGGAGGTGCTAAGGCACTGGCTGAACAGGGTGCAGTTGCGCTCACTGCCAAGGACGAGGATGCAGCCATTGCATTGGCTGTGCAGGTGCTGGATCTGCTGCCTGGCTGCAATGCGGAGGATGCTCCTCTGGTTGATACCGACGACATGAACCGTGTCCTGCCTGCTGTGGACGCTAAGGATAGTGCTTCTCTGCTGGCAGCCATGGCAGATGCTGCCACCTATGTGGAACTGTACAAGGATTACGGCAAGGAAGTCCGTGTGGCGCTGGCTCGTTTGGGCGGCCGCAGCGTGGGTCTGGTCGTGTCCGATGCCGCTGTGAATGACGGTATGCTGACTGCTGATGCTGCTGCAAAGGCTGCTCGCTTCATCCGCCTGTGCGATTGCTACTCTCTGCCTGTTGTTTCCTTGATCAACAGCAAGGGCGTTGTTGTGCCGGACGTGAAGGATCAGGCAAAGACCATGGCAGGCGTGGCACAGTTGCTGTACGCTTATGCTGAAGCAACCTGCCCCAAGGTCAGCGTTGTGGTTGGCAATGCCATCGGCCAGAGCTTTGTGGCCATGGCAGGCAAGGGCAATGCAGACGTTGCTTATGCTTGGCCGGGTGCGGTTGTTTCCGCTTTGACCCCTGACGCCGCTGTGCAGGTGCTCTATGAAGATGAACTGAAGGCAGGCAAGGGAGATCCGCTGGCAAAGCGTGCTGAGCTGGAAGCCAAGTATGCCGATGAAGTGGCAGATGGCGTGGCAGCTGCTCAGGCTGGCATGATCGATGATGTGTGTGATCCGGCTGATACCCGTAAGCTGGTGATTGCTGCGCTGGAAATGCTGTCTTCCAAGCGTGAATCCAATCCGCCCAAGAAGCACGGCAACCTGCCGCTGTAACCGGAAAGGACGTGCAGCATAATGGATAGATTGATCGATGGCTTGCTGGTTACCCTGATCGGCATGCTGGTGGTCTTCTTCGGATTGATTATTCTGATCGGTCTGATTAAGATCATTACGATGCTTACCACTGAAAAGAAGAAGGCAAAGGTTGCTGAAGCTCCTGCTCCCGTTGCGGCAGCTCCTGTGGCTGCCGCCCCCGTCGCTGTCAAGGATGACGATGCACTGATCGCTGCGATCACCGCCGCCGTTTCCTGCATGATGGAAGAGGGGACTGCCTTCACCGTGCGGCACGTACGCCGCATTTCCAATGCGCCTGCCTGGCAGAAGGCCGGCCGGGAAGAACAAATCTACAGCCGTTTTTAAGATGAAAAACGAGGAGGATTTTCAACATGCGTAAGTTCAACGTTACCGTTAATGGTCAGGCTTATGAAGTAGAAGTGGAAGAAGTGGGCGGTGCCCCTACTGCTGCCCCCGTGCGTGCTGCCGCTCCCGTGGCTGCCCCTGTTGCTGCTGCTCCCGTAGCCGCTGCAGCACCTGCTGCTAAGGCTGCCCCTGCAGTTGCCGGCGGCGAACCTGTGAAGGCTCCCATGCCCGGCAACATCCTGGACGTGAAGGTCAAGGCTGGCGACAAGGTGACCACTGGTCAGGCACTGTGCGTGCTGGAAGCTATGAAGATGGAAAATGAGATCCCCGCTCCTCATGACGGCGTGGTGGCTCAGGTTGTTGTTACCAAGGGCGCAACGGTGGAAGCCGGCGACGTTCTGGTGACCCTCGCTTAAGGCTGAAGCCCGCATAGCTGCAATGAAAGTGAGCTGATACGATGCATATTAACGTTTTCCAGACGCTTGCAGATTTGTATGCGTCCTCAGGCATCGCAGCATATGTGGCGGATCCCGGAACACTGATCATGGTAGGTGTAGCATGTGTGTTGCTGTACCTGGCCATTGTGAAGCAGTTCGAGCCGCTGCTGCTTTTGCCTATTGCCTTTGGTATGCTGCTGACCAACCTGCTGGGCAGCGACGTGTTCCATGAGGAACTGTTCGCAGGCGGTCATGTGAACTGGTCGTTGTTTGGCGGTGCCACATTGGTGAATTCAGCGGATCTGGTTGGTCTGGGTACGCTGACCGTCAATGCGGCAGGCGCTGTAATGACGGAAGCCGGTCAGGTGATTGGCCATGTAACCTCCACCCTGACGGAAGCAGTTCGCCTCACGGAGACCGGTGCGCTGGTGAGCGTGGCTGACGGCACTGTGCTGTTTGAAACCATCAACGTGGTCATGGACAGCGAGTGCTACCTGGCCAACGGCTTGGTGTATGATGCACTGGGCACCTTGGTGGCCAACAGCGGCAAGGTCATCTCCGCCGGTTTGCTGGACTATCTGTACCTGGGTGTTAAGCTGGGCATTTATCCTTGCTTGATCTTCATGGGCGTTGGTGCTTCTACGGACTTCGGTCCCCTGATTGCCAACCCCAAGACCCTGCTGCTGGGTGCTGCCGCACAGCTGGGTATCTTCGTAACCTTCATCGGTGCTTATGCCCTCTTCGGCTTTACTGGTGCTGAGTCCGGCGCTATCGGCATCATCGGTGGTGCTGACGGTCCTACCGCTATTTGGCTGACCGGCAAGCTGGCACCCCACCTCTTGGGACCCATCGCTGTGGCTGCTTACAGCTACATGGCACTGGTTCCTGTGATTCAGCCCCCCATCATGAAGGCACTGACCACCAAGAAGGAACGTCAGATCGTGATGGAGCAGCTGGCACCTGTTACCAAGAAGCAGAAGATTCTTTTCCCCATTGTGGTAACGATTCTGGTTTCTCTGCTGCTGCCCTCCGCAACGCCTCTGGTTGGCTGCCTGATGCTGGGTAACCTGATGAAGGAATGCGGCGTGGTGGAACGCCTGAACAAGACGGCTCAGAACGAGTTGATGAACATTGTCACCATCTTCCTGGGCATCACGGTTGGCGCAACGGCTACGGCCTCCACCTTCCTGTCTGTTCGTACGCTGGAAATCATTGCACTGGGCATTGTGGCCTTTGGTATGGGTACTGCCGGCGGCGTGCTGCTGGCCAAGCTCATGAACAAGCTCAGCGGCGGCAAGATCAATCCTTTGATCGGTTCTGCCGGCGTGTCTGCTGTGCCTATGGCTGCCCGTGTGTCCCAGAAGGTTGGTCAGCAGGAGAACCCTGGCAACTTCCTGCTGATGCACGCCATGGGTCCTAACGTGGCTGGCGTTATCGGTTCTGCTATTGCTGCTGGCGTGCTGCTGAGCATGTTCGGCTAATCATTCCATGGCAGCAGGGGAGAGATCATTCCCTGCTGCCGGGTTTCCCCTGATTGCAGATAAGGAGGCTATTCCTATGGCAAAGGTAAAAATTACTGATACCATTCTGCGTGACGGTCATCAGTCCCAGGCCGCTACGCGGATGCGTACCGATGAAATGCTGCCTGCTCTGGCAAAGCTGGACAAGGTAGGCTATTATTCTCTGGAGTGCTGGGGCGGCGCAACCTATGATGCCTGCATTCGTTTCCTGAATGAGGATCCTTGGGAGCGTCTGCGCCTGCTGAAGGCCGGTCTGCCGAACACCAAGACCCAGATGCTGCTGCGTGGTCAGAACCTGCTGGGCTATCGTCCCTATTCCGACGATGTGGTGGATTTCTTCGTGAAGAAGGCTGTGGAGAATGGCATTGACATCATCCGCTGCTTTGACGCATTGAACGATCTGCGCAACATGGAAACTGCTGTGAAGGCCACCAAGAAGTATGGCGGAACGGCAGAAATCGCCATGAGCTACACCGAGTCTCCTGTGCACAACGAGGATTACTTCGTGAAGCTGGCTGTGGACATTGAGAAGATGGGTGCAGACCTGATCTGCATCAAGGACATGGCTAACCTGCTGCTGCCCTACAAGGCTTACAGCCTGGTAAAGCGGCTGAAGAAGGAAACCAGCCTGCCCATCGTGGTGCACACCCACAACACCACCGGTACTGGCGACATGGTGCTGCTGAAGGCCATCGAAGCAGGTGCTGACGTGGTGGATACCTGCCTGAGCCCGCTGGCTAGCGGTACTTCTCAGCCTGCGACCGAATCTCTGGTGGCCACCCTGAAGGGCACCGAGTACGATACCGGCTTTGATCTGGATCTGCTCAGTGACCTGGCAGGTTATTTCCGTGGCGTGGCTGATCGCCTGACGGCTGACGGCTGGCGTGATCCTTCCCGTGTGCTGGGCGTGGATGTAAAGACCCTGCAGTATCAGGTTCCCGGCGGCATGCTGTCCAACCTGATCGGTCAGCTGAAGCAGGCCAACGCTATGGACAAGTATTACGACGTGCTGGCTGAAGTACCGCGGGTTCGTAAGGACTTCGGTTATCCGCCGCTGGTCACACCTACCTCCCAGATTGTTGGCACTCAGGCCGTAATGAACGTGCTTTATGGCGAACGCTACAAGATGGTGCCCAAGGAAAGCAAGGGCCTGCTCCGTGGCGAGTACGGCAAGCTGCCGGCACCTGTCAACGAGGAAGTTCGCAAGAAGTGCATTGGCAATGACAAGGTCATTACTTGCCGCTTTGCCGATACCCTGCCGCCGGAACTGGAGAAGCTGAAGGCAGAAATGCAGCAGTGGTATGAGAAGGACGAAGACGTGCTGACCTATGCCATGTTCCCCAAGGTCGCTCCCAAGTTCTTCGAATACCGTGCAGCCAAGGAAAAGCATGTGGACAGCACCCTGCTGAACAAGGCTGACAAGACGATGCCTGTGTAATCGTCCAAACTCCCCGTGATGTGTATCGGAGACGTTCGCCGCCGTTATACATAGATAGCAAAAGAAAGAGGTTTGCAACAATGGCTGATCTTGATTTGACCAAGTATGGCATTACCGGTACAACGGAAGTTGTGTATAATCCTTCTTATGAGGATCTGTTCGCTGAAGAAACCAAGCCTGAGTTGGAAGGCTATGAAGTGGGTCAGGTTTCCGAACTGGGTGCTGTGAATGTGATGACCGGCATCTACACCGGCCGCAGCCCCAAGGACAAGTACCTGGTGGTGGATGAGAACAGCAAGGACACCGTGTGGTGGACTTCTCCTGAGTTCAAGAACGACAACCATCCCATGACCCAGGATACTTGGAAGGCCGTGAAGGAGCTGGCTACCAAGGAACTGTGCAACAAGAAGCTGTATGTGGTGGATGCCTTCTGCGGTGCCAACAAGGATACTCGCATGGCCATCCGCTTCATCATGGAAGTTGCATGGCAGGCTCACTTCGTGACCAACATGTTCATCAAGCCCACCGCTGAAGAGCTGAAGGACTTCAAGCCCGACTTCGTGGTGTACAATGCCTCCAAGGCAAAGGTGGAGAACTACAAGGAGCTGGGCCTCAACTCCGAGACCTGCGTGGCTTTCAACATCACCAGCCGTGAGCAGGTGATCATCAACACCTGGTACGGCGGCGAGATGAAGAAGGGCATGTTCTCCATGATGAACTACTACCTGCCTTTGAAGGGTATCGCTTCCATGCACTGCTCCGCCAACACCGATATGGAAGGCAAGAACACGGCCATCTTCTTCGGCCTGTCCGGCACCGGCAAGACTACCCTGTCTACCGATCCTAAGCGTCTGCTGATCGGCGATGACGAGCACGGCTGGGACGATAACGGCGTGTTCAACTTCGAAGGCGGCTGCTATGCCAAGGTCATTAACCTGGACAAGGATTCTGAGCCTGACATCTACAACGCCATCAAGCGCAACGCTCTGCTGGAGAACGTGACCCTGGATAAGGACGGCAAGATTGACTTCGCTGATAAGTCTGTGACGGAGAACACCCGTGTGTCCTACCCCATTGACCACATCAAGAACATTGTTCGTCCCATCTCCTCTGCTCCCGCTGCCAAGAATGTGATCTTCCTGTCTGCTGACGCATTTGGCGTTCTGCCTCCTGTGTCTATCCTGACCCCTGAGCAGACCAAGTACTACTTCCTGTCCGGCTTCACTGCTAAGCTGGCTGGCACCGAGCGCGGCATTACCGAGCCTACGCCTACCTTCTCTGCTTGCTTCGGCCAGGCCTTCCTGGAGCTGCATCCCACCAAGTACGGCGAAGAACTGGTGAAGAAGATGGAAGCCAACGGCGCAAAGGCCTACCTGGTGAACACCGGCTGGAACGGCACCGGCAAGCGTATCTCCATCAAGGATACCCGTGGCATCATCGATGCAATCCTGAGCGGTGACATCCTGAAGGCACCCACCAAGAAGATTCCTTACTTCGACTTCGAAGTGCCTACCGAGCTGCCCGGTGTTGACTCCGGCATTCTGGATCCTCGTGATACCTATGCCGACAAGACTGAGTGGGAGACCAAGGCACAGGATCTGGCTTCTCGCTTCGTGAAGAACTTCGAGAAGTACACTGGCAACGATGCCGGCAAGGCACTGGTTGCAGCTGGTCCTAAGACCAAGTAATTTTGTAAACTAAATGAAACCACCGATGGAAAAGCAGCAATACTGATTCATCGGTGGTTTTGTTAATTAGGCTAACAGAAACATTAGCAGCTTTCTCGACTGGTTCAAGATGATGAATGTAGTCCTTCAGAACAGCGTTGGTGTGCAAGTTGATGCACAGTGATGAAGCCCACGGCTCTTCGGTTGCTAATTTGCCCAGAACAGAACAAAATTCATGAAACAGCAATAAGGTCGCAGCGTCTTTTGACAGAGCACTGGGATCTTTTATTACGCTTTTTTATTCGCAAGGCAGCTTATCGGACTGCTCTTTGAAGTGGATTTTCTCCGTTCCTGCTTCAATAGCAGTCTCATAATACCAGCATTTGTGGTTGATAAAGTCCAGCGTCTTTTGCAGGTCTGCCATCTGCGCTTCTACTGCCTTTTTTCGCTCTAGAAACATTTCGTAACGCTCTTGCAGGGAGTCATCACCCATTAACAGCCATTCAGAAAATTGTCGAATATCTTTGATGGACATGCCTGATTTTTTTAGGCATTCGATGACCCGCAGCATGGCAATGTCCCCATCAGAAAACATTCGATAGCCGGATTCTTTCCGCTGCATAAAAGGCAGCAAGCCTTGCTTATCGTAATATCGTAGTGTAACAGGAGACATATTTGTAAGCTTTGCGGCCTGTTTGATCGTATAAGGCATAACCAATCCTCCGTCACAAAAAATTCAAAAATTAAATTCGGTTTTCAGTATTGACTTTAACCTCAAGGTTAATGTTACACTATCCGCGAACAAAAGTCAACGATGTTCTTGATTTTTTCGAAGGAGGGACTTTAGATGAATCAGTCTAAAGTAGTGATTATTACGGGAGCGTCCAGTGGAATTGGAGAAGCAACCGCACGCCTTCTTGCGAAACAGGGCAACAAAATTGTTCTTGGCGCAAGACGGGAAGAGAAGCTGAAAAAAATCGTGTCGGAAATCAACGCAGCTGGCGGAGATGCGATTTACTGCATTACGGATGTTACAAAAGTGAGTGATCAGGAAGCATTGGCGCAAAGAACAATGGAAGTCTACGGAAGGATTGACGTGTGGATAAATAATGCAGGTCTTATGCCTTTGTCACTAATGGCCGAAGACAGAGTGGCTGATTGGGATAGATGCGTAGATGTGAACCTGAAAGGTGTTCTCTACGGAATCCATGCGTGCCTTGGAATTATGCGTAAACAGAAGAGCGGACATATAATCAATATGGGCTCGCTTTCTTCCCATCAGACAGGCATGGCGTGCGGCATTTATGCGGCAACCAAGTTTGGCGTCAGAGCGATCAGCGAAACGCTTCGCGAGGAAGAGGCCGCTGCGAAAAGCGGAATTCGCGTAACGATGCTGGCCCCCGGAATGATTGCAACAGAATTGCCACAATCATTGACCACACAGGAGGGACGCGACGGTATGCAGGCTGCATATGATGCACTTGCAATTCCTGCGGAGTCCGTGGCAGAAAGTATTGCTTTTGCAATCAATATGCCTGAAAACACAGGAATTAATGAGATCATTATTCGCCCTACTGCTCAGCAGCTGTAATCAGTTCAGCACGAAAAAGGAGTTCCCTATGAAGCACAAAGTCTTTCTCTGCATATTATTGATTATGTCGTTCATGCTTGCAGAATGCGGCATAGCTGATACGGAAAGTCAAAGCAGTGAAACTTCTGATACAAAAACAGAGGTTAGTATGAAAAATATCACTCTTAGCAAAGTACCGGACGGTTATTACAGCGCTGCGACTCAGCAAGGCAAGTTGGAGAATTTCACTTACGACACGAAGGATTATATCGGAAGCGGCAATGCGATTCAAAGCAATGCTACGGTTTATTTGCCCTACGGCTATAATCAGGGCGATTCTACTACCAGGTATAACATCCTCTATCTCCAGCACGGCGCTTATGGCAATGAGCGCACGTGGATGTACGAATATGGCGACAGCTTCAAGAACATGATCGACCACATGATCGAGGACAAGCTGATCCCGCCGTTGATCATCGTCATGCCTTATCTGCCCTCCGGGAACGAATGGTATCACGACACAACGCCGATTTTCTATTCCGGGGAACTGAAAAATGATTTGATGCCTGCCGTAGAGGCACATTATCACACTTATGCGGAGGATACCTCCGATGCCGGTTTTGAAGCGTCCCGTTCCCACAGAGCCTTCGGCGGCTTCTCCGCTGGCGGCACGACAACGTGGCGTGTGTTCTTGGAGGGAATGGATCGATTCGAGTATTTCATGCCGATGAGCGGCGGTCTGACATTGGGCGGCGACGGCTCCACAGATGTGAAGGATGCTACGCTGATTGCTGACACTGCGGCCGCTTCCGGCTATGGCAAGCGAGAATACTATGTGTTCTCGGCAACCGGCACCCGGGATGTCGCCTATCAGGGATTGACTGCGCAAATTGAATGTATGAAAAACCTAACAGACGCTTTTGACTACACGGAAACCGGTTTAGCGGATGGAAACTTGATGTACTACACTGTTGAGGGTAACAGACATGACTATCAGTACACCTATGAATATGTTTTCAATGGGCTGCAATGCCTGTTCTCATGGTATGAAAGGAGTTGATTCGAAGAAACTGATAGCGGGCGTGCACCATTGGAAATGTTGCAATGTTTTTGAACTACTGATGCGAAAGAAGAATGTGTGTGATGAAGAGATTCTTGTCTGCAATGATGGTAGCCGCCTTGGTCTTCACCGTGGCAGGATACGACCAGACTGCTCATGCCGAAGAAGCGTCTGTACAGGAGGAGACTCAGGTGCAACAGGTAACGAAGAATGAAAACGGTGACTTAGTTGCTGTAGCGACTGCTGGCGGTTATAAAATCAATTTGTCTGACCTTGCACATCAGACGGGCAGCGACGATGACCCGGTCGTTTACTATACCTCTGTGATTGATTCGGACGCGCTGATGGCGATTTATGAGGCTCTTGGACGCACTCCGGCTGAGGGAGATCGGGTCGCTGTGAAGCTGCATACCGGCGAAGGCGATGGCAGCTACAATCTCGACCCGCAATTTATCAAAGCACTGGTGCAGAGCGTGGATGGAACGATTGTGGAGTGCAATACTGCCTATGGCGGAAGCCGGGCCAGCACAGCCTTGCATATGCAGGTGGCAGAGGATCATGGCTATACGGCCATCGCAGATGTGGACATCATGGATGCTGAGGGCGGTATGGAGATTCCCGTGACCGGCGGCACACATCTGAAAACCGACCTTGTGGGCAGCCATCTGGCCAACTATGATTTCTGCATGGTGCTTTCCCATTTCAAGGGGCACGCCATGGGCGGCTTCGGCGGTGCGCTGAAAAACATCTCTATCGGCATCGCTTCCTCCACCGGGAAATCCCTGATCCACAGCGGCGGTACGGAAACCACCGGCTTTGGCTGGAGTACTCCTGCCGAAACCTTTACCGAGTCCATGGCTGAAGCAGCCAGCGCCGTTTACGATTATTTTAACGGCGGCGAAAAGATGGTGTTCATCACCGTGATGAATAATATCTCTGTGGATTGCGACTGCAATGCGAACCCGGCCAAGCCGGACATGCACGATGTAGGTATTCTTGCCTCCACGGATCCGGTGGCACTGGATCAGGCATGTGTGGACTTCCTGCGGGCTGTTCCTGACGGTGCTTCTGTTATCCGCCGAATGGAATCCCGCAGCGGCGAACATATCCTTGACCACGCTGACGAGCTGGGATTTGGCAGCCGAACCTATAAGCTGGTAAGCATCGATCAATAAGGAGCTGTGGCTATGCTCGTTCTATTGCGGCGAGAGGCAATCTATCTTTGGTATTATTTTGACTTTCAGTTCCGGCAGATTTTCAAGTACTGGGTGCTTGGTATTGTAATCGGCTCTGTGATCTCTGTCTTGGCCAAAGATAAGATCCACGGCCTGTTTGCAAAGATGAACGGAAAAAAGTGGGGCGTATTTGGCGTTTTCCCCGCGAGTTTGCTTGGCATTGCTTCACCGCTTTGCATGTATGGCACAATTCCGATTGCTGCATCCTTTGCCAATAAAGGCATGAGGCAGGATTGGCTTGCTGCATTCATGATGAGCTCTGTTCTGCTCAATCCGCAGCTGATCGCGTACAGTACAGCGTTAGGCAGTACCGCATTGGCGGTCAGAATCATCTCCTGCTTTTTGTGCGGGGCGGCAGCCGGACTTCTTGTCCGTGCCTTTTATCGGGATAAGCCGTTCTTCTCCTTTGGAAAGTTTGAGGAGCCTGTCAGCCATGATACCGACCCCAATATGATTCTGCGGCTGCTGAAAAACATCTGGCGCAACATCAAGGCAACGGGGCCTTATTTTCTGGTCGGTGTGGTGCTTTCCGCAGTATTTCAGCGATATGTGCCGACAGACGCCTTTGTATCCCTGTTTGGCAGCAACGAGGGTTTTGGCGTACTGATGGCAGCCACGATCGGCGTGCCGCTCTATGCCTGCGGCGGCGGAACGATTCCGCTGCTTCTGGAATGGCTTGCGGACGGCATGAGCCTCGGAAACGCGGCAGCGTTTATGATCGCCGGACCCGCCACAAAGATCACCAATATCGGCGCACTGAAAAGTGTATTGGGAATCAAACGGTTCTGCCTGTATCTTCTGTTTGTGATGGGATTCGCATTTGTGACAGGACTGATTGTCAATCTTTTGTAAAGGCATGCATAGGCAATGGTATTTTGAAAAAAGCATCGGCGGTAAAGAAGCCTTACCGCCGATGCTTACTTATATTTCACTTTCTGCTAGGTGCTATGCAAGCATACTTACAAGCTTGCCGCTGCCCGTTCAACAGGCAAATAAGCGCAATATTTTTCCAGCCAGCTTTGGAAGCCTGTCACATCTTCATGATCCGGCATGATTGTTTTTGCCGGCATACCAGCAAAAACCTTGTTATCGAGATAGTCTTCCAAGGTTTCGCCTTCAGCATGGTGAAGCCTGTACATAGCCAGGAGGCCGATGCCCCATGCGCCGCCCTCACTGGCTGTTTCCATCACGGTGACAGGCGCATCAAGGGCAGCAGCAAGGATACTTTGCCCAACGAAGGGCGTCTTGAAAAGTCCGCCGTGCCCTAAAATGCGGTGAATTTCAACTTCCTCATTTTTCAAAATGCCCATGCCGATGGCCAGAGCGGCTACGGAGCTGTACAGGTTGGCTCGCATGAAATTGGCAAGGGTAAACTTGGCATCAGGCTGGCGAGTCATCAAGGGACAGCCTTGTTCGAGTCCTGTCACAGGCTCTCCTGAGTAGCAGTTGAAGGTAACAATGCCACCGCAATCCCGGTCGCCCTCCAGAGCCTTGCTGAACAGCTGGTTGTACAGCATATCGGAGGTAAGACAGCCGCCTGACATGTCGGCAAACTCCTTGAAGAGTCCAATCCATGCGTTTAGGTCGGAAGTGCAGGAATTGCAATGCACCATGGCAACCGGCTTGCCACTGGGGGTCGTTACCATGTCGATTTCCGGGTACATCTTGCTCAAGGGTTTATCCAGCACGACCATGGCAAAAATGGACGTGCCTGCTGATACATTGCCGGTACGCACTGCCACGCTGTTGGTGGCTGCCATGCCCGTTCCGGCATCGCCTTCCGGCGGACAGAAAGGGATACCGGGCTGTAAATCACCGGAAGGATCAAGCAACTTTGCACCGGCTTTGGTAAGTATGCCTGCATCTTCGCCGGCAACAAGCACCTGCGGCAACAGTTGCTCAAGCTTCCATGGGTATCCCTTGGAAGTGATCAGCGCATCAAACTTCTGCACCATGCCGTCATCATAGCTGCAAGTTGTGGGATCTACAGGCATCATGCCGGAGGCATCGCCAATGCCCAACACCTTCCGGCCGGTAAGCTGCCAATGCACGTATCCGGCTAAGGTAGTTAGGAAGCGAATATCCTTTACGTACTCTTCCTCGTTCAAAATAGCCTGATACAAGTGAGACAGACTCCAGCGCTGAGGCATGTTAAAGCTGAAGAGCTGCGTAAGCATGGAAGCGGCTTGACCAGTAATGGTATTTCTCCAGGTGCGGAAGGGTGTCAGCAGGTGATCCTTGATGTCAAAGGGAAGATAACCATGCATCATAGCACTGATGCCGATCACGCCGATTTTAGTTAGCGTTTCGCCGTAGCGATGCTGCACATCTGCCTTCAGGGCAGCATAGCAGTCCTGCAAGCCTGCCCATACTTGTTCTAGATCATAAGTCCAGACACCGTTAACAAGCTGATCCTGCCAGGTGTGGCTGCCAACAGCCAGTACCTGATGGTCGGTATCCATTAAAACGGCTTTAATGCGTGTGGAACCAAGCTCAATACCAAGGGCTGTCTGCCCGTCATGAATGGCTGAATTCATTGCTCTTCTCCTTCTGCAACCGCTTCTAGTACATAGCTGACGGAGGCTGCATCCCCGTCGGGCAGGGGACAGCACAAACCGAATTGCATCAGCTCGGCACCGGTATAGGTTTCGCCGGTTTCTTGAATCTTGTAGATCAAGGCAGGATGCAAGCCTTGCAGCTTTACAAGGGGCGGCATTTCGTAGGCTGTGGCATGGGAACGGACAAGCACAAAGATGGCTTGCTTTTGATCTGGCGATACAGTCATCCAGGCTGTGTCATTGCCTTCCCAAGGGGATAACAGCCGATGAAAATCACCATATAGCAGGGTCATGCGGTGCGCCTTCACAAAGCGAATCTGCTTCCGCACTTCCTTCAGCTCATCGGCGGACAGCTTGTTTAGATCCAATTCATAGCCAAAGCATCCGCTCATGGCTACCTTTCCGCGGGTGCTAATGGGCGTAATGCGGCCGGTTTGATGATTCGGCACGGCACTGACATGGGCACCCATGGCAAAGGGCGGGAAGACGAGGGAAGTGTCATACTGAATTTCACAGCGGCAAAGTGCATCCGTGTTGTCCGAGCACCAGGTTTGGGGCATATAGTGGAGCATACCCATATCGAAACGCCCGCCGCCCCCTGCACAGCTTTCAAAAAGAACGCGGGGGAAATCGTGAGTGAGTCGTTCCAGCACGCCATAAAGGCCAAGCATGTACCGGTGGGGGAGCTCCATCTGCTGATCTCTACGAAGATAGGAGGATCCGATGCAGGTAAAGTTCCGGTTCATGTCCCACTTCACATAGTCAATATTTGCATCGGTAAGCATGCGGGCCACTGCATTGTACATGTGCTGGCAGACTTCCGGACGACTTAAGTCCAGCACCAGCTGATGGCGGCTTTCCACGTTGGGGCGGCCATCAATGTGAATGCACCAGTCAGGATGCATTCGGAACAGTTCGCTGTCAGGAGAAATCATTTCCGGCTCAAACCACAGACCAAATTTCAGACCCATGGCATGAATCTTTTTCGACAAGGCAGGCAGACCATCCGGCAATTTGCGAGTGTCCGTTATCCAGTCGCCAAGGGAAGATCTGTCGTTATCCCGATGTCCGAACCAGCCGTCATCCAACACAAAAAGCTCAATGCCAACATCTGCAGCCGTCTGTGCAATCTTCAGCAACTTTTCCTCATCGAAATTGAAGTAAGTTGCTTCCCAGTTATTCAGCAAAATGGGACGAGGTGCCTTGGCATATTGTCCACGCACCAGATGGTTGGCACAAATGCAATGGAATTGACGGCTCATGCCGTCCAGACCATTGGCAGAGTAAACGAGCACTGCTTCCGGGGTGCAGAAGGCATCCCCTCCGGCAAGCTGCCATGCGAAACCATCCTTGTTCAGCCCCATGCGCACACGAGCTTTGCGGAAACGATCCACTTCCACCCCTGCATAGAAGTTGCCGCTGTAAACAAGGGATGCGGCGTAGACTTCGCCTTGGGTTTCCGTTGTACCGGGCGTCAACAGGGCAAGGAAAGGGGACGTTGTGTGGCCGCTGGCACCATAGTTTGTGGAGACACTCTGTTCACCAAACACCAGCGGGCGGCGCACCCATTCCCGTTCACGAGCCCATGCGCCGGACAACGTCAGCAAATCATAGTTAGCATCAGGCATATCCAGAGAAAGACTCATGGCGTTGATAATCACAAGCCGCTGTCTTCCCTTATTGCGCAGCACGGCGCTCCTTATAATGGCATCGCAGTCCTCAAAAATGGTGTACCGCAGCTCTACTTCCAGCTGAAGCAATGCATCAAAGAGCGTCAGCAGCAAGGTCTTGCTTTCACCAAAGGTGGCAGGCAAGCCGGAGAGATTCGGTTTCTCCTCTGTAACGACAGCGGAAACATACCGGAGGTCAACGGTTGCCGTCCCGTCTTCCTGCATGACAGTGAGACTACCTTGACGATTATCTCCAAGGCCAAAGGAAGGATACTCCTGAGGGACACGATCCAGCAACAGTCCATTCAGCGACGGATCCAGCTGACAGCCGCTGAGGGTGATCTTTCCACTTTCAGGCAAGCCGAACCTGCGGTAGATGTTGACGGTATTCAGTGATTCCAACCGCTTGCCGAAGTATAAATGGGTAATAAAACCTTCGTCGGAAATGCCCATCACATAGCTGATGTGATCATTCCGCAAATGAATCAGCTCATTCGAGATACAGATCTCCATGGTAACTCCTCCTATATAAGCGAAACGACATTTTGCTAGTATCAGTCTAACAATGGCAGGCAGGATTGTCAAGCTTGAAAATGCGAAGTTTCCATAGGATGATACAGGTGCTTGGAACATGAAAACAGCTTCCTTCCGCCTTTTGATGAACGGAAGGAAGCTGCATATTAGTCGATGTCCCGTGTGAAAACCCGTGTGCCGACCCGCACGCCCCAAGCTTCACCGTTTCGAATGAGGAATTCCAGCCTTGAGCAGGGAATCGTTGCTGTTTCGCTTGTGTAGCCTAGGAATTTCGTTCCGCCGCAGTAGCGAAGCACCATGTGGGTTTCACCTTTGCAGGCAACAGGCTTGCCATCAACGACCTGCACGGTGAGATGTTCAGGAGAACCCTCATGCCCGGTAAAATGGCCGACCATCATTTCCGGGTCACTGAAATCCTCGCCATTAGGCTGATAGCGGCGGAAACAGGTATCAAGGGGCAGATTCAGCAAAGCACTGTAAATCGTCCAAAGTATGTCGTCCATGTCTTCATCGCCTTGGTTGCAAAGGACGGCAATACCACAGCCAAGATCCCGAATGGCAGCACCCTTGGTGGAAACACCGTGCAGACCACCGGCGTGTTCTAGGAAAACGTGCCCGTCTCGAACAAACTTGTTGAGACCCATGCAGTAATAGT
>CAVGBO010000066.1:0-16214 GCA_963627465.1 Phocaeicola dorei
TACTGGAAGCGATTATTAACCAGTGCAAGAAAAAAGGCTATCTGAAGGAGGAAACGTGAATGGTGAAGTATCGCATTGTGATGCCCAAGCACTTGAAGGAAGAAGATAATAAAATCTGGGCAATCATGGCTTCTAGACACGACCCTGATGAAGAAATATCTAACGAAGCTTTTCGTGCAGAACTGGATGCGCTTCGCAAAGCTTATGGTTCACCAGAACTGAACGCATGGTGCGCAAGACAACGCGAGATTTATGAAGAAAACCTCCGTGAAGGCAGAGAACTTTCTTGATTGGCTTTCGCAAGGAGATACGCAATGAGGATGAAGAAGCGTTGCCGTCTGGTTTCTATGCCGGAACACTTGGAAAGAGAATGCAATCAAATTCTTGCGGAGGAGTTCGCTGACGTGCCACCGGATGCCGAGATGACTTCAAAAGAGTATAACAGACGTTACGACGCTGCCATTGCCGCCAAAGGTTCTGAAGAACTTCGTGCATGGTGCAAGATGATTGAGGAGACCGTTGCACAAAACCGCCGTGAGGGGCGAGAACTGGCGTGATGGTTGCTTTGAATACAAAACACTTGTAACACAAGGCTGAGCCGATGATTCTTGAACAGTACGACAGGGTTCTCCTGAAGGATGGAGATTTCGCAACCGTGGTTGAAATCTTCGGTGGTGGGAAAGCGATCATTGCTGACATCGACCGGAAAGACGGCACGGAAACAGAATGGATCGAGCTGGCAGACATCGAAAAGGTCGTTTCCCGGTAAAAATCATGGAGCAATCAAAAAAGCAGTGCCTTTTACAGCACTGCCATGTTCCGATCCTTGGCCACCAGCTCCATCAGCCTTGCCGCACTGCCGTTGGGGCGGTTGCGGCCGCTTTCCCATGCCTCCACCGTCTTCACCGAAACCCCCATGAAGGCGGCGAAACTCCGCTGACTCATGGGCAGGGTCAGCCGCAGGGCTTTGATTTCCTGAGCCGACCATGCCGGCGGCGCAGGAATCTTCTTGGTCAGGTGCACTTCCTTGGCAGGCAGCGTGCCTTCTTCGTAGGCAATGGCTTCCTTCAAGCCCTGTGCAATATCGTTAAACAATTCAGACATGCTTCCAACCTTCCTTTCGTTCAAGGTCAAGCTCCAGAATCTCCACCAATCCGTGCAGATCGTTCCGCTCCTTGGCGGTCAAGTTCGCCTGATCTGCTTTCGCAAAGGCAGTCAGCAGAAAAATCTTCTCATAAACTTCGAAGTCGATGTAGATCACCCGAATGCTGCCGCTCTTCCCTCTGTTTTCGTAAGCGAAGCGCACCTTCCGGATGCCGCCTGTGCCCTGAAGCACAGCACCGATTTTCGGGTCATCCAAAAGCATGAGTTCCAGCCGCCTCAAGTCCTCATCGCTCATGCCAAGAGCTTTCCAGCGAGCACGAAAGGACGGCAGTTCCACAAACAGGCGGGATACTTCTTCACCGGACATCTTCATCACCCAAACACAGTATACCCTATTTAATAGGGTGTGTCAAGAAAACAGCTGATGATCTTCCCCCGGAACGGGCATTTCCCCGTTCCTTTTTTGTACCCATTTCTAGGAGGTGACGCGTATGGCGAGCGGAGGCGCTGCGCTGCAGGAATATCTGGTCAGCGTAGGCGTGAAGGCTGACTGGTCGAACATCAACAAAGTGATGAGCTTCCTCAACTCCGGCACCATGAAGACTGCCGCTTTCGGCACGGCGTTGGTGGCGGCTGGCAAAGCCATGTACAACTTCATCAAGACCAACGTACAGGCGGAGCAGAGCTTTGCTTCTCTGGCACGGACGCAGAACAAGTCCCTTGAAACCGTCCGTGCGGAGCAGAACGCCCTGAAGGCCATGGGCAAAACCATGTCCGAGGTATCGAAGGACCCGGCACTGAAGACCATCTACAACGACATCGTGAAGGTGAACAAGTCCCTTGCCCTGCCGGATATGAAGGGCGCAATGGCTATGATCAGTCAGCTCCAAGGGGCTTTCTACCAGCTGAAGAGCGTCATTTCCTACGCCACCCAGTGGATCAACTATCACATCCTGGCTAACCTGCAGGAGCCCATTCAGCGCATTACCGACTACCTGAAGAAGATCAGCGACTTCATCCGCAAGGACATCAACGGCTTTTCCTCCAAGATTGCCTCCTACATGACTGCCTTCAGCAAGGGCTTGCTGGGTATTGTAGAGCTGGGCGTGAAGATTGTGGAGTGGATCGAGAAGCTGCCCAGCGGCATCAAGGCGGCAGGCACGGCCATTGTGGGCGTGTTCGCCCTGCTGAAGTCGGGTCCTCTGGGGCAGCTCCTTGCGGTCATCACCGCTGTGGGCGGATTGATTGACGACTACGAGAACTTCCAGTGGAACAAGAACGCCCCGGAAGGGGAAAAGGTGGACGTAGCCTTCGGGGGGATTTGGGAGCTGCTGGACAGCGACGACCCGGATAAATTGTCCAAGATTGTGGACAAGATCGGCACGGCCATTGGCGATGGTATCACGCAGATGACGGTGGACTTTACGTCTTGGGTGGAAAACAACCAGGAAGGCATTGTGTCTGCCGCAAAAAAAGCCATCGGCTATGTAACTGACGCCATTCAAGGAACGGTCAACTTTGTGCAGTGGCTTGCCGAAGCCTTTTCCGGCGTGGCTGAAGACAGTGAATTTCTTAGTGCCCTTTCAGGCCTGATGGAAGCCATTAAGGAAGCCCTTGCGCCCTTAGGTGACTATCTTGCTACGCTTTTTCGCAATGCGTGGTCGTCCCTCTATGAAGGACTGTCCCCGGAAGTCAAGAGCTTGCTTGCCAAGCTGGGTTATTCGGAGGATGACTATTACCGCACACAGCAATCCGGCGTGGATGCGGAAACCGGTCAAGTACTGTCTTACAAGGAAATGAAGCTGAGGGGCATGACCACGGAGGAAATCAATGCCGCCCAAGCCCGAGGCGAGAATGACCCCAGCCGCCAAGCTCACGACTATCTGCTGCAAAACGGCAAGAATGCAGGCATTACCTTGGACGAGAACGGAAAAATCACCTATGCCCAGGGGGCTACATGGGATCCCAACAGTCAGATCGGTATGGCAACCACATGGAGCAATTTCGGCGGGCAGCTGTATAATAATCCTGCATATGCCATGGAGTACGCGAAAGCCATGGTGGAATTTGGCAACACCATCAATAACACGGGCTTGTTGAATCTTGGCGGTGTAGCAAACAATTTTGATAACCTTTTCAGCGAGGACGGCGCAGGCAAGACCCTGATAAAACGCAATAATGCCATTGCAAACCGTCAGAATACCAATGCGCAGACGCTGGAAGACCTGCTGAACACCAGAAAGAACAACCTGAACACTTCCGACTTCCAGCAGTCCGTGCAAGACGCCCTTTCCGGCACCAGCGAATTGACCTGGGAGACCGGAGAACCGACTGTCCCCTCTGATGCCGGCAGCACCGTCATCAAGGAAGTCCAGAAGCAGGTGGACAGCAGCGGCAAGAAGGTGGAAGTATCCGTAGGAGCCAAGCACGGTGGCGCAACAGGCGCAACCTTTGGCAATGCCTGGGGCGGCCGGTACAATCATCCCATCACCACGGAAGTGGCGGAAGACGGCGGCACAGAATACATCATCCCCCTGAACAAGCCTGCCCGGGCTTTCTCCTTGATTAAGCAAATGTTCAGCGAAATGGGGGGCGTGGCCACCAATCAGCTGATGAAGGATCTGGGCTTAGGCGTGGAAGGCACGGTGGGCAGCTCTGCCGCCTCCATTTCTGCCATGGCAGGGGGATCGAACATCTCCAACAGCTACAACATTTCCGCCCCTGTCACCATTCAGGTCACCGCTTCCGGGTCGGATGCGAAAGCCATTGGCACGGCGGCTTATTCCGCTGCGGAACGTCAGCTGATTCGTTCCCTGAAGGGGGTGCTTGCCTGATATGGTCACCAACAGCAACCAGCCTGCCTACATCTACGACACGGATCAGGGCAAGACCTACATCTTCGACGGTGTGGTGAAGATTCAGCATGCCCTAAGCCTGAAAATGGAGGAAGACACCAGCAGCAAGAAGGGCAAGGACATTGTGAACAACGCCCAGAACGAGCCGGACGAAGTGACCATGGAAGTGGTCATGTCCAACGTGTATTCCACCCAGAGCGACATTACCCAGAGCAATGACGACCGGGCGAAGGGGGCTCTTGCTACCCTCATGGAGCTGAAGAAAGCCCGGCGAAAGGTGCAGGTCATTACCTACTACGCCACCTACAACAACATGCTCCTGCAGGGCATTGCCATCTCTCAGGATGAAAGCAATCATTTCGGCTGGACAGGGGAATTGACGTTCAAGGAGGTCACTTCCTCTTCCTCCGGCAGTGTCAAATCTACGGTGAGCACGTCCAAGGTAACATCCACTTCCGGGGGACGAACCCCTTCCATCTGGGTCGGCTGGGTAGGCAAGAACTGCATTTGATGATAAGGAGGGGATGAAGACATGGATCCCATCGCCCTGCCGCTGAACAGTACGGCGGACAAGCAAATCATTGACCTGAACATAACCCCCAACGGCAACGCCGTTTCCCTTCGGGTGACGGTGGAGTATTTCCGGCACACGGATCGGTGGTACATGACCGTGGAGGACGCTTCCTCCGGGGAGTGCATGGCCTCCTTCATCCCCCTGATTGCTTCCGGGGACAAGTACAACGACCTGATGGGGCAGCTGGGGCACAAGCGGATCGGTTCCGTGTTCTGCGTGCCCCTGTCGGACGACCATGCAACGGCAGATCCCGCCAAGGACACGCTGACCGACTTCGAGGTGGTCTGGATGGATAATGTGGTGTTTGAAGACTAACGGAGGTGATCCCCATGCCCACCGATTCCCTGCGTACCATGGCGCTCTATGCCGATGGCAGGCAGATCGCCGCCGGTGCCCGGTTTCATCTGGAAGGCCGCTCCACCATGTCCTGCACGGCGGACAAGTTTGTTCTGACCCTGACCGGGTATGAGGACAGCGACCTGACTGCCCTGCAACGGGCGAAAACCCTGACCATTACCGGGGAGAATGATTCCCTGTTGGCGGAAGCTCCGGCGGCAGAGATTCGCACATCGGTGGAAAATGGGGTGGAAACCTGCACCGTGGTGCTGCTGGATGGGGGCGATTTCTGCTGCGGCTGCGTGTCTGTAGCCATTCGCAAGGACACCACCCTGGAAGAAGCCCTGTCCACCCTCCTTGCCCATTGCGACAGCCCTTTGCCCTTGGTGACAAGGGTGAACGCCCCCATTCGCTTTTCCCGTGGGCAGGTGTTCTTCGGCAGAACCGTGCAGGCGGTGAAGGAGCTTGCCAAAAGTGCGGGCTACCGGGCGTACGTGACCCGGGGCGGCTTGTATCTCACCAAAACATCGGATGCTGCCGCCATCATCGACCTGACGGAAACCCAGCTCATGGAGACCCCTGCCGTGCTGGATGGTGTGACCATTGTACAGACCGCCGTCATGGGCTTTCAGGCAGGGCAATGCCTGCGCCTGCCGGACGGGGATGCGAAAGTGTATCGGATTCTAGCCCAAGCCATGGAAGCGGACAGCTACACCGGCGCATGGTCAAGCCAGCTGGTGCTGCTGGACGAAGCCGCCATGGAAGCAGACGCAAGCAATGATGCGGAAGGGCTGACGTAAGAAAGAAGGTGACCCCATGAAGAACACCACCCTTGACGAGCTGGTGCAAGCCCCCGGGGCGGCACTGGAAGCCTTGAAGAGCGCCATCCGGCAGGAAATGCACTGCGCCCTGCCGGGGATCGTCACCGCCTATGACAAGGCTACCCAGACCGTTACCGTGAAGCCTGCCCTGCGGGATCGGCTCAGCGGCGGCAGGCTCATCGAGCTGCCACTATTAAGCGATGTGCCGGTGTTCTTTCCCGGCGGCACGGACAAGGCTATGACCTTCCCCATCGAAGCCGGGGACGAATGCCTGGTGGTGTTTTCGGATGCCTGCATAGACGGCTGGTTTCAGTACGGAGGCACACAAAATCCCGTGTCCCTGCGCCGGCATGACCTGTCGGACGGCTTCGCCTTTGTGGGCTTCAGAAGCCGGAAAAACGCCTTGCAGGACGTGCCGGATGATCCCTCTTTCTTCGGTGCTTCTGCCGGGCAGGACGGCAAGTCTGCCTACGAAATCGCCCGGGAACACGGCTATACGGGCACGGAGGAAGAATGGCTTGCGTCCCTGAAAGGAAACAAAGGCGACCAAGGGGAAAAGGGCGACAAGGGGGATACCGGCGACCAAGGGGCACAGGGTGCAAAGGGTGACAAAGGAGACACCGGGGACAAGGGTGAGCAAGGCGAAAAGGGAGCGGACGGCCTGACCACTTCCGTGAATGGGATTGCTCAGGTGAACGGCAATGTGTCCCTGACGGCGGATGACATTCCGCTGGGGGATGCCACCGTCACCGCCGCCGTGAATGCCAAGGCTGCCGCCGTTCATACCCACGTCATGGCAGACGTGACCGACCTGTCCTTTCCCGTCCAGAGCGTGAACGGGCAGACAGGGGACGTGGTGCTGAATATTCCCTCAGCCCCTACCGTAACGCAAAAGGATTATGGCGGTGCGTACTTCAACAAGGACGCAAGCGCAAGCGTCACTTTGAGCAACTTCACCGTTAGTGAAAGCGGCCTGTATGCGGTGCAATGGAACATCCAGATGGTCACGGCCATGACCGGACGGTCCTTCTTGGAGTTCTTCGGCAAACGGGTCAGCTTCGCCAACGGGGCGGCTTATCCCTGCGTACTGCTGACAGCTATTGGGCAGTTCGATGCAGGGACTACTTATCCCCTGGTGCTGTGGGCGGAAACCGGGGGCTATATGCAGTATGAAGATATTACCCTGACCACGGTGAAGCTGGCGTAAAACATCGGCAAAAAGTCGGCAAAACATCGGCATAGACAAGGCAACTGTTCGGAAATTCCGACAGGTTCGCATTTGCAAGCAAAAGTGTTTCATCAAACACAAAGTGTTGAGAATCTCAACAAAAAATGCGTTATGCAAACATTTTATTCGAATAAGCAAAGACTTTCTCACGGTATCGTGACATCCTCCATCCCTGTGGGATGGATTTTCTATACCCAGAAAAGAGGCGGTGAATGAAATGCCCTCCGTAACCTTTACCCTTTCCAATCCCCGGGCGGCCAACGGTCAAAGCTATGTGGATGCCTACCTTGGCAACGGGCGAACCGTGCTGTGGGACTACACCGGCACCCCCATCAGCAACGCCACGGTCACGGCGGTTCGGTTCAATTTCTATGGCAACGTGCTGAGGAACAGCGGTACCGCCAACGTGACCATGAACGGGTCCTCCTTCGCCATTGCCCTGACGGCCACCGGGGAAACACGGCAGAATTGCACCTGCTACGCCTCCGGGGCGGTCATGGATGCCTTTGCAGCAGCAAGCGGCACCCTGACCATGGCACTGGTTATGCCCAGCAATGCCTATTTCCGTGCTTCTGCCGCCACCGCTACGCTGGATGTGGAGTATGTGATCAATATCACCCAAACCACGCCGCCCAGCACCTTCTATCCGGCTTCAGCCGTGGGAGAAGGCAGTGTGGTGCTCCAGTGGTCAGGGGCGGGAGCCGGGGTGCAGAACACCATTACCGGCTATGAGATTCAGTGTGCGGACAGCGCAGACAACGCCACCTATGGGGATTGGTTCGCCTGTGCTTCCGTTGCGTCTGCCTCTGCCGCCGGATCGGCTTCCGTGCCGGTGAATGGCACACGGGGCGCATGGCGCAAGTACCGCATCCGCACCATGGGCTCTGCCGGGTCGAGCTGGTATAGCGAATGGAAAGTCTCTTCCGCCGTGCGTACCAACATCCTGCCCAACGCCCCCACCAACCTGACCATTAGCCCTACCGTGTACGAGTCCGGGGCAATCACCCTTGGCTGGACAGCCGCCACGGATGAAACGGACAGCGTGGAGAGCTACCGCATTGTGTCCGCTACATCCTCAGACGGGAGCACGTGGAGCGGCTACGCCACCGCCGGAACCACTGCCGCCTGTTCGCTGGCACTGTCTCCTTCCCTGAACCGGGGCACGTACATCCGCTACGGGGTGTATGCCGTGGATGCTTTCGGCATGGAGTCGGCGGCTTTGGCCGTGTTCCCGGACGTGATCCGCAACCGTGTGCCCGGCGTGCCGGAGAATATCGCCGCAACGCCAAGCCTGTACGAAAGCGGAAGCGTGACCATCGCCTGGGATGCTGCCGCTGACCCGGACGGTCAAGCCGTTACCTATCAGGTGGCAAGGCAAACCTCTTCGGACGGCGCAGCCTGGGGCGATGCTGTCACCATTGCTTCCGGCTTGACGGATGTCACCTGCACGGATGCCCCCACCCTTTCCCGTGGGGCGTATGTCCGCTATCTTGTCACGGCCGTGGATGCCCTGTGGGCTGCGTCCAGCCAAGGCGCAAGCAATGCTGTGCAGCGGAACCGTGTTCCTTCTGCTCCTTCCGGGGTGGAAGCCACCCCCACTTTGTACGAATCCGGGAACATTGTCCTCAGCTGGCCGGCATGCACCGACCCGGACGGAAACCTTGCCGGGTATCAGATTCAGCAGCAGCTTTCTGCTGATGGCGCCACCTGGGGGGACTGGGCAGACGTGAAGCAGGTCAGCACCAACACCGCCGCCCTGTCTCCTTCCGTGAATCGTGGACAATATGTCCGCTTCCGGGTGCGAAGCGTGGATACCCTTTCCGCCGCTTCTTCCTGGGCAGTGTCTGATGCTGTCCGGCGAAACCGTGTGCCGGATACCCCGGTGATTCTCTGTAGCGGAAACCTTGACCGGGTATCTTCTTCCCCTGTGTTCGCCGCCACGGCAGGAGCAGAGCCGGACGGTGAGTCCATGACCGTGCAATACATGATAGAAGCCCAAAACGGGGCGCAGGAGCTTGCCTGGACGGATGCAGGGATTCTTCCATCCTCCGGGGGCAAGGCGGCTTTTCGGGGCAATCTGGTGCTGGAAACGGGCACCCATCGCTTGCTGGTGCGCTTGGTGGATGCTTCCGGGGGCGTGTCTGCTTCCGCTAGCTCTGCCTTTACCGTGGGGACGATTGACTGGGCAAGAACCATTGCTGCCGGCAGCGTGATTGCGGACGAATCTATCAGCCACCGGGCGGACATCGCCGAACTGCTGGAGCAGGTGAACCTGTGCCGGGCACGTGTGGGGCTGGAGGAAATCACCCTGCCGGGCACGGTGGGTGCCTTTGCGGACTGGCAGAAGCAAATGACCGCCCTCAAGGAGGGCGTGAAGGACTGCTACACCGCCCTGAAGGAAACGGCGGAAGCGGTGGATGTGCCGGTGTATCCTGCCGCCGCCGCTGTGAACGGCTTGCGAAGCCTGTGCGAAGGAGTGTGATGCCGGATGATGCTGTGCAGACCTATTGACACCGATGGGGACATGACCCCGGTTGGCGCATCGTCTCAGATGCTATCCGGGGCGCAGGCGGTTGCCGAGGCGGTGAAGAGCCGTCTCCACCTGCTCCTTGGGGAGTGGTGGGAGGACACGTCTCTGGGCTTTGTGGTGCCACGATTAGTCTTTGAAGGCGTCCGCTCTGAAGAGGGGCGAACCATGCTGGCCAATTACATCACCGCCTACATTGCGGGCACGGAAGGCGTGACCGCTGTGAAGGACGTGGCTACCAAGCTGGACGGCCGTGCCATGAGCTACCAATGTACCGTGGTCACGGCCTATGGAGAAATTGAAGGGAGCGTGAGCAGTGATGCCCTATACGTCGCCATATCTTGACGCATCGGGGATGCATATCCCCACCTACGAGGAACGAATGGAAAGCCTTTTAGCAGGCTACAAGCAAATCTTTGGCACGGATGTGTATCTGGAAGCAGATAGTAAGGACTATCAGCTGCTGTCCCTGTTTGCCCGGGCGGTGGATGACCTGACCGCCGCCGTGACGGACGTGTACAGCGCACGGGATCCCAATTATGCATCCGGCAATGCGCTGGATCTGCTCCTGCCCCTGAACGGCATTCGGCGGCGATCCGCTACCTACGGCACGGTAACATTAACCCTGACCGGTGCGCCGGGGGCGGTGCTGCCTGCCGGCATGCAGGCAAGGGATGATCAAGGCTACCTGTGGCGGATTGCTGACAGCGTAACCCTTGGGGAGGACGGGCAAGCGGAGGCTTCCGCTACCTGCCTGACCGCCGGGGCGATCCTTGCCCCTGCCGGGAGCATTACCACCATTCACACCCCCACCAGCACCTGGAACAGCGTGACCAACGCCGAACCTTCTTCCCCTGGTCGGGATGTGGAGACGGATGCCGCTGTCCGGGAGCGGCGAAGCCTTTCCGTGTCCCTGCCCAGCCGGGGCATTCTGGACGGCTTGCGTTCCGCCCTGGCGGATCTGGACGGGGTGCATTTCGTTTCCGTGCTGGAGAACGCCGAAGGGGAAGCGGATGCCAATGGGCTTCCTGCCCATTCTGTGTGCGCCGTGGTGGATGGTGGCACGGATGAGGACATTGCCAAAACCCTGTACCTGAAGAAATCCCCGGGGGTAAAGACCTACGGCTCTTCTTCTGCCGTGTATGTGGATGAATGGGGCAACAAGAACACCATGGGCTTTACCCGACCCACCGCCGTGCCTGTGACCGTGAACGTGACCCTGAAGAAGCTGGACGGATGGGACAGCGACACCATGCAGGCAGCCATCAAGAAGGCTGTCACCGCCTCCATTGCATCCCTTGGCATTGGTAAGCCGCTCATCGTGTCCACCCTGTACGGGGTGATTTTCACGTCCTGCGGCACGTCTACCCCGGCCTTTGCCGTGACTGCCCTGACGGCGCAGACATCTGCCCAGGAGGCTACCGGGGATGCCATTACCGCCGCCTATAACGAGCAGCTGTCCACCGATGGGGATCACATTGTGCTGAAGGTGGTGGAGTAAATGACAACCCTGCCCTATGAAGAGCTTGCCCCCAGCTGGAACAGGAGCAAGCCCAAGTGGCTGGCTTTCCTGCAAATGATTGTGGGTCAGGCAACAGACATGATGACCATGCTGGAAGACTTCACCACCACCTTTTCCCTGGATGCCGCCGTGGGTCCTCAGCTGGATATGCTGGGCAGCATGGTGGGCGTGTCCAGAATCCTGCCCTTTGCCCCGGTATCCGCATCCCGCACCCTGGGGGATGAAGACTATCGGCTGCTGATTCGTGCCGCCGTGGCGCAGAACATGTGGGACGGCACCAATGAATCCGCTTCCGACATCTTCAACGTGGTTTTCCCTGCCTTTGGTATCACATTGGAAGACAAGCAGGACATGAGCATTAACGTGGTCATTCGGGGCATGTTCACGGAGATTCAGGCGGAGATGATCAACGCCGGACTCATGATTCCCCATCCGGCAGGGGTGACCATGACCTATGAGATCCCGGAAACCCTGGTATCCACGGACATCATTGTGCAGTCCGGCGTATATCAAGCCGGGCACATCGTATTCACCCGAATCAATGCTTAAAGGAGGCTAAAGCATGGCAAGAAACATTGAGAACACCCTGACCGCCCAAGGGGCGGCACTGATTGCCCGATCCCTGGCAGAGGGGAAAGCCGTCACCTTCACCGGGGCGAAGATCGGCACAGGGCTTGCCCCGGATGCTGACGACCTGAGCACCTACACCGACCTGATCACCTACTACGATGATGCGGAGGTTGCCGGCAGGCGCATGGATGGCAGCGGCAACCTGATGGTCACGGTGCAATACTGGAATGATCAGGTGAAGGCAAGCACCTACATTGAAGAGCTGGGCTTGTATGCCTGCCTGGAAGGGGAAAGCACGTCCGTCCTCTTCTCCTACCTGACCTTTGGCAAGTTCCCGGACTTGATTCTGGCGGCGGCAGATTCCTCTGTGCAGCGCACCTATGACGTGCCCTTCCTCTTCGGCACAGGGGAGGCGGTCAGCGTGACCATTACCCCCTCTGCCCTGCTGCCGGCAGACGATGCGGTGACGGAAGCGGAGGCCGGAAAGCTCCTGCGGCTGAACGATGACGGAAAGCTGCCCTGTGACATTACCGGGGATGCCCTGACCCTGGGCGGGCATGGCGCAGCCTATTACGCCGCCGCCGACCATCGGCACGACAACGCCGCCACCACCGCAGACGGCTTCCTGTCCAAGGAGGACAAGCAAGCCCTTGACACCCTGGGCGAGCGTGTGACCCAAAGCCTGACCGCCGCATCCACCCCCACCTTTGCCGGGCTGAAAATCACCGGCTACATTGACGGAGCCCTGTTCCGATGAAGGGCAAGGACAGCCCTCTGGAAGGCGGCTATAAGGGCTTCTTCATGGAGGAAAGCCTGCGGAAGGCTGGCTCTTCTAACGTTCCTACAAGTCGGAATATCGACCAGTTAAAAAAGGGCGCCGAAGGAGTCCAGAGGGCGAGGGGCTTCGCCCCGTTTAAGCCCCCTGCGAAACAGAACCCCTTCATCCGAAGGGGCGGCGAAGGTTCCCCAAGGGCGACCGCAAAGCCCTTGGGAATAAGCACAAACAACAAGTAACAGGAAACCCTAGTAGATTGAAGCCTCCTGAAGCAATACCCCAAACTTTTCAAAAGGAGCACCGAAGGAGTCCAGAGGGCGACCGGAAAGCCCTCTGGAACAAGCAAAAACAACCTACTTCATCGGAGTACAGCCCCTTCAAAAACAACCGAAAAAATCTTTCATCGGAGGAAGGAAGATGTGAAAAACAATGAAGACCATCTCAAAGGATGAAATCCTTGCCCTGTTTGAACAAATGCAAACAGAGCACTGGACCTATAAACCCGGAGCAGCCGAACAAGGCACCGTTGATTGCAGCGGCGCCTTTGTTTATGCCTACAACACCAAAAAGATTGACCTCTACCACGGCTCTAACTACATGGCACGGAACGAAGCCATGCAGCTCCTGCCCATCACCCAAGCGAAGCCGGGCATGATTGCCTTCAAGGCACGTGAACCGGGCGAGCAAGGCTATGCGCTGCCGGAGAAGTATCGACAAGGGGGCAAGAGCTACACCGGGGACGTGCGAGATTACTATCACGTGGGGCTTGTGAGCCGGGACAGGGCGCACGTGCTCAACGCTCAAAGCAGTGAGACCGGCTTCGTGTCCTCTGCCCTGACGGCGAAAAACGGCTGGGATTATGTAGGCTACGGGATGCATATCGATTATGGAGACGAGGACACCACACCAAAGCAGGAAGAGGGGAAAACCACCATGGAGAAAGCAACCGTGACCGCCACCAGCGGCAGCACCGTGAACATGCGGGTCAAGCCAAGCGTGACCGCCAACCTTGTTGACCGTGTGCCTGTAGGGGCGCAGGTGGACATTGTGAGCAGCGGCAGCGAGTGGAGCATTGTCAAGTATGACGGGCTGACGGGCTACATGATGACAAGGTATCTGACCAAGGAAGGCACGGCAGGGGGCGACACGGCGGATCTGGCAGCACGTGTCCAGTCGCTGGAGGATACTGTGGGCAAGCTGCTGGAGCGGGTGCAAGCCCTTGAAGGGGGCGTTGGCTGATGACCATTAACGGCATTACCCCCGACCTGATTTGGACGTACCTGTTCGTTTTCCTTGCCCTGTGCGGCATTGTGACCATCGTGCTCAACGCCGTGGAAAAGCTGCTTGCCCTACGCAAGCGGAAGATGCAGCCCCTTGCGGACGTGAAATCGGACATCATGACCATGCTAGCCAACGACAAGCACCGGCTGGACGCTCAGGACGCTATTGTGTCCGAGCACACAAGGCGACTGGACAAACTGGAGCGTCGGGCGGATACTGTAGAGCAGGGGCAGAAGGTGCAATGCAAAGCCCTGATGGCACTGCTTGACCATGAATTGCACAACGGCAACGCTGACCAAATGTCCGAGGCAAGCCGGGAGATTAACGACTATCTGCTGGATAAGTAAAGAAAGGCGGTGATGCTCTTGAGGTTCTCGCCTGACATTTGGGAGCTGGTGCGGAAGATCCTCCTTCTCTTGTGCAAGAAGTATGGTTTCGATGACCTGACCACCGACTATAACGAAAATCATGGTAAGAACGGTCGGTTTGCAAGTAGCAATTCTTCTGGCACTTCTTCCGCCAAGCAAGAAGGAAAACAGCAACCGGCGCAGAAATCTATCGAGGCAAGCCTTCAGCCCAAGGGTGTGCGGACACCTGAAGGGAAGAAAATGCTTGACTTGTTCCGTGCAAAAAGTGTTAAGCTCAACCTTTCCAAGCAGGCTCAACATCGGACAGCACAGGAAGCTAGAGAAGCAACAGCAAAAGAGCAGGCAAAGCACCCCGGTACGAAAGTCCTGCCCAAAAGCTACTTTACGAAGAAGTTTCAATCTGTTGAAGCGTCAACACTGGACAGAATCCGCAAGGGGAACTTTGAAGAAATCGCCGGTCGGCATAATTCGACCAGGTTTCAGGTGGTTTTTGATGATGCCGTGGGCAATGTGTATAACGAAGACACCGGAAAATTCGAAGCATCCCATACGGTTGAGGCTGTTTACTCCAAGTCTGACGGCTACCATATGTGGCCTGTGTCAGATGATAGAAAGGGGAAATGATTGCCATGCATAAACACTATAACAGTATCAAGGAAGTTGTACAGGATATGCGGAAATTTCTTGCCATAGATCAGCCTGTGCGATGCACCTTTGATGACGACAGTAATGATGTAATCATCGGTCTTCCCTTCGAGCGGAGCAATAACCATGGCGTTTTCATCATTCTGATAGACGAAAAGCCAAAGTATGGTGCTATCGTAGGCGGAAGGTTTGAAATATCCTTTGAAGACTTTCAGATCATGCACTACGAGCCCATCGAAGTGAACGATTTCGACTGGCAAGCCTACCTGCCGGAGAAAAAACGCTTACGAGAAGCAGACGAATAATGGTTTTTCCGCATCCATCCCATGACGGGGTGGATTTTTTGTACCCAAAATGAAGAAAGGAGGAAGATCTTTATGATCCGTGACCAGTGCCCTTGACGGCAAAAAGCACAGTTTCACTTCACCAACGAACCATGAGAAAGGAATTGAGAGCATGAGTGTTTATCTTTCGAACCTGAATGACAAGATGAAGGACACCAACACCACCTTGGGGCAAATCTCCACCGAACTTGGCCTCCTGGCCATCAGCAACGCCGGGGACCTGAACGACCCTACCACCATGGCACGGCTGGTGCGTGCCGGCCTGGGCGAGACTGCCTATCCCGTGGGCAGCCAGGTGACCGTGACCCACAGCGTGTACGGCGACCTGGTGTTTGACGTGGCCGCCCACAACTTCCACAAGAAGACCGGGGACGAGAACGCCCCCACCATGACCCTGCTGATGCACGAGGCGATTACAGGGTTCAACTTCGATAATGAAGAAATGCTGTGGGCAAACACCACAGGGGCGGCACTGCCGGCAGGGACGTACAACTTTACCCTGCACTATGGTTTTTATGGCAGCACTGCCGAGGATGGCACCTATCAGTTTACCACCACCAAGGAGATCCCGAAGAATGGAGGCTTCCGGCACAGCAAGCTAGGCTCCCAAAGTCCTAAAAAAGCCAATGTTACTGACGGAACGATCACCACCTACGATGCTTCCGGCACGGCGGTGGAATCCAGCCTTGCGGTGACGGAGGGCAGCGATGGCACGGCGCTGGGTACGGCCAGCGAATACAAAAAGTTTTGCGTGAACACCATCGGCACTTTCAACGCAGCAGGTCGCAACTATGGAGGCAGCAACAACTGGGCAGAGAGTGATCTCCGTCAGTGGCTGAATAGCAAGGCTGACGCAAACAAGTGGTGGAGCAAGCGGACGCTCTTTGATCTGCCTGCAGAGTATACGGCTAAAGCCGGATTCCTGAATGGATTTGATCGGGCAGTCCTGAATGCTTTAGGAACGGTAACGCTCACAACCGATAGCAACGGTGCGTACGAAGCGGATCACGATCCAAGCGAATCGTACACGACAGAGGACAAGGCATTTCTGCTTCGCTTTGCCGAATATCCCAAGGATGTTGCTATTAGCGGCGTCCGCGAACCCTTAGCAAGTACTTCCAGTTGTGTGTACACAGGTTCGACTGTATATGTACCGGGTCACTGGTATGTAACTATGAACTACGCTGATATTAACAACGACGACTTTGTTGCCTGCGTGATCTGCTAAGAAGGAGGAATGCACATGAAATTTGACCGTGACATG
>CAVGBO010000067.1:0-16214 GCA_963627465.1 Phocaeicola dorei
GCAGGGGGCTTGCGAGCCCCCTGCACCCCTTTTATTTTTTGCTTGTATCCCCATCCACGCACCGGTAGTATACCGTGTCCGCCTCCAGGGTGACCCCATCCTTGGCAAACAGCTCGTCAATGGTCAGCAGCATGTAGCCCTCTTCCTGAAGGTATTGGCAGATCCGCCGGGCGGATTCCGGGGTGTTGTCCTTGATGTCGTGGCATAGGATAATATCCCCATCGGAGATTTCCTTCTTCACCTTGTTCAGCACATTGGCGGAAGACCGACCCCGCCAGTCGTAGGTGTCCAGGCTCCACTGAATCAGGGGCCAGCCCACCTTGCTCTTGATCATCTGAGGATACAGGCCGTAGGGCACCCGATTGTACCGGGTGGGGATGCCGATGGCGGCAATGAGGGCAGCATTGCACTTTTTCGGCATGGCACGCATGGCGGAGGCGGAAGTCTTCCGCACGTCCCCGTGGGTCCAGTTGTGGCTGCCGATGGCATTGCCCTCGTCATGCTCCCGCTGGATCAGGTCGTCGTACTCCTTGATCCGGTTGCCAATGACGAAGAAGGTGGCTCGCTCCCCCACCTCCATCAGGCTGTTGAGCACCAGGGTGGTGTTGGTGCGGCTGGGGCCGTCGTCAAAGGTCAGGGCGCAGGTCTTGTAGTAGGTCAGGTTGTCCGTCTCGGTCTGGGCACGCTCCGTCATGTAGGGGCGGATGTCCGGGTACATGAGCGTCACCTGCATCAGGGAATGATGCTCCGGGTACAGCACGTCCGCCGGAATGTGCAGCACCAGGGACAGCCCGTGGAGGGTGAAGGGGGTGGACTCCAACGCTTCCCGGGTGCACAGGGCTTCCACCGCCGTTTCGTCCGCTTCTTCGTCCGGGAAATAGGCGGTGACCTGGGTGCGGACGGCATCCTCCAGCAGCTGCCAGCCTTCGCTGTCCTCGTCGAAGATGTCCGTCAGGTGAATCTCTTCCCCGGTGGTCATGTCATAGGTGCGGCTGGTGATCTGCTGCCCGATGAGATCCCGGTGGTAGGTCACCCGTGCCTGCACCAGAAAGCTGAGCCAGGTGAGGCCTGTGCGGCTGTAGCGGATGCCCACATCCAGCCGGGAGTTTTTCTCTGTTTTGTTGGCGGCCTTCTCCAGGGTGGGGGCAAGGGCGTCCACGTATCCCTGGGATATGGCGGCCAGCTCTGCATCCACGCTGTCCAGCACCGTGTCTGCCGTCCATACCCGGACAATGCTCTTGTTGTCCTGGGTGGTGTCCTGCTTGGTCAGGGTCACTTTGTGGCAGGCCTGAAAGCCCTCCCCCTTGGCGGAGGTCGCCAGGGACAGGGGCAGGATCAGGGAAAGGATCAGCGCAGTCAACCGCTTCATCATGGTGTTCTCCCTCTTTGTAAATAAACCAGAGGGCTTAGCCCTCTGGACTCCTTCGCAGTCGCCTTACAAGCAACAGACTTATTCTGTTAGGCTTCCCAGAGGGCTTTGCGGTCGCCCTCTGGACTCCTTCGCGTCCCCTTCGGATGAAGAAGAGCTTTACCGATAGGTTTTCAAGGGGGCTTTCCGGTCGCCCCCTTGACCCCTTCGGACGCACTCCTTTGAAGTGGGTTTTAACTGATAGGCTTCCCAGAGGGCTTTGCGATCGCCCTCTGGACTCCTTCGCAGTCGCCTTACAAGCAACAGACTTATTCTGTTAGGCTTCCCAGAGGGCTTTGCGGTCGCCCTCTGGACTCCTTCGCGTCCCCTTCGGATGAAGAAGAGCTTTACCGATAGGTTTTCAAGGGGGCTTTCCGGTCGCCCCCTTGACCCCTTCGGCGCACGTCCTTCGGATGAAGGCACTTTGTTATGTAAGGATAAATAAATTAATCTTACAATACCCACAACCTATCTAGGATGGCGACCGAAGGGTTCCAAGGGGCGACCGGAAAGCCCCTTGGAAGCAACAATCCCGAAACGAAACTGTTAACCCTAAACCCTTCATGCCCGAAGGAGTCCAGAGGGCGATCGGAAAGCCCTCTGGAACATGCATGATCGAACAAGAAGCTGTACTCTTAACCCTTCAAGCCCGAAGGAAATATCCCATCACTCGTGATGATGACACCCGCATCCGCAGTCGTCTTCCTCATGATGGTGATGATGCCCGCATCCGCAGCCGCAGCCGTCCTCCGGCAGATCCGCCACGGCGGTCTGCACATTCATGGCGCAGAACTTGGTGAACACCTGCTCCACCACGTCCTCTTCTTCCGCCACCACAAAGGAAAGCTCGCCGTTTTCTTCCACCACCCGGGTAATGAGGATCTGCTCCTCCCCGTTGGCGTCCTTCTCCATTTCAATCAGCACCACATAGTCCTGCCCTGCATAGGGGATGGTGGCACCGTAATGGAAGCGGTAGACCTTGCCGTCCGGGGAGGTAAGCTCCACCACGGCGTCATTCAAATCCGGCGTATCCATCAATCTTCGTCCTCGTCTTCGTCTTCGTCCTCTTCCATCAGTTCCTCAAAGCGGGCGAACACGGCGTTGGCCACATCCTCGTCATCCACGTACTCGTAGTAATCATTGCCCTCGTCATCCTTGAGCACCTTCATGATCACCACGCCGCCTTCTTCCTCATCCTCCTCCAGCTCTTCCTCGGGGAGCATGAGCACGATGTAGCACTCGTCTTCATAGTCCAGGGTAGCCAGGTGTTCGAAGCGGACGGTTTCTCCGTTTTCGTCCACCAGTTCCACGTATTCCACATCTTCCTCTTCGTAGTCCTTATGTTCATGGTCAGCCATGATGCATTCCTCACTTTCATCCTGCTGGGGTGCATGGGCGGCGGTGTCCAGCCATTGCTGGAGAATCACGGCCGCCGCTACCTTGTCCACATGCTGCTTGCGCTCAGCACGGTGCATGTTGTCCTCCAGCAGGGCATTCTCGGCGGTCACGGTGGTGAGCCGCTCATCCTGATAATACACCGTCAGCCCGGCTTTTTCAAGCTGTTGGCAAAAAAGCTTTACCTTTTGGGTCTGAAAGCCCTCGGTGCCGTCCATGTTCAGGGGCAGGCCGCTGAGCACCAGGGTGGTGTCGTACTGCTGGCACAGCTCCTTGACGCGCTTCACGTCCGGGGTGAAGCCCACCCGGCGGATCACTTCCACCGGGGTGGCGATGAGGCGCATGGCATCGCTGACGGCCACACCGATGCGCACATCGCCGATGTCCAGGCATAGGATTCGTTCGTTCATGAAAACTCCTTTTTTCTGGGAAAAGATTCCCTCGCAAAAAAGTTGAAATTGTTCGCAGGGGGCTTAAACGGGGCGAAGCCCCTCGCCCCCCTGGACTCCTTCGCGTCCCCTTCGGAAGCAACTTGTCCTTTTATGGAGATTGCAGGGGGCTTTCCGGTCGCCCCCTGCACCCCTTCGGCGCACGTCCTTCGGATGAAGATGTTTTGTTATGTAAGTATAAATATTTAACTTACAATACTCCAAACCTTGCAAAGGGATGCACCCGAAGGGTTCCAAGGGGCGACCGGAAAGCCCCTTGGAAGCAACACTATCGAACAGAAGTTGTAAACCCTAGTAGTAGGGTGCTCCGAAGGAGTCCAGAGGGCGAGGGTCTTCGACCCGCTTAAGCCCTCTGGAATAAGCTTTAAGGGAAAGAAGCAGGAACGCTGCTTGCCATGCTTTCATCAAAGCACGAAAGTGCTGTACTCTTCTGCTTTGTTCCCCGCCGCCGACAGGCAGGGGGTAACGCTCAGGCTCTTCCTGGCGCAGTCCATCACCTCATCATAGGTCAGGGCTTCCATCTTCGTAATGGTCTCCTCCGGGGTGAAGGTGCGGTTCAGGTGCAATAGACTCCGCCCCATGGCCTGCATTCTGCCTCCGGGGCTTTCCAGCCCAAGGAGATAGCCCCCCCGCAGCTGGGTCTTGGCATCGTGGAATTCCTTCTCCGTCATGCCCTCCTCCGTCAGCTTCTTCAGCTCCCGGCGGATCTCCTCCAGCACCTTTTCCCCATTCTGGGGGGATACCCCGGCGTAGATGCCGAAAGTGCCGCAGCCCACATAGCTGTTGGGGAAGGAGTAAATGGAGTAGGCCATGCCCATCTCCTCCCGAATCTTCTGAAACAGCCGGGAAGACATGCTGCCCCCCAACACCGTGCTCAGCACCGCCTGGGCGTATCGGTCAGCAGAGCCGTAGGCAATGCCCGGGAAGCCCAGGCACAGGTGGAGCTGCTCCGTGTCCTTGTTCTTCACCTGAATCTGCCCCTGACGCAGCGTTTCGCAGGGGATTTCCGCCGGCGCTCCGGGATTCTCCCAATCCCCGAAGAACTGCTCCATGAGGGAGAGCACCAGCGCCGGATCATAGTTGCCGCACAGGGATACCACCGTGTCTTGCGGGCGATAATGCTTCCCCCGGTAGCGGAACAGATCCTCCCGGCTGTAGGCGGAAATCAATTCGGACGTGCCCAGGATGGGCATCCCCAGGGACTGATCCCCGAACATGGCCTTGCTCAGCAGGTCGTGCACCAGATCCTCCGGGGAATCCTCGTCCATGCCGATTTCCTCCAGGATCACCCCACGCTCCTTGGCAAACTCCCCTGCATCCAGGGTGGCGTGGATGGTCAGGTCCGCCAGCACATCCACCGCCAGGGGCAGATCCTCATCAATGACCTTGGCGTACAGGCAGGTGCAGTCCTTGCCGGTAAAGGCGTTCAGCTGACCGCCTACCGCATCCATCTCCTCGGCAATCTGCCGGGCAGTGCGGTGGGTAGTGCCCTTGAACACCATGTGCTCCAGGAAGTGGGACAGGCCGTTTTCCGTAGGGGTCTCCATCATGGAGCCTACCCGGAGCCATACCCCGATGGATACGGAGCGGAGGTAGGGCAGCCGCTCCCCCACAATGCGCAGACCGTTGGGCAGCACCCACAGGTCGTTCAGGCTTTGTTGATTCATGAGATTCACTTACTCTCCCTTAGCTTTTTCACATTTCTGTTCATCAGATGCCGCCCCAGGTGCCGGTACACAAAGGCCTTCACCGGGGACATGGGCTGATGATGCTCTTTAAGCAGGCTGTCCGGGTCATCGTACACGCCGAAGTCCCGCACAATGCCCTCACTTTGAATATACGTGTCATTGCGGTTGAAGTCAATCACCGGGTGACGGAAATCCTTCACCGCCGCCCCGTAGCCGCAGAAAGAACCTTCGCACTTGGGGAAGGCGGATTGGAGGCTTTCCAGATAGGCCTTGTCCAGGATGAAGGCCTCCAGATTGTACCACACCTGATCCAGCTCCACTTCCACCCAGCTGTGGAAGATTTCCGCCGGGGCTTGGCGGTACACCAGCCCGGTCATGGCGCCCTTTTGCAGCCGCTTGTCAATGTTGAAGCCGTGGATGCGGCAGGGAACGCCGCAGCCCCGGAGCAGGGCCATCAGCAGGGTGCCCTTGGTGTTGCACTGGCCGTAGCCGTCCTGAAGCACACGGGAGGCAGGGATGCTGTCGTCCGTGTTGTAGCCGAAGAGGATCTCGTCCCGGACGAAGTTGTAGATGCTTTGGATGCACTCGAAAGGCGGCAGTGCCTTCCAGCCTCGGTCGTGGATGAGCTGCTGAAGCGCAGGATTGGAATAGTCCAGCATGGGGGTTTCGGCAAGATAGGCAGGCATGGTTTTTCTCCCGGGCAATGCCCTTAGGTCTGATAAAAGTGGAATCAACACAAAAGACAAGATAGGTAAACCCCAAAAGTAGGGTGCCCCGAAGGGGTCAAGGGGGCGACCGGAAAGCCCCCTTGAAACAACATTTGAAGAGCGATGCAGGCAACCCTTAACTTTGGATGCCCGAATGACCTTTATTTCCTGTAGAAATGAAAATCGCAGCAATTTCCGCCATACCCCAGGGTTTGGGTGCGGGAAAACCCAATTTTCCGCAGCCCCCCGTAGGTCACATCATCCACATCGCAGAACAGGCGGCAAAGCTCCTCGCAGCCGTTCTCCACGCAGGCGGTGTGCCACAGGCATTGGGTGATGGTAATGTCGTAGCTGTCCTTTTCCCGGCGCTGGGTGCTTTGCTGCAAGTCCGTGGTCTTCATGATCTTCAGGAAGATGCTGCTGTACAGCCGGTAGAACCCGGGCACACGCTCCATCTTGGCGGTGGAGGCGTGCTTTTTTGCCGCCACCACATCCAGCATGTAGTGCCGCATGAGGCTGGTGACTTCCGCCTCGGTTCTGCCGCTGGCCTGCAAGGCTTTGTACAGGGCGATTCGGGGCAGAATGGTCTGGGTCAGGGTCTTCATCTGGTTCTTCGTTTTGCCACGGGTGGCGGCGAGGATGGCGGACAGGTTGGCTTCTGCCTGATGCGCCAGCAGATTGCCCTGCTCCTCCCCCAAAGAGGCGGTCAGGAAGGTTCTGATTTGCTGCATTTGCGGGCACTGAATGGATTGGGTTGTTGCCATGGTTCTCCCTCCTTTAATGGGCAGGGGCTTAGACGGGGCGAAGCCCCTCGCCCCCTGGACTCCTTCGCGTCCCCTTCGGAAGCAGCTTGAGTTCAAATGATGGTTCGCAGGGGGCTTTCCGGTCGCCCCCTGCACCCCTTCGGGTGCATCCTCTATAAAGGCAATGGGTATTGCAAGGAAAAATATTTACCTTGCACAAAAGACCTACTTCATCCGAAGGGGCACCGAAGGGTTCCAAGGGGCGACCGGAAAGCCCCTTGGAATAAACACCAAACGAACGAAGGGTTAAACCCTAGACGATGGGTTTCAAGGGGGCAACGCCCTAAAGAAAGAATTATGGTTTCCCCTATCTAATTCCTGCTAAAAAAAGTGGGAAGCCATGCTGCACGGCTTCCCACGGATGTGAATCCTTACAATGGCTTAGTTCCGTCCATCCCGGCGGGGGGGACGGGGACGAGCACCGCCCTCGCTGCGGCGGGCAGCACCATTGTTCTCATACACCATATCATTGCGGATCAGGTTGATGCGGCCCTGAGCGTCGATCTCATTGACCTTCACTTCCAGCTCATCGCCGATGTTCACCACATCTTCCACCTTCTCCACCCGGTGATTGGCCAGCTTGGAGATGTGAATCATGCCGTCCTTGCCGGGGGCAAGCTCCACAAAGGCGCCGAAGTTCATGATGCGCACCACCTTGCCGGTGAATACGTCGCCCACTTCGATGTCCTTGGCAATGCCTTCGATGATCTTGCGAGCCTTGTTGGCTGCATCCTCATCGGGGGTGGAGATGAACACCCGACCGTCATCCTCGATGTCGATCTTCACGCCGGTCTCGGCAATGATCTTGTTGATCATCTTGCCGCCGGGTCCGATGACTTCGCGGATCTTCTCGGGATTGATGGTGAAGCGGACAATCTTGGGTGCATACTTGCTCAGGTGATCACGGGGCTGACCCAGGGTCTCCAGCATGATGCCCAGGATGTGCAGCCGTCCCTGCAGGGCCTGTGCCAGTGCCTGCTGCAGGATGGAACGGTCGATGCCGGCGATCTTAATATCCATCTGAATGGCGGTAATGCCGTTCATGGTGCCGGCTACCTTGAAGTCCATGTCGCCCAGGAAGTCTTCCAGACCCTGAATGTCGGTCAGCACAGCCACCTTGCCCGTTTCAGCGTCCTTGATCAGACCCATGGCCACACCGGCCACAGGGGCATGAATGGGCACGCCGGCATCCATCAGGCTCAGGGTAGAGCCGCACACGGAGGCCATGGAGGAAGAACCGTTGGAGGACAGGATCTCGCTCACCAGCCGCATGGCATAGGGGAACTCTTCCTCGGTGGGGATCACAGGCAGCAGGGCACGCTCGGCCAGTGCGCCGTGACCGATTTCCCGGCGGCCGGGGCTCTTGAGACGGCCAGCCTCACCGGTGGCATAGGGGGGCATGTTGTAGTGGTGGATGTACCGCTTGAAGTCCTCGCTGCTCAGGCCGTCCAGCACCTGACCCTCGTTGGTGGAGCCCAGGGTGGTCACGGTCAGGGCCTGGGTCTGACCACGGGTGAACACGGCGGAACCATGCACCCGGGGCAGCACGCCCACATCGCACCAGATGGGACGGATCTCCGTCACCTTCCGGCCGTCGGGACGAATGCCCTGCTCCAGGATCTTCTTCCGCATGACTTCCTTGTTCAGGTAGTACAGGGCGTCGGCGATTTCCTCCTCACGCTCGGGGAAGGATTCTGCCAGGGCAGCCAGGGTTTCTTCCTTCACCTGGGCCTCACGCTGCTGACGCTCCTGCCGGTCGAAGGTGTCGAACACCCACACGCACTTGTCGTAGGCGAATTCCCGCACGGCGGCCTTCACGTCGTCCCCGGTTACGTTCAGGGGCACAACGGCCTTTTCCTTGCCGATTTCCGCCACGATCTGCTCCTGGAAGGCAACCAGCTTCTTGATCTCTTCATGGGCGAAGAGGATAGCGTCCAGCATGGCGTCCTCAGACACTTCGTTGGCGCCGGCTTCCACCATCATGATGGCTTCCTTGGTGCCGGCCACATACACGTGCATGTCGCTCTGGGCACGCTGCTCTTCACCGGGGTTAATGACATACTGACCGTTGACACGACCCACCACCACAGCACCGGTGGGGCCGTTCCACGGAATATCGCTGACCGCCAGGGCGATGGAGGAGCCGATCATGGCCGGGATTTCCGGGGGCACGTCCTGCTCCACGCTCAGCACGGTAACAACCACCTGCACGTCGTTGCGCATGCCCTTGTTGAACAGGGGGCGCAGGGGACGGTCGATCAGGCGGCAGGTCAGGGTCGCCTTTTCGGTGGGGCGGCCTTCACGCTTGATGAAGCCTCCGGGGATCTTGCCCACGGAGTACTGCTTTTCTTCCACGTCCACTGCCAGGGGGAAGAAGTCCACGCCGGGACGGGGGGTAGGAGACATGGTGGCATTGACCATCACCACCGTATCACCCAGGTGAACCCATACGCTGCCGGCAGCCTGCTCGCAGTACTTGCCGAACTCCAGCTGAAGGGGGCGGCCTGCCAGATCCATGGTATAAACCTTGTGATCCATTGTTGCTTTTCTCCTTTCACGGTGTCGACAAAGTGGCAAAGCCACTTTGTCGAGTGTTGCACTCACTCACTGGTCGAACGGTTTCACCGTTCTCCCGGCCGTTCCCTCGTGTAAGGAAGCAATCCTTCGGATTGCCACGAAAACCACCGCACATGTCGCTGGTTTTCGATTGAAAGTTGAAGGGCTTGCGGCCCTCCAACGCCACCCTAAGTTTGAGAATGGTTGTGAGTGAGCCTTTTCATTGCCACCGCCCGACGGATGCTATCATATGAAAACCCCATGGGGATTTTCAAGGGATAACACCCCTCAGGCGACTTACAAGCTCTAAAAAGCCGCCGTGAAGCAGGCAAATGCCCGATTCTCGGCGGCCTTAAACAGCTTTTTTCCTTTGGCATGCGTTCATGCCGGGAAGGCCGATGAGCCGTTTTTGAACCCTTACTTACGCAGGTTCAGCTTGGCGATCAGGGCACGATAGCGCTCGATGTCGGTCTTCTTCAGGTACTCCAGCAAGCCGCGGCGACGGCCAACCATCAGCAGCAGACCACGGTTGGAGTGGTGGTCGTTCCGGTTGGTCTTCAGGTGCTCGTTCAGGTGGTTGATCCGGTCGGTCAGCAGTGCGATCTGCACTTCAGGGGAGCCGGTGTCGCCTTCATGCTGGGCATAGGCTGCAATGATTTCTGCCTTGGTCATGGTATTCTCCTCCATTTACATTGATGGTCAGGTTCATCCCCGTAAGCGAAGCTGCCGTCGGAGTGATCGCGCAACCGCGCCTCGGTTCTCCAAAAACCTGCGCATTCCATTCTAGCAGATGCGTCCCCGTTTGTAAACCGTTCCAAAAGATTTTTTTCGCTGCCCCTTGCCAAATCGCTTCCCATCCTGCATACTGATTTTTCAAAGGAGACGCAGGCAATGCCCAAGGAAGATGAAGGAAAGCTGCCCGGTGATACGTTTCTCACGGATGCCCTGCTGGGGATGCTCCGGTGTGATGACACCGATGCAGACGTGCGCGCTGCCCGGTGCGCCAAGTATGAGCCGCAGGAAGCGGAAGGGGATCAGCACCGTCCGGAGGAATGAGCATCGGAGAAGAGAATGGAGATGCAAGGGCAGCGTTGGAGCTTGCAAGGTCTTCAACGCTGCCCTTGTTTGTTGTCAGTTATTAATCGTCCAGTGAAAATTCCAGTTCGGGAAGGAGTTCGTGAATCGTTTTTCCATCCATTCGGAATTCCTGAATAAACTTTTCAATGCATGCCGCAGGCGTAGATGCTACAACATCGTAGACTTCCTCCCATTCCGGCAGCCGATAGATGACAAATTCGGCAGAAAGGATTTGGTGATGGTCATCAAATTGGCAGCAGCAGCCTTCGAAGAAATACTCAACGCCTTTGTAAACCATGTATTGATCGCTGTACAATAGCCGGTCGAAAAATTCATTGATGTCCTCAATGCTCGTCATACCAAACCCTCCCTTTCATCCACTTTTTATATTGATCAAACAACTCCTTGGGAACAAACGCAGCCGGGGAACGGCTGAACTTGTGGTCGTAGTAGTGTACATGAAGAACAGGCTTGTGGTTCCCTGTTAATTTGGGCTCGGAATGGTATCCGAACTCATATTGCAGATAGTGATCCTTGTCGTAGATACGCAGCATGTTCATGGTTCCGTCCGCATGTAATTTCAGGTAAGCCTGACTTGTGTGTGATTCTTCCGGAAGTGATTTCCGATTCGTTAAACTTTCCAGTATTTTTACGCCGTTGTAGTTGCCGACGGTTTCGTAACTGTACGCTACGTGTCTGGCTGAGGCATAAGTTCCTCGTCCACCCATGTTATCGTGCCACCTTTCTTGATGTTAAGTAATCAACGGGAATGATATTTCCCTGCATTTCCGCATAAGGAGTGCCGAAGCAAATGACAGCTTCCGGCTTGATTTTCTCAAGCATACGTTGATACCCGAGCAAGAAAGCCATTCGCTCTCGTTTGCAGCCAATCATGCCGATGGCAACAACGCTTCCCTCCTCGATGCCATCATAGCAAAATTCATAGGAAGGAAACCGTCCCCACGCTACCGTAGGGTAGACGGTGAGTCCTTGGGATTGCCACCATGCGCCGCACCATCGGGCTTTGCCGATGGACTCAATCTGCCGCCAGTCAGGCATATCGGCATACACCGAAAAGTCCGGCGTAAGCAGAAAACGGTATTGTTTGAAATTTTCCAGCGTTCTTTCCGGGTGATTGTAAATGCCTTCGAAGCGAAAGTCGTCAACAAAGAAGTGAACGCCCTTGTGTGTGTTGAACTGATCATTTTTTCGTGTGTCGGAGCAGGCAATCAACGAGATTGGTTCTGAAACCAGCGGCTGCTTGTGAATGACAGCATATTTCCATCGCCCTGATGATTCAAATTGATTGCGAAGAAACATTGGATTGTTCCTTATCTGGTAACTTTTCTGGCAACTCTGCATCATTGTTATCCCTCCCTTTTCGTCTCTTTGCATTGACCAAAGTATACCACAGATTTTACAAATATTCATGTTCTGATCATCAAAGCGCAAACCTCCTTTTCATTTTTTTGCAATCGCAATGCGGCAAGCGTTTTTGTCAGTTTTTCGTATCTGTTTGTCATGTGTGTTTATGGTTATGTTTGCATTCTGAAAATAGCAGTTTATAGCACTTTTACCTGCTGTTGCTTCCTGCAAGGAAAGTATAGCGCAGCGAAATGAAAAAGTCAAGCCCAAAACCGGCAATATTTTGAATAATTTGAAAGCATCACCTGAAGGCGTACTTCCCTCCCCCATTTGCATTTTCCCCTCCTGCATGGTATGATGCGGGATGGAGGAAACTGCAATGCATACATGGCTGAACAAGTATCGGGAGCAGCTGCTGTACCTGCTCTTTGGCGCCCTGACCACCCTGGTGAACCTGGTGTCCTTCTACCTGTGCGACCTGTGCGGCATGGCCACCCTGGTGTCCACGGCAGTGGCATGGGTGCTGTCCGTGCTCTTCGCTTACCTGACCAACCGGCGGTGGGTGTTTGAGAGCCGGGTGCAGGGCTTTGCCCCTGTGATGAAGGAAATGGGGGGATTTTTCCTGTGCCGGGGGCTGTCCGGGCTGATGGACATGGGCATCATGGCCCTGTTCGCCGATGCCCTGGGCTGCAACAAAATGGTGGTGAAGATTCTCTCCAACGTGCTGGTGATTATCCTGAATTACGTAGCCAGCAAATTAGTTATTTTTAAGAAAGAAAAGTGAGGGGCTTCGCCCCGTTTCATGCTCTCAAAAAAGCCCTGAAGGGGTCGAGCCCGACCACGCCACCCGGGATTGGAATCTCCGCCCCGTTTTTGCCATATTGGTTTTACTGACCTTTTGAAAATGAAGGAGTAAAATATGTTAAACTACCGCCCCATTACCCCGGCGGATGACGCGGCTGTGGCACGGATCATCCGCACCAATCTGGAAAAGATGCACCTGAACATTCCCGGCACGGTCTACTTTGATCCCCAGCTGGATCACCTGAGCAGCTTTTACACCGCCCCGGGCACGAACCGTGCCTACTTCGTCGCCCTGGATGATGCAGGGCAGGTGGTCGGCGGCGTAGGCGTGGGGGAATTTGAGGGCTTCCCTGCCTGCGGGGAAATGCAGAAGCTGTACCTGAGCGATGCCGCCAAGGGCAAGGGCTGGGGCAAGGCGTTGGTGCTCTTGGCAGAGGACTGGGCGAAGCAGGCCGGCTATCAGCAGCTGTATCTGGAGACCCACAGCAACCTGACCACCGCCATGGGCTTGTATGCAAAGCTGGGCTTTCACGAAATCCCCCGCCCCGATGGGGTGATGCACACCACCATGGATCACTTCTTCCTGAAACAACTTATCTGATCGAATCCCTTTCTATAGAAAAAAGCTTTCTTCCGTCATGGGCGGTCGAAAGCTTCTTTCTTATAGGACAAATCTGTTCTCGCTGTAGTAGTCCCCCACAAAGTGGGCGATCTCGTGGGTGGGGTCAAGAGAATCCGGCAGCGTGCCTGCCTCCTGCCGCTGACGGAATTCGTCCACCGCCTTGGCGTACGCCCCGCCTTGATGCTGGAAGATGGGGATCAGGTACGCCACCCGGGCGGAATTGCTCCACTTGCAGGCAATCAGCAGGCTGGCCAGGGCGGAGTAGTACACCTCCGCATCCGAGGGCAGCCACTTGCTGTCGTTGCTCAGCTTCTTGGCGTGGAACACGGGGGCAAGGGGCTGGTAAATCAGCTTCCACCCGTGAAGCCGCAGCCGCCAGGAGAAGTCCACATCGTCACAGTAGAGGAAGAAATTTTCCGCATCGAAGCCTCCCACCTGCCGGAAGGCTTCCCGCCGGGTCATGATGCATGCGCCGGTGGCCCACTCGGTGGTGAAGGTCAGGGGATCATAGGCCTTGTGGTGCTCCATGGGGGTCTGCCGGGCTTCCGTCAGCCCAACTTCAGGATCTTTGAAGGGGGCAAGCATCACGGACAGGAATCGGGGGGCAACCACAATGTCCGGGTTCATGGTGATGAAGTAGTCCGCCTCCGACCCTTCCGCCAGCAGGTTCAGCCCACGGGATGTGCCGGAGTTGAACCCGAAGAACCGATAGTCGAAGGTCATCCACTTTCCCACCCGGCGGCGGATGGCGTTCACATCCTCCTCCGTCAGCAAAGGCTTGGGGGACGCATCCCCGTACACGAAGCGGAAAGCGATCTCCCCCGCCTCCTGCCGGTATACCTTCACGGCATTGGCCATGGCGGAAATGGCGGCATCCATGGAGTCCCTGTCGTTGCCGTACAGCACGGCCTGAAGCTGAATACTGAGCATCACCATCACGCTCCTTTCGTCGACGAAGTGGCTTCGCCACTTTGTCGAGTTTTGCACGCTCTCATTGGTCGAAGGGCTTCGCCCTTTTTTTACGCTTCGCCCTTTTTTTACGCTTCGCCCCGTTTTTACGCTTTGCCCCGTTTAACGCTCTCAAAAACGCCCCGAAGGGGTCGCCACCCGGGGCTTTTCGCTTATGGATGGTTTGCGTTCCTTTGCAGCCGGTGCTTGATTCTTCCACCCAGGCGCAGCACCTTGCCCCCTGCCCGGCGCAGCGCCGTCCCCAGCCCCTGGGTGCGGCATACCTGCCGGAATCCCCGAAGCATCCGGGGCAGCCAGGTCATCCTCCGCCCGATTTTCCAGGACGTGGAGGCCATCAGGGCGGCGATCTGCCCGTCCTTGGCCTGCAGCTGCTGATCCTTCTCCTGCAGGGCGGCGTCCTTTTCCGCCAGCAGCTTTTCCTGCACGGGATCCTTGGTGGGCACGTACACCTCGGTGGGCATGCCCATCACCGCCGGCATGTAGTCGCTGGGCAGCACCAGCATGGATCGACGCATTTTCTCCCGAACGATCTGATAATCCTTCTCCCATTCCTCCTCCGGGATCATGTTGGAGGAGGTGAAGGCGTTCGTCCACCGGCGGTAGGTGGCAGTAGGGGTGCAGATGTCCTTCACCCCCAGCACCGTGGCCACCCGCATGAGGAAATCCCAGCCCTCGTACACCGTCAGCCCCTCATCGAAGCAGAAGCCGTATGCCCCCATCACTTCCCGGGGGAAGCACAGGCTCATCATGGGGCACCGGTTTTCCTCCATTTGCAGGATCACGTTGAAAGGGGTGCAGTACAGGGATTCCGGGGCGGCAACCGCCCGCAGGCACCCTTCCCCCTCCGGGGAGGCGATCACATCCCACCTTTGGGATAGGGCGAAGGCGTGGAGCACGCTGCCCGGGGCTTCCTCCGCCGCCTGACGGAAGGCTTCCGCCCAGTCCCCGGTGAGCAGATCATCATCGTCGTACACGGCGATGTACCGGCCGTGGGCGTGGGCAAAGCCCAGGTTCAGGGGATGGGCACGGCTTCCCTCTTCCACGTCATAGCGGCGGATCTTCTGCCGGAAATCCTCTTCCAGCTCAAGGAGGATGCTGTCCACCAGCGCCTTCCCTGCCGCGTCCGCCCGGTGCACCATCAGCAGCACCTCAAAGTCCTGCATGCTCTGGGCACGGAGGCACAGCAGGGCTTCCCGCAGCTGTTCCGGCCGCTGCCCCTGGGTGCGGAGGATCACCGACAGAAACACGCAGCCAGCCTGCCCCTGCTCCTCCGCCAAAATGGGCGCAAGAGTCTCCGCAAACAGAGGCGCGCGCTTGTTCCGCTCCGCCACGTGGCGGAACCAGTTGGTGTAGCTTGCCCACAGGGCAGGGGTGAAGGAGGATGTGGCGTCCATTGGCGGGGCTCCTTTCGGGGGATTATCGATTAAGGGAAGGATAATCGAAACAGAAAAAACTGTCAAGTCAAATGCAGGGAAAATACGTTCCCGTAACCCCGGCTTTTCGTTTGACTTTTGGCTCCTTGACGATTATGATAAGCATGGATGATTATCCCTAGTTGGTCAGTCACCCCCGGGCGGCAAAGCCCACTGTTGGCGACGTGTCCCCCGGGAGGCGTTGGAGGGCTCGACCCCTTCGGGGCTTTTTTCGGGCATAAACCGGGGCGAAGAGCTTCCTGTAAGGAAGGCTCAAACAATCACCCCCCGGGTGGCGTTGGAGGGCTCGCAAGCCCTCCGACTCTAGATCGGGAATCGGCGGCGTGTACGGCGATTCCCGCAGCAATCCGAAGGATTGCTACCTTACACGAAGGAGTGGCCGGGAGCGAAGCGACCAACGACTGAGTGCAAATCTCGACAAAGTGGCTCTGCCACTTTGTCGAAATGGAGGCTACTATGCGAATCCTGGGCATTGACCCCGGCTACGCCCTCATGGGCTGGGGCGTGATTGAATCGGACTGCGGCCGGATGCGCCTGATCAACTACGGCTGTGTGGAGACCAAGGCAGGCCAGCCCATGCAGCACCGGCTGCGCACCCTCCAATTAGGGGTGCAGACCCTGGTGAACACCTACAAGCCGGACGATGTGGCCTTTGAGGAGCTGTTCTTCGCCCGGAACGTGACCACCGCCCTCATGGTAGGGGCTGCCCGTGGAGCGGCGATTATCGCCGCAGCGGAGTACACGGAGAACCTGTACGAGTACACCCCCATGCAGATCAAGCAGGCGGTCACCGGCTACGGCAAGGCGGATAAGAAGCAGGTGCAGCAGATGGTGAAGCTGATGATGCACATGGACACCGTCCCCACCCCGGACGATGCGGCAGACGCCATCGCCGCTGCCATTACCCACGCCCAAACCGGCCCGGCGAAGGTGCAGTT
>CAVGBO010000068.1:0-15341 GCA_963627465.1 Phocaeicola dorei
GTAATAAGGTACGTTGCCCTTATTCTCCACGGTGATGGTGTAGGTGATCTTCTCGCCCAGGGATACCGTGCCCGTCTTGTCGGAGGTCTTGGTGACCTCCAGGGCGGCGTTCACGTCCTCGGTTTCGTCGGTGACTTGATCCTCGCCTTCGGGGGTCTTGGGGTTCTGGGGATCTGCGGGATCGATGATTGCATCGGCCTTGGCGGTAACGCTGTTCAGCACAGAACCCTTCAGGATGTCATTGCTGGTGACGGTGTACTCGGTGGGGAAGCCGATGGCTTCATCCACTTCCAGCACGTCAATGGTCTCATGGAGACCGGTGAGCTCGTCGTCCACCTTCACGTTGTAATAAGGTACGTTGCCCTCATTGACCACGGTGATGGTGTAGGTGATCTTCTCGCCCAAAGCCACCTTCTGACCTGCCTTGTCGGAGGTCTTCTGCACGGTCAGGGTGGTGTCCACCCCGGCAAGCGCGACGGTGTCGGTTGCCTTCCAGCTCTTGCCGGTGTCGAAGGCTGCCGTCACTTCGTTGGTGAAGGTGCCTGCCAGCACGTCATCGCTGGTGATGGTGTAGGTGGCGGTCACGGTTTCCTCTGCGCCGCCAGCCAGGGTCAGGGTCTTGGTGGTTTCGCCATTGTCGAAGGTTACGCCTTCCTGCTCGGTGAGGGTAATGGTCTTCTCATCAGCGTAAATGTTCTTCACGGTGATGGTGAAGGTGACCGTATCGCCGGTGCTGAAGGTATCGCCTTCGTGGGTCTTGGTCACTACCAGGTCGTCAGCCACGCCTGCATCCGTTACGGTCAGGGTGCCGTAGTTCGGGTAGTAAGAGTAGTTGTAGGACATTTCGTGATCCAGCCAGGTGAAGGTGTACCAGTTTTTACTGGAGCCCACCAGCGTCTGGCTGCCGGTGAAGGTGAACTCAGCGCCGTCGCCTTCCACGAAGCTGGTGCCTTCCACCGTGTTCACCGTGTGGTTGGTCAGGGGCGTACCGTCATAGGACTTGGTTGCGTCCTCAGACAGGAAGCGCAGGATGCGAGGCGTGATGGTCAGTTTTGCCCAGCCAGTCACGTAGCCCTCGTAGTTGCCTTCACTGGATACCCGCACTTCAATGTCAACGGATTCACGGACATTCCGTGCCGTGATCAGGGTAGGATCGGAGACCCACTCGTCGGAGGTGCTGACCCGATACTCGATCTTCAGCTCGTTGCCGTTCACATCCGTTGCTTCGGCAGCAGCGGCGGGGTGCAAGGTGCCGTCGTAGGTCTCGGTCACGTCATGGGGGGTCAGGGTCACGTAGTCGGCGATGTTGCCCTTGGTAATGTGCAGGTCGCCGGGCACGTAGGTCAGGGTATAGTTGGCGGTAACATCGTTATCTTCGCTATCCACAATGGCAGCGCCGGAAGGCACCAGCTCATCCTCGTAGTCGCCTACGTTGGTCTGCTGGCCGTCGATGTTTACCGTTACGGTCTGACCCTCCACCACATTGCTGGTGGTGAAGCCATTCTCGCCGTGAGGCTGTCCGTCATACACCACGGTGTTGTCGCTGGCGGTGATGGTGGCTGCCCGAGGCGTGATGGTCAGCTTGCCGGTGTAGAAGTTCACATGCTCGTACTGATCCTGATGCTCGAACACGATGGCATCGATGACGTTATCGCCGCTGTCTGCCACGTTGGTCACCCTGGTGTTCAGGGTGAGGGTAATTTCATCATTCGTAATCGGGATCTTGTAGGGCTCGCCGGCGGAAGCTTCCCGACCGATGTTGTCGTACATGATCAGGTAGCTGTCATTGCCGTGGGGCTGTCCGTCGTAGGTCCAGGTGCCGCCGCGGACGGAGATGTTGATGGCATGGGTATTCTTGGTGATTTCCAGAGAGCCGTTCTCGTAGGTGATGGCATAGTTCTTGGTGACATCATTGCCGGAGGCATCCACGATGAGGGCATTGGAAGGTACGTTGTCTACCTTGCCCACATAGGTGATTTCACCGGTGATGGTGACGCTATCCAGCTTCTGATTGGTTGCCAGGTCGGTGTGGGTTTCGCTGTTCTTGGTCAGGGGCTTGCCATTGTACTCCCGCTTATCGCTGCCAGCCGTAATGGTCACAGCCTTGGGGTTAATGGTCAGGCCGCCGTCTTCCGCCACAACGAACTTCACGTTGAAGTTGGGGTTGTTGTTGACGAAGTTGTTCTCGGTCAGACCCATGGGGTAGGTGCCTGCATCCGTGCCCTTGGCCATGGGCAGATCCACGGTGGTGAAGTCTGCTGTGGTGTACAGGGGATCAGAGATGCTGACCACGGTGTAGCCCACGGCAGTGCCGGGGTTGCCGTCATAGGTCTTGGTGATGGCAATACCCTTGACCGTCACCACCACCGTGTCGGGGGAGACGATCTCCAGGGTGCCGGGCTGATAGGTGATTTCGTAGTTGGCGGTGACGTCATTGCCTTCCGCATCCACGATGACAGCCTGCTCAGGCACCAGCTTGTTCTCGTACTTGCCTACCGCTGCGGCGGTAAAGTCGATGTTCACGGAGTCAACCCGATGACCCTCTGCCAGATAGGTGGCGGTGAAGGGGTTGGTCTCGTTCTTGCCGTGTTCCTGTCCATCGTAGACGACGCCCAGGTTATCGTTGGCCTTGATGACGACCTCCGTATCCCCTGCGCCGCGCTTGGTCACCTTCAGGGCACCCCAGAATGTGGTCACGGCGTAGTTGGTGGCCAGGGTATCCTTATCGAATTCATAGGTGAAGGTGTTCTGGCTCTCGCCTGCGTCAGTCTGGCTGCCGGTGTAGGTCATGTAGACGCCTTCGCCCTTGACGAAGCCATCGCCGGAGACGTCGTAGCTTTCCTCCTTCAGGGGCGTGCCGTCGTATTCCTTTTCGGCAGTGCCGCTGGTCAGGGTGACTGAACGCTTGCTGATGACCAGCTGACCATCCACCACCTCGAACACCACGTTGGCGAAGTTCTTGTTCAGGTTTTCGAAGTCTGCCGGCTTCACGTCCATGTCGTAAGTATCGGCATTGGTGCCCTTGACTTCTGCCGTGCCATTGAAGGCAAAGTCAGCTTCCGTATACAGGTCGTTGTCGATCTTAACGTCATAGCCGGTGACGGTGTGTTCCGTGCCGTCATACTTGGCCGTGCCGTTATGCTCGGTGATGGTGACGGTGACCTTATCCGAAACAGGATTAATGGTCAGTGCACCGGCAACGATGACGAACGCCACATTCTCGAAGTTCTTGTTGATGTTCTCGAAGTCGTCCGCCGTGATGCCGACATCATACGTGCCTGCATCCGTGCCCTTCGCTGTCCATGCGGCAGTTTCGGTTGCCTTGACGCTGGCCGTCACATCGTAGAGCTTGTTGTCGGACACGATGGTCTTGTAGCCGCTCACGCTGTGCTCTTTGCCGTCATAGGTGTAAGCCGCACTGTTCTCGGTGACGGTGACGGTCACCTTGTTGGTGACGGGGGTGACTTCCAGGGTGCCGTTGTTGTAGGTGATTTCATAGTCACCCAGCACATCGTCGCCCGCTGCGTTGGTGATCTTGGCATCACTGATCACGTTGGGCACAGTACCTACGTCAGTGATGGTGCCGGACACGGTGATGCTGTCCAGCTTGTCGCCCGTAGCCAGTGCGCCGGCGGTATAGCTGGCGTTGGTCAGAGGCTTCTTATCGTATACCTTGGACTCACCGGCGGCGGTGAAGGTTACGGGTTTCTTGGTAATGGTCACATAGCCGTCAGTAACAACGAAGGTGACCTTGGCGAAGTTGGGGTTGGTGTTCTCAAAGCTGTCTGCCGTGAGACCCATGTAGGTGGTGCCGGCATGGAGCCGCTCCGCATGGGTGCTGACGCCGGTCTTCAGGGTGAAGTCGGCGGCGGTGTACAGGCTGGGGGAGATGTTCTCCACTTCATAGCCGTTGGCCATGTAGGTGTTGCCGTCATAGACATGGGTGTAGGTGTTGCCCTTCAGGGTAACAACCACTTCCTCTGCCGTAGAGGTGACGGTCAGCTTGCCGGTTTCCGTGGTGATTTCGTAGTTGTCAGGGTTGGTGCCCTCATTCAGGGTGTAGGTGAAGGTGTTGTTGCTTTCGCCCACATCCGTCTGGGTGCCGGTGACATCATAGGTTGCGCCTTCCCCGTCCACGAAGCCCGTGCCATAGGGATCAGTGGTGCCGGAAACGGTCACGGTGTGGTTGGTCAGGGGGGTGCCATCGTAGACCTTGCTGTCGGTGGCGCTGGTCAGGGTCACTTTACGAGGAAGGATGGTAATGAGGCCTTCCACAGTGCCGGTGACGATGTACTTGCCGGTCTTGTCCACCGGGTTCTCCGCCACCTGGGGCACAACACCGGTCTTGCCTGCGTCCGTACGGGAAGCGTATACGGTGACCACATCGGAGAAGTCTGCTTCCGTCTCGGAGCAGCTATACCCGGTCACGGTGACTTCCTTTCCGTTATAGAAGGTCTTGGAGCTGAGTGCCATGACCTTGGCATTCTTATAATAGTAGAAAGTGATCTCGTTGGTGCCGGTGGTGATGGTCACGGTCTTGGCATCCGTGGATACGGGGGTGTAGCCGTTGACCGTGATGGGGGTTTCCGTTACCACATCATCAAAGGTCTGACCGGTGACCACCTTATCATCCGCCACCTGGGTGGTGGTGCTGTTCCACACATAGTGGACGGTGTAGCTGAGGTCATTCCGCTTGATGTAGGTAACAGTGACGGTCTTATTCTCGGCGGGCATGGTGCCGGTGACCACTGCCGTGCTGGGCTCATAGCCGTCAATGTCAGGAGAGGTCACGGAATAAGCCTCACCATAGGTCACGTCCTTGGTGTAGGTGGGTGCTGCTTCACTGCCGCCCTCGTAAACATAGTTCACGGTGAGGGTGAAGACATTCTTCTTATAGTAGACGTTGATGACGTTCTTGCTCTGATCCGCCTGAATGGTCAGGGGCAGGTTTTCCGTCTTGTCCAGCACGTAGCCGGCGGGGCACTTATCGGTGTAGGTGCTCACTTCACTGCCGAAGGCGGCAGAGCCGGTTGCCTGCCAATCCTTCTGCTCCACACCATCCAGATAATACTTCACGTAGTAGGTGTAGGTATTGGGGGTGTAGTAGAAGGTAATTTCCTTGTTATAGGCATCCAGGGTGAAGGTCTGGGCTTCCGGCTTCACCACGGTGTAGCCGGTCACGGTCTTGGCAGACTCTTTGACAGAGGTGTTGAAGGTCTGGTCGGTAACTACCTTATCTTCAGCGACCCTGGTCTCCGTTCCCTGCTGATAGTAGTGAACGGTGTAGCTGACATCCGTGTTGGCTGCCCAGATGGCGTACAGCACGTTTTCACCGTCGCTGTTCAGGCGGGCTTCCGAGCCGTCGGCGAAGGAGGTGCCTTTGCCATTGGCCTGGGTGTTCCAGCTGACGAAGTGGTAGCCGGTCTGGGGGGTAATGCCCGCGGCATCATTGGTCAGCACGGTGACCTTGCCGTTGTTCAGCACGGCGTCGGTGGTGTGGTCGCCGCCGTTGCCGCCGTTGGCCTTGTAGGTCACGGACACCTTGGCATAGGTATCCACATACACGGCGGTCAGGGTGGTATTCTCGTTCAGGGTCAGGTAATTGCCGGGGTAGTAGATGTTGCCCTTAGCATCCTGCCAGTAGGCGAACACCTTGCCCGTGGGGGCGGTGAAGGTGCTGTTGGCTACACGGGCGGAAGCATCGGGGCCATACTTGTTGGCATCGGTAACATCCGCACCCGTGCCCTCGCCGGCGGTGTAGGTCAGGGTGTAGGTCTGGCCGACGAAGACGGGTTTGATTTTCATATCACCATAAAGGGGCTCATTGATGTCGATGTTGTTGCCCTCAGCATCAACCCACTTGATGATGGTCAGACCATGGGTCTTGATGAATTCGTTGGCCTGGGTGTATACGGTGGTTTGGCCAATGGAAGTGCCCTGCGCAACCGTTTCGTTTTCATTGAAGCCGATTTCGCTGGTCACCTCCACCGTGATATTCACGGTCACCTTGGGCTTTGCCCAGTAGGCATAAAGCACTACGTTCTTGGCAGGCATGGTGCCGAAGGTGTAGGGAACGCTGCTTTCCGTAACCTTGGAAGGTTCTACTTCGTACCAGCCCTGGAAGTCATCTGCTTCGAAGCCTTCGGGGATGGCGGAAGGGGTGCCGCCCTTGCCGGAAATATCTGCTTCGAACATGATACTTTCGGAGGTTTCGGAACCCATGTTGTTCAGGGTCAGGGTGTAGCTGTTACGGGAGTAGTACAGGTTGACGTTGGTGCCGCTCTCAACGACATTCACAGAAGTGAAGCCTGTGATGGCCTTCGCAGACCAGTTGCCACTGGTGGTGTCTGCCGTCTGAGAATACTGTTCGTTCTTCTTATAATACCGGGTCGTACCGCCATAGGTGTAGGCAGTGCCGGTGCCATCCGGCGTTTCGAACATGTAATTCAGCGTGTAAGTCGTCAGATCAGTCGCCCAGTAGGCGGCAATGCTGCCCTGAGCAATAATGTCGCTGGTCAGGGTCAGGCGCTTGGATACCCAGCTCCGATTCCAACCGGTAAGAGAATAGGTGGTTGTTCTGTTGCCGCCACCACCCCAACCGCCGCCGCTGGTGCGAACCGGCTTTGTGGTAAAGTCGCCGCTGGTGGGCCACTTAGCAGAGATGTCCTGCTCGTACTTGGCTGTGAATTCATAGGTACCTGTATAGGTCGTTCCGTTCATGGTCAGCACAGGCTGCGTGCTGAACGTGCTGGAATATGCTTTCGAATAATCCCAACCGCTGCTGTAATAGCCAAGCAGGTCAAAGGTAATGGTATACGCATTTCTCGTAAAGTATACATTCAGCACGGAGGAGCCGTCTGCCGCCACGGTGACGGTATCAGACTTCTCGAAGGTGAAGTAGGTACGATCGCTGACAGAGGAAGGCAGTGCACCAGAGGATGCGTCCAGGGTCAGTTCAGTACCGGTGTATGCAGTCTTGTCGGCATCCGTTGCCAACATGGAATAGTTTTCGTCATTGGCATTTTCGCCCCAGTACACCACAGTGTACTTAACCTGCACAGGATTCCACTGCGCCGTCAGCACCACGCTGGCGGTGGGGGTGTAGTTGCCGGACACGGGGTTGCCGTCAGGATCCTTCCAGCCGGCGAAGGTGTAGCCGGTGCGGGTGGGGGGCGTCAGGGTGCTCACGTTAATGGACTTGCCCTGCTCCACGTACTGGCTCTGCATCTGGGTGCCGCCGGCGGTGTTGAAGGTCACCCAATAAGCAGGCACGGTTACGGGGGTCACATAGGTGTCCCCGGTCACCACGGTGTCTGCGGTGAAGGCGGTGGTGGTGTCCTTGATGACCCAGCCGGTCACCAGGGCATCCTTGGCTTCATAGTCGGTAGGCAGCTCGACCTTGTAGCTGCTGTCGGCAGTGGCCTTCTTGGTGGCGTGCACATAGCCGTCCTCAGCGAGGAAGTACACATAGTACACGTCGGTGAACTTGGCGTCCACGGTGACATCGGTGGTGGCGGCATAGCCGGAAACCTCACCGAAGGTCAGCTCGGTATCCCCCACGTACCAGCCGGCGAACTGCTTGCCGTCCGGTGCGGTGGGCGTCTCGGGGCGGGTGACGCTTTCGCCCTTGGTCTGGTTGACGATTTGGGTGCTTACCACCGTGCCATCCACGGTGAAGTTGAAGGTGACGTAAACATCCGTATCCGGCTCAACCGCCGTGAGGGCAATGAAGGGGCGGGTAGATCGGCTGACGTCAATGATTTCTGCCAAGGCAGTCATTGGCATGCAGCTGATGATCATCATGACCGCCATCAGCCACGCCAGTGCTCTACGCATGGTGTTTTTCATAGTTCCATCCTCCATTTTCCAATGGTGTTAGGGAAAAGGTGCATTACTCAGGGTCTGCTACGGTGACCACAACGCGCCAGTAGTCCATGTGGTTCTCTTCCGTAACCACCACGTTCAGCCGGGAGCCGGTGCCGCCTGCCACGTTCTGCCAGGAGGCGTCGTCCTTGCTGGTCTGCCACTGAATGGTGCACTGGGCATTGCCGTAGCCGTTGAGCACGGCGGAAAGGGTGGCGGTGTTGCCGAAGGCTGCCTCCTGCCCGTTCCAGGATACGTAGATATCAATGGTGCGGTTGGGATCCAGCTCGTCCTCCAGGGTGGAGATCTTGTCGGAACCTGCGGGCACGGTTTCGGTCACGATGGGGTTGCCGTTTTCATCCAGGATCAGGTTGCCGTTTTCATCCTTGGCATAAGCCACGGGGGTTTCCTGTCCGGCAGGGACGGTGGCCACGGGATTGCCGTTTTCATCCAGCACCAGGTTGCCGTTTTCATCCTTCTGCCAGGTGATGACCGTCACCGTTTCGGCAGGGGCGTCGGTGGCCACGGGGGTCTCCTCAGCGGGGGCTTCCGTTGCCTCCGGCACGGGGGCAGCCGTGGGGGCGGGCTTCAGGTGCAGCACATACACGGCGGAGTCTGCCATGGCTGCGGGCATCATCGTCAGCAGCATGGCCAGCGTCAACGCCAGCACCGCAACGCTTCTCATTTTGTTGCTCATGGATGTTCCTCCTTACAAGTTCATGATGCAGGGTATCTTCTGCGCGGGAGTTTCTTCCTTAATATAATAGGAACTTACAGGATGGTCACAACCACCTGCCACATGGAGCCGTCCATGCCCACGGTGGTGTCGATCCACAGGGCCAGGTTGGTGGCGTCGGGGATGTCTTCCCAGGTCTCGGCAGCGGCGTTCCACCGCTGCCACTGGATGGCAACGTTCAGGCCTTCATAGCCCGTCAGCTCTGCGAACAGACCCACCCGGTTGCCCACGTAGAAATCCTCGGCATCGCCGAAGGCCACAATGCGGACGGAGCGTGCCGGAGCAGCTTCCTCCACAGGGGCTTCCGTGACCACCACAGGCACTTCCGTGGCAGGGACTTCCGTGACCACAACGGGCACTTCCGTGGCAGGGACTTCCGTGACCACAACGGGCACTTCCGTGGCAGGAATCTCAGTTGCAGGGGCAACGGTTTCCTCCACAGGGGCGGGGGTGGCTGTTACATCGGCGAAGGGGGTCCCCAGATCCGTGGGGGTGCCGGTCTCCGCTACGGCCAGCGTGGTCATCATCATCGCAGCCGACAGGATGGCGAACAGCTTCTTCATCATTCATGTCCTCCTATTCATCGTGCCCCATAAAAGGGGGGCAACATGCATTATTCCACCTTGGGTACTTCTATTGTACACCAAGATGGTTACGTGGACGGTTACAAATGGATGCCTCGACAAAGAATTTACAAAAAAATCGCTGTTTTTCACCCCCAAAAGACCTGTTTTTCACCTTTTTCCGAAAATTTTTCGGCGTAACACATTTTTTTGTGTTACTGCGTCAAGGGGTTCTTTTCCGGGTTGGCACGTCATATTCCCGGTTTTCTGACCTGCTTGTTGCCTTTCCTTGACATCATTGTGTCGAAAGCCCTCGGAATTGTTGCTATAGGGTTCAGAATTGGTTACATTCCTGTAACAATTCGACGGTCATTCATGAGTCCCCCGGCCTTCCTTTTCTGTCACTTTCTTCCGAAGTGAAAGTTTCTCCCGAAAGTGGCGGCAGAAAAAAATTTTTGAAAAATTTTTTCGGGGCAGGGGTCGCTTTGTTCCCATGTAACCGAATGCTTTCATCATGGATTCATGCCGGATTCACCTGCTGTTCACCTGCATTGGGTAGGATACAGGCATCTGATCCAGGCATCTCATGGAAAGGAGGGAGCGGACATGCTGCTGCAGAAAGCCCGGAAGCGGATTCTCATCATCGGCCTCGTGGCCGTAGCCGCCGCTGTGGTGTGCCTGATTTTCGTGCATCCCCATCTGTTCCCCACCCAGGAAGCTCCGGCAGCCACTGCCGAGCCCTCTGCCGCCGGCCTGGGGCTGGTGGTGCAGGACACGGATGCCGGGCTGTACGTGCTGGCCGTGCGGGAAGGCAGTGCCGCCGACCTGGCCGGGGTACGCTCCGGGGACTATCTGCTGTCCGTGGATGATGATACGGTCTCCACAGCGGACGAGCTGGAGAACCTGCTGCCCTCCCGTGGAGAGGAGCAGCTCACCTTCGTGGTGCAGCGGTACGGGGCGGAAGTGACCATTACTGTATCGCTCCCCTGATTGCAAATCTTGCCCTTTTCCCTCCCTTTTGCTATACTTGCCTCAACGAAGGAGGTCTGCCCCATGAAGCTGCTGGTTGTGGATGATGAAGAGCGCATCCGGGACATTATCAAGAAATACGCGGTGTTTGAAGGTTACACGGTGGAAGAGGCCGGCAACGGCATGGAGGCGGTGGAGAAGTGCCGCCTGAACACCTACGACCTGATCATCATGGATGTGATGATGCCGGAGCTGGACGGCTTTTCCGCCGTGCGGGAGATCCGCCGCTTCAGCCAAACCCCGGTGCTCATGCTATCCGCCCGTGGGGAGGAATACGACCGGATTCACGGCTTCGAGCTGGGGATTGACGACTATGTGGTGAAGCCCTTCTCCCCTCGGGAGCTGGTAATGCGGGTAGGCGCCATCCTGAAGCGGAGCGGCAAAACCGACACCCAGCCCCAGGAGCAGGTCACCATGGGCGACCTGGTGGTGGACTTTTCCGCCCGGCGGGTGACCCTGGCCGGACAGGTGCTGGACTTAAGCCCCAAGGAGTACGACCTGCTGTTTTACATGGTGCGGAACCGGGGGCTGGCCCTGAGCCGGGAGAAGCTGCTCTCCGAGGTGTGGGGCTACGACTTCTACGGAGACGACCGCACCCTGGACACCCACATCAAGCTGCTGCGGAAGCGGCTGGGAAGCTATGCCGACCGCATTACCACCCTCAGAGGAGTTGGCTATCGCTTTGAAAAAGAATGATGAAGGGCGTGCCTCCCGTCCCCTGCCCGGCATTCGGCAGAAGATGATGCTGTTTCTGGTGATCTTCGTGTGCGCCGTGCTTGCCATGCTGTGGGTGTGCCAGATCTTCCTGCTGAACGACTTCTACCGCTTCTTCAAGACCCAGTCCGCCAAGCGAGCGGCGGAAACGGTGGTCAACAGCCTGGACAGCGAGGATCTGGAAAGCACCCTGAATCAGCTGGCGGTGCAGAACGGGCTGTGCATCATGCTGCTGGATGAGCAGATGAACCCGGTGTACTCTGCCGAGGGGCAAAGCTTCTGCATCATTCACACGGTGCGGAACAGGGATCTGCGCTGGTGGTGCAGCCGTGCCCCGGAGGACGGCACCGCCCAGCTGGATCAGTTCGACATGGCCGCTCCCCCGAACCAGAATCAGCCCGGGGATCGGCAGCGGGAGCGAAACCGGGAGCAAGGTTCCCAGGTGCTGCTGTACGTGCAGCGGATCACCCTGCCCAGCGGGGACAGCGGGTATCTGCTGCTGAATGCGGTCATCTCCCCGGTGGATGCCACGGTAAGCACCCTGAAATCCCAGCTGATCATCATCACGGTGATTGTGCTGGTGGGGGCGGTGCTGCTGGCCTTCCTGCTTTCCCGCACCTTCTCCAGACCCATTATTGAAACCACCACCAACGCCCGGGAGCTGAGCCACAGCCGGTTCACCCGGGCAAAGCATGCCCACAGCTACCGGGAGATTCACGAGCTGAACGACACCCTGGAGAAGGCAGCCCAGGAGCTGAGCCAGGTGGAGCACTTGCAGCATGAGCTGATCGCCAACATCTCCCACGACCTGCGAACCCCCCTGACCATGATCGGCGGCTATGCGGAGATCATGCGGGATCTGCCCGGGGAAGTCACGGCGGAGAACATGCAGGTGATCATTGACGAAACAGGACGGCTATCCACCCTGGTGAACGAGCTGCTGGACTTCAGCCGGATGGAAGCCGGCATGACCGCCCTGAACAAGCAGCCCTTTTCCCTGACGGACACGGTGCAGGGCATCGTATCCCGGTGCGCCACCCTGATGGAGAAGGACGGGTACATCATCCGCTTTGACCCGGAGGAAAACCTGACGGTGATCGCCGACGAAGGGCGCATCGAGCAGGTGGTGTACAACCTGGTGAACAACGCCCTGACCTACACCGGCGAGGACAAGACCGTGCGGCTGATTCAGTCCGTTCACGAAGGCCGTGCACGGCTGGAGGTGCGGGACAGCGGCAAGGGCATTCCGGAGGACGAGCTGCCCCTGATCTGGAACCGGTACTACCGTGCCAAGGAATCCCACAAGCGGGCAGTGCAGGGCTCCGGCCTGGGGCTGAGCATTGTGCGCACCATTCTGGAGAATCACGGCGCACCCTACGGGGTCACCTCCAAGCAGGGGGAAGGCACGTGCTTCTGGTTTGAGCTGGAGGCATCGACAAAGTAGCTCCGCTACTTTGTCGAGTTCTGCACTCACTCACTGGTCGAAGGGCTTTGCCCTTCTCCCGGCCGTTCGCTCGTGTAAGGAAGCAATCCTTCGGATTGCTGCGGGAATCGCCGTACAGGGGCTTCGCCCCGTTTAACGCCCCGAAGGGGCTCGCCGATTCACGATTGATCGTTGGAGGGTTTGAGAACCCTCCAACGCCACCCAAGGGGGTTCGTAGTCTGCGGAGTGTTTCCCCCTGTCTTTATTGTAAGGCTGTGCAGGGGAAAAAGCACGTGCAAATCATGCACATTTGGCGTGCACAATGTGCAAATCGTGCACATTTGGGTGCACATTGCGTTTTCGGCAAGGCGGCACTGCTGCTTTGCCGATTTTTTGTAGGAAGAAAAGCGGCTTCTTATTCGTTCTATAGTCAGACACCTAAGCAAAGGAGGGAACGCCCATGAACTATCGGCAAGGGCTGGCGGCTTTTTCCGCCGTTATCTTATCACTTTCCCCTGTGAGCACCCTGGCGGAAGCCACCACCACTTCTTTGACGGAGGCCACCGCCACGTCCCTGACGGAGGCCGCCCCCATCACCGCCGAGGAGGCGGAAGCCCGGGCACAGTCCTACATGGATACCTTTTCCGAGGTGGGGCTGGGCACGGCGGAGATTCAGCAAATTCCCGAAGGATACTGCATCTACAGCAACACCCTCCACGTTTCCCTGCTCATTGGCACCAGCGGGCAGCTGCTCCAGTACGTGAACGGCAGCATGGCCATCCGCGGTCAGTGGGAGGACACGGAGGAAACGGCGGACAACGTGCTTTACGGCAAGATTGCCTCCCTGATGAACGTGATCGGCACCCTGAGCGGCACTTCCGGCAAGATTGACGGGGATGTGCGCATTACCCGGCGGCAGCAGATCAATGATTCCTATGCCTGGGAGAGCTGCGAGTTCCTCATGGACGGGGAAACCTGCACGGTGATCTGCCGGGTCAGCACATCGGAAAAGACCGGCGGCCGCACCATTGAGCTGGCCTCCTTCTGCCGGGGAGATGCCTCCTCCGCCGTGACCTACGACAAGGCCTGGCAGGCGGTGACGGCAGCCATCGACACCCGGTTTGCCCACGACTACAACGTGTACGCCACCTTCGGCTACCCGGACATTACCCTGCGCTGGGATACAGACGCCAACGTGTGGCAGGGGAACATCTACATCGCCTACGAATTGCAGCCGGAGAACGTGCAGCAGAAGCTGGTGGAAGCCTTTGGAGATCATGTGCTGTACAACCTGACTGCCACGGTGGACGGCGTCACCGGGGAAGTGAGTGACTTCGCCAACGGGGCGGCATCCCCCATGGAAGAAGTCCCGGAAAACGCCAAAACCGACTGGACCTACCGCTACACGGAAACCGCCGTGCTGGTCAACGGCTCCCTGCGCCGGGCAGAAACCCTGACCCCGGGCACGGCCTACACGGTGATCCGCCACGGTGACGAAAGGGACGGTCGTGATCTATACGACGAGGAGCTGGGCTGGAACCGGTACATCCTCATCCGCTACACGTCTCCCCGGACGGGGGAAACCATGGAGGGCTGGATACAGGATCCCTCCCTGAACGAGGTTCGCTTCGGGGATGTGGGGCTGCGGGACAAGAACCTGCTGCGAAACCCGGACGTGATGCTGACCTACACCGGGGCAGACGGGCAGACCATCCAGTATCCCATGGTCTTCAGCGGTGCCATGCCGGAGGAGGGTGATCCCTACGCCGACACGGTCGCCTACGGGGTCGCCACCCCTCAGCTGACGGACATGTTCACCCGGGCGGTGAACTACCTGACGGAGCGGTACGGCTTCCCGGCGGATGTGCTGCTAAGCTACAAGGGCGTGTACGAGTACCTGAACTACGCCGAGGACTACACCCAGCCGGAATGGACCATCACCCTGTACGTCACCGGCATTGACTATTACCAGCTAACCTTCACCGGAGCGGATGCCGTGATGACCGAGACGGACAATCCCGAGCCGGGGAATGGGTAACAAAGGCAAAACAAAACCGTCTGCGGATAGCAGCTTGCTCCGCAGACGGTTTCGCTTATGCTTGCATGATCCGCTCATACACCGCGTCCAGATCCGGGAATACTTCCGCGCCGGAGGTACGGATGACCTCCTCGGTCTGATGTCCTCCCTGCACCAGCAGGCAGGGGCAGCCGGCGGCGCGAGCCACTTCCGCATCGTGGGTAGTGTCGCCGATGAACAGGGCGTCCTGCACGCTCTTTCGCTCCAGGTAGCCCTTGGCTAGTGCCACCTTGCTGGCGCCGTAGGCATCCCCCAGGCCTTCCACATCGTCCATGATGGCACTCAGGGTTGGGTAGCCTGCCACCTGCCGGCGCAGCACCTCCACCGGGGATGCGCTGACAATGGCCTGGTGGAAACCCTTTTCGTGCAGGCGGCGAACCATCTCCTCACTGCCACGGCGCAGGGGGCAATCCCGGCTCAGTCGTTCATAGATGGGCGACCACTCCTCTGCCAGTTTGGGAAACAGCTCCCGGGGCACGCCCACTTCCTCATAAAAATCCGCTACCGGGTGGCGGAAATGCTGCCGGTAGGTCTCCATGGTCAGCAGGGGAATGCCGTAGCGGCGGAAGATTTCGTTATCGGTCTCCACGGCGATGGCCGCATCGTCCAGCAAGGTGCCGTTCCAGTCCCAAACAATCGTCATACCATCATCCTCCATGGAGGTCATTGTACGGGGTTCAACGGATGTATGTCAAGCGGGAGGGGCGGCTTTTGTGCCAAAAGCCCCCCTCCCGTACCCACCCCCGAAAAGCAGCTATGATTCAGGGAAGATGTTCCTTCGAATGAAAGTCATTTTATCATGTAAGGTTTTGCAGGGGGCTTTGCGGTCGCCCCCTGCACCCCTTCGCAGCATCCCCTTGAAAGAAGTCTTTACTTGCAGAAACAAATATCTTACCTTGCATGTGTAGACTACTTGCATCCGAAGGGGCGGCGAAG
>CAVGBO010000069.1:0-14750 GCA_963627465.1 Phocaeicola dorei
GCCTTAATATTGCCGATATCAATATGGAAGATCATGCCTTTCTGGTGACTCGCAAAGGCGGCAATCAGGTGATGCTGTATTTTCCTGATGAGGTGGCAGATGCATTGACCGCTTATCTGGAGGAACGAAACAAGATCGAGGCTCTGCCCGGGCATGAAGATGCGCTTTTTCTCTCCCTGCAGCGGCGACGCATCACCCAGCGTGCCGTTCAGCAGTTGGTGAAGAAATATGCCGCTGTTGCAGCGCCGTTGAAGCCGAAAATCAGCCCTCATAAGCTACGCAGCACGTTTGCAACCAATCTGTACAGTGCTACCGGCGATATTTACCTCGTTGCGGATGTGCTCGGACATTCCTCTGTGGAAACGACCAGAAAGCACTATGCCGACATGCGGGAAGAGCATCGGCGCAATGCCGTCAATTATGTGAAGCTCTCCGGGCAAAAAGAAACCGCTGCAACCGATTTATCGGAAGACAGCGGTGCACCTGTGAAGAATGATCCGGCTGATGAAAAGTGATTATGCCTCTTCCCCGTGCTTGCGAAGGAATTCACTTTCCAGTTCGATATCGTCCACCGCAATGGCACGGTATTCTTCATCACCACGGACGCACTTCATGCAGTTATCACAAATTTTGCTGGGATCCAGGTCGCATCGGTCACATTCACCGCAGCCAATGCACACCCGGTCATACAAAACACATTGCTTTTGCTCCTTCATTTGATTACCTCCTGCAAACCCATTATAGCACAGCTTTCCCTACTCTGCAATGCGCCGGAAGTAGCCCTCCGACGTATTCGCCCGGCTTTCTCGATAAGAAAAAAGCTTGTCAATCCGCATAAAATCAGCTATGATAAACAGGTGAAATTTCTTCCCACAGTCATGGAGGGATTATTTTTGGCAAACGATAGACTGAGTAAGATTCGCAATTTTTGCATCATTGCCCATATTGATCACGGCAAGTCCACCTTGGCAGACCGCATTCTGGAAATGACTGGCGTTTTCCAGCAGCGGGAAATGGTTGACCAGATTCTCGACAGCATGGAGCTGGAACGTGAGCGAGGCATCACCATTAAGAGCAAAGCTGTACGCATGCAGTACAAAGCGAAGGATGGAGAAACCTATACCCTGAACCTGATTGATACTCCTGGTCACGTTGACTTTACTTATGAAGTCAGCCGTGCATTGGCTGCCTGCGAAGGTGCTCTGCTGGTGGTCGATGCTACGCAGGGCATTGAAGCTCAAACCCTGGCGAATTGCTACATGGCACTGGATCATGACCTGAAAATCATCCCGGTAATCAACAAAATTGATTTGCCCTCCGCTCAGCCGGAAGAAGTGCGGAATGAAATTGAAGAGGTCATCGGCCTTGACGCATCGGAGGCTCCCTGCATTTCCGCCAAAACAGGCTTGAATGTTGGCGATGTGCTGGAGGCCATCGTCAAGTTCATTCCTGCGCCCACAGGCGATGAAGAGGCACCCCTGCAGGCACTGATTTTTGACGCTTTCTATGACAATTATCGTGGCGCCATCTGCTTCGTTCGTGTCAAGCAAGGCTACCTGAAGGCAGGCATGCGGATGCGACTCATGGCAACCGGCGGCGAATTCGATATTGTGGAAGTAGGCACCTTTGCACCGGGGTATCAGCCCTGCCAGTGTCTTCTGCCCGGCGATGTTGGCTACGTGGCTGCTTCCATTAAGGATGTGCGTGATACCCGTGTAGGCGATACTATCACGGATGCAGCACGTCCAGCTGAAGAACCGCTTCCCGGCTACCGTCACGTAACGCCCATGGTGTATTGCGGCGTTTATCCGGCAGATGGAGCGGACTACCCTGCTCTGAAGGATGCGCTGGAAAAACTGCGGATGAACGATGCTTCTCTTTCCTTTGATCCGGAAACTTCCGTAGCACTGGGCTACGGCTTTCGCTGCGGTTTCCTGGGTCTATTACACATGGACATCATTACCACACGGCTGGAGCGTGAATTTGACCTGAACCTAGTAACCACTGCTCCCAGTGTTATTTATCACGTAACCAAAACGGACGGCTCCATGGTGGAGATCGATAATCCCTCCAATCTGCCGCCTATTACGGAGATTGCATCCATGGAAGAGCCTTTCGTACATGCAACTATCTATACGCCACAAGATTCCGTGGGCACATTGATGGATCTGTGCAAGGACAAGCGTGGTATTTTCCTGGATATGCAATACGAGGGCAACCGCGTCATGCTCAATTACGACATTCCCCTAAACGAAATCATTTTCGATTTCTTTGATCAGGTGAAGAGCCGGAGCCGTGGTTATGCGTCCTTTGATTACGAATTGAAGGACTACCGAGAAAGCGATCTTGTTAAGCTGGATATTCTGCTGAACGGGGATATCTGCGATGCATTCTCCATTATCGTCCACCGTGACAAAGCCTATGCAAGAGGACGGAGCATTTGCGAAAAGCTGAAGGATGTGATCCCCCGGCAGATGTTCGAAATACCTGTTCAGGCTGCCATCGGTGGAAAGGTGATTGCTCGTGAAACCGTGAAGGCCATGCGCAAGGATGTGCTGGCCAAGTGCTACGGTGGCGACATTACCCGTAAAAAGAAGCTGCTGGAGAAGCAGAAGGAAGGCAAGAAGCGGATGCGCCAGTTCGGTACCGTACAAGTACCCAGCGAAGCATTCCTGGCCGTCCTGAAGATGGATCAATGAGTGCTGCTGTTTTTCGCCTGTCAACTCGGCTGCGAATTCGGCAGCCTGCACGAATTCGTCATCTTGCCGTTGCTCCTGAGCAGCGGAAGATGACGGTGTGCTTTACCGGTCATCGTCAACTGCTTGATCAGGAGACAAATGCCGTATCCGCAAAACTGGATCTGTTGCTGCCCAAGCTATACCGGCAGGGCTATCGACGTTTTCTGTGCGGTGGTGCTTTAGGGTTCGATACGCTGGCCGCAGAGGCAGTCATGCGCCTACAGGCAATGTATTCCGATGTTATGCTGGTCATGGCAATCCCCTGCGCCACTCAGGCCATGCGCTGGAATGAGGCGGACACACGCCGATATGAGCAAATTTTGTATGCCGCCGATGAAACCCACGTGCTCTCCCCTGCTTATTATAATGGCTGCATGATGGTGCGGAATCGCTTCATGGTAGATCGGTCTGCTTTGTGCGTCTGCTACCTGAACAAAATGAAAGGCGGCACCATGTCGACTGTGGCCTACGCTGTGCAGGAAAAACTTTCCGTACTCAACTTGGCCATGGTTGACGATGATGCCGCCTCTTCTGAGCAGTGTATGCGTCTTACTGCCGCTGAAGCAGATCCAAGTGACTCTCTTCGTTCTTGATTTCCCAGTGGAGCAAAAGGGTCAGCAATCCGCGTAAGGCAATGACTGCGCCAAGGATGCCCAGCTCATTCCAGTCCCGAGCCAGCACGGTACGCAGCACTTCCCCACCGAGCTTAAATTCCAATGCCAAAGCGATGCCTTGCGCAAGCTTTAGCCGCTCGTGAGGGTCCTTACGGAAATAGCCGATGACACCTTTCACAGCAGTGATCATCAGGATCATGATGCCTGCTAACTCCGTTAGCCGAATGCCGATCTCTGCCGTATACTTGACCAGGTTCTCCAGGAAATTCACAACTGCTTCCATCATGTGCCTCCTGACCTGAAGCATTTCAGGTCTTTATACTTTGGCCGAAGCCTTTCCTCTAGTGTACACGATATTCCACAAAAATGCACGGATTTTTTTCGGAGAATTTGCATGGAGCTATACATTCATATCCCCTTTTGCCTGCAAAAATGCCGCTATTGCGATTTTGCGTCTTATGCCGGCCATGCTTCCCTGATGCATCCTTATGTGGATGCGGTTTTGACGGAGGCACAGATAGAAGCTGAGCGTCTTGGGCATCCGTCAGTTGAGACGATTTTCATAGGCGGCGGCACGCCTTCCCTGCTTCCTCCTGAGGAATTGGTTCGCCTCATGGATGGCTTTCGTCATTGCTTCCCTATTGCGCAGGATGCAGAAGTTACATCGGAGGCGAATCCTGGAACGCTAACTGAAGATTGGCTTCACAGTGCGGTGGATGCGGGCATCAATCGACTGTCCCTGGGGATGCAGGCAGCGCAGCCTAGGCTTCTGCGACTGTTGGGACGCATCCATACCTTGCCGGAAGTTGTCCAGTCTGTGGACATGGCAAGGCAAGCGGGCATCAGGAACTTGAACCTTGATTTGATGTTTGGCTTGCCCACCCAAACGGTGGAAGACTGGCAAGAAACCCTCCACGCGGCCATTTCCATGGGGCCGGAACATCTAAGCTGCTACGGCTTGATTCCTGAGGATGGAACCCCCTTGAAGCAGGATTTGGATGCAGGAAGGCTGTCCTTGCCGGAAGAGGACATGGAGCGGGCCATGTACGATTTGACCCTGGATCTGCTGGCTGCCCAGGGATATGAGCAATATGAAATATCAAATTTTGCGAAGGCAGGCTTTGACTGCAAGCATAATTTAGGATACTGGCATCAGATTCCCTACCTAGGACTTGGTGCTTCATCTGCATCCATGATTCCGGACGCAGATGCATCGAACGCATACCTTCGTCGCAGCAACCCTGCATCGCTGGAGCAATACTTATCCATGATCAAAGAACGAGACTTTTCCGTGCGTGAAGCAACGTCTATTTCAAAAAAAGAGGCGCAGTTCGAAACGCTGATGCTTGGTCTCAGAACTACCGAGGGCGTCAGTGAATCGGCCTATGCAGCTATGCACGGCGTTCCTATCGAGCAGCGATACGGAGCAACCCTTAGCAGGCTGGAAAAGCAAGGTTTGCTCCTGCATCAGGAGGGATACTGGCGCCTCAGCCGACGTGGTATGGATGTGCAGAATGCCGTCCTTGTTGAACTCATGGATGATTGATCGAAGCAAACGGCAGGGATTGCCTCTGTGAAAAAAAGAGCGTATAATGTCCGGGATAGGCTTGCCAAGCATCCTATCGGATACTAAATGAACGAGGAAAAGTAATGGCAAAGAATACAAAGTCTCTTCTTGGCGGCATGACCGTTTTAGGTCTGACAGGCATTATCTGCAAGCTGATCGGCGTGCTGTACTCCATTCCCTTGACATGGATCATCGGTGCAGACGGCTTGGGCATCTTTCAGTCTGTATTCCCCACTTATAATTTGCTGCTGACGGTTTCATCTGCTGGTCTACCTGTGGCAGTCAGCCGCATGGTCTCCCATTGCATGGCAAAGGATGATCCTCGCAATGCGAAGCGGGTATTCCGTGCTGCGCTATGGCTGCTGACAGCGTTGGGACTCATCTGCACACTGCTGATGCTGGTATGCAATCCCCTGCTGGTAGCACGGGTCAGTGAGCCCCAATCTTCCCTAGGCTTTTATGTGATTGCCCCTTGCGTTGTGATCGTATGCGTCCTGTCTGCTTTCCGGGGCTTTATGCAGGGGCAGCAGAACATGATCCCCACTGCCACCTCCCAGCTCATTGAGCAGGTAGGCAAAGTATTGATTTCCCTGCCTTTGGCGTACTTAGGAAGCCAGCGCAGTCTGGCGGAAGGTGCGGCGGGTGCTCTGCTTGGCATTACCATCGTGGAGGCCTTGGCACTGCTCTATATGGTCATCCTGTATCTACGCCGCAGAGGCTCCTTTGATGCGATTCCTCAGCTCAGCAACGATGAGCCCATTGCGACAAAGGTTTTGTCCAAGCGGCTGCTGCACATTTCCATCCCGATCACCATCAGTGCCTGCATCGTTCCCTTGGCGCAGTTTGTGGACTCTGCCATGATGGTGAACCGTATGGTCGCCTCCGGCCTAACGCAGGAAGCTGCACGACCCTTATACGGTCTGTTTTCCGGCTTGGTTATTCGGCTGATCAATGTTCCGACCGCTTTAGCTTTGGCTGTCGCCATGAGCCTTGTGCCTGCTATTTCTGCCGCTAAGGCTGTCAATGACGAGAAGGCGGTTGCCCATCAGGCAAATCTGGGCATTCGGTTTGCCTTCCTGATCGGCTTCCCCTGCTCCATCGGCATGAGCCTTTTGTCCAAGCAGATTATGTCCTTCTTCTATGCCTCCACGTTAAGCGAGGAACATTTGCGCATTGCCAGTGAATTGCTGAGCATGTCCAGCCTTACGGTGGTGCTCTTTACCGTGGTGCAGGCTACCAGCAGCATTCTGCAAGGTCTGCATAAGCAGCGTATTCCCATGTATACCCTCGTTGCCGGTGTAGGCTGCAAAATTCTGCTGAATTACATCCTCGTTGGCACGCCTGGCATTAACATTTACGGTGGCCCCATTGCATCCATCGTCTGCTACTCCGTTTCCATGATTCCGAATCTCATTTGTGTATGCAAGTATGGCCACCTGAAATTCAACTGGATGGGATGGGTTGTCCGCCCTGGTCTTGCTACGCTGGCAATGGGCATCGCTGTATTCATCGCCCGCAGCCTGCTGCCCATTAACCGCATTTTCACTCTTCTGGAAATCGCTTTGGGTGTTGTTGTCTACTTTGGCACTGCCATTCTCGTTAAGGCAATGACCCCTGAAGATCTTCGCTCTCTTCGCCGCAGTAAGAAGAAAGGCTGATGCATGATGAAAGCCTCTATCTCCGTTGTTACCCTTGGCCCCGGCGATCCCTCTCTGATGACTCTGCAGACTGCCGAATTGCTGCAGCACGCTTCGCATCTGGTGCTGCGAACACAACAGCATGGTGCGGCTGATTGGTTGAAGAAAAAAGGCATTTCTTTCGATACGCTGGATGACTTTTATGACCGCTATGAAGATTTTTCTGAAATGCATACAGCCATGGCACAGCACCTTTGGCATTTGGCTGAAGGAGCTCCGCTGACCTATGCCGTCATGGATGCTTCAACGGACGGTTCTGTTTCAGCCTTGGCGAAGATGCGTCCGGAGGGTGCTTCCCTCACCTGCTATGCAGGATTGTCAACGGCAGATGCCTGCCTGGCCGCTGTTCCGGCAGAAAAACGCAGCGAAGGTCTGCGGATTCTTACGGCGACGGATTGCATCCATGCTGTCCCGGATCCTCGTACGCCCCTGATGATTACGGAAATCAACGACCGGATTCTAGCAGGCGACGTGAAACTGTGGCTTACGGATCTGTACAATGATGAAATGTCCGTTGTCTTCTTTTCGCCTACAGACAAGGCGGTCTATAAGCCGAAGCTTCTTGCCCTTGAAGACTTGGATCGGCAAAAGAAATATGACCATACTTGCTGCGTCTATGTACCTGCGGCACCCTTCCAAGAACGGCAGCGGTATTGCTTTGCGGACTTGAAGGAGATCATGGGCATTCTCCGTGGAGAAAACGGCTGTCCATGGGATTGTGCTCAGACCCATGAATCTCTTCGTCCTTACCTGATTGAAGAAGCGTGGGAAGCCATCGGTGCCATCGATGAGCAAGATCCTGATCACCTAGCGGATGAGCTTGGCGATGTGCTGCTGCAGGTGGTGTTCCACGCCAGCATTGGAGAAAGCCACGGAACCTTTTCCCTCTCTGACGTTACGACAGCGGTGTGCCATAAGATGATTTACCGGCATGCCCATATCTTCGGGAACGCACACTGTACTACACCTGGTGAGGTTTCCGTAAGCTGGGAGGAGCTGAAAAAAGTAGAAAAGAAGCTGACTACCCAGGCGGATGTGCTGCGTGACGTATCCATCGCTTTGCCCTCTCTGATGTATGCGGCGAAAGTGCAGAAAAAGGCTGCTCAAGTAGGCTTCGACTGGGATACGCCAGAGGAAGCACTGCCCAAGGTACATGAAGAGGCAGAAGAAGTGCTGGAGGAAATGAAGAACGGCCGGGACCCCGGTGAGGAGCTGGGGGATCTGCTCTTTTCCTGCGTCAACGTAGCAAGGCTCAGCGGCAAGGAGCCTGAACTTTTGTTAAAAACTGCGACCAAAAAGTTCATGAACCGTTTTGACACCATGGAAAAGTTGATTATTTCAGACGGAAAAGTGCTGAAAGACTTGACTTTAAGCGAAATGGATGTATACTGGAAAAGAGTCAAATCGGCGCAGAACAGCTGAAGTCGTTTGACTTGCGTCTGTTGACAGATGCTTGGTAAGTCTTATTTCTTGCCATCGTGCATGAAGGAAAAAACAAGGAGGAATTTACTCATGAACAAGACTGAACTGACCGCAGCTCTGGCTGCCAATGCCGGTCTCTCTAAGAAGGATGCCGAGAAGGCTCTGAACACTTTTGTTGAAGTTGTGACTGAAACCCTGGCTAAGGGCGAAAAGGTTCAGGTCGTTGGCTTTGGCTCTTTCGAAGTAAAGGAGCGTCCTGCTCGCACTGCCCGCAACCCCCGTACTGGCGAGGAAATCAAGATCGAAGCTTCTAAGGCTCCTGTCTTCAAGGCTGGCAAGGCTCTGAAGGACACTGTGAACAAGTAATTTCGACCTTTTTCACATCGGCCCACAGGTGTTATTTGCCTGCGGGTCTTTTTCATACAAAGGAGATTATCATGCGCCTGGATAAATACCTGAAAGTTTCAAGAATCATTAAGCGGCGTACGGTTGCCAACGAGGCCTGCAGTGGAGGACGTGTTTCCTTGAATGGCAAGGTAGCGAAACCCGGAGCCGAGGTGAATGTCGGGGATGTGATGACCATCCGCTTTGGTGATCACTATGGCAAGTACGAAATCCTCAGCATTGCCGAAACCGTCCGCAAAGGCAGTGCTGCTGACATGTATCGGATTCTTTCCGAAGACGAAGGCGTGGCAGCAGAGCGAGAGTAATCAGGAGGCTGCAATATGTTGGGTGCTATTGTTCTCGCTGGCGGTTCCGGGCAGCGCATGGGAGCAGATTGCAATAAGGTACTGCTTCCTTTGGCTGGTGAGCCGGTTATTTGCCGTTCTGTTCGTGCCTTCCTGCCCTTTGCCGATGTGCTTGTGCTGGTATGCCGTGCAATTGACCGTGATGCCATTCAGAAAGCACTGGAAAGCAGCGGCATTGATGTGGCTGCCATTTGCTTTGCAGAAGGCGGCACTGATCGGCAGGCTTCTGTTTGGAACGGACTGCAGTCGCTGCCGGAAGCATGCGACCGTGTGCTTATTCATGACGGTGCCAGATGCCTGGTAGACAGCGCAACCATCCGTCGTGTGATGACCTCTGTGGAGCAGTACGGCACTGGCGTAGCTGCTATTCCTGCAACGGATACGATGAAGGTTGTCGATGAAGATGCCTATGTGCTTTCTACGCCCTCCAGAGCCTCTCTGCGGGCGGTGCAGACGCCACAGGGATTCCTGACCAGCCTGCTCATAGAAGCCCATCAGCAAGCCTTACAGGACGATTATCGAGGCACTGACGATGCATCCCTGCTTGAACATATGGGACACCCTGTAAAGCTTGTGGAGGGAAACAAACGAAACATCAAATTGACCACGCCGGAGGATATGAAAATGGCTGCATCTTTCTTGGAAGAATCCATTCCTGATTTTCGAGTCGGTCACGGTTTTGATGTGCATCGTCTGACAGAAGGACGGGATCTGATCCTGTGCGGCGTAAACGTCCCGCATACGTTGGGGCTGCTGGGGCACAGCGATGCCGACGTTGCCCTTCACGCATTGATGGACGCTATGCTGGGTGCTCTTGCCCTAGGAGATATTGGCCAGCACTTCCCGGATACTGATCCGAAATATAAGGGCATTTCCTCCATGGCATTGCTGGAACATGTGGTGCAGCTGCTTGACAGCCATGGTGCCAAGGTTACAAACGCTGACATTACCATTGCTGCGCAAAAGCCCAAACTGGCGCCCTTTATCCCGGCGATGCGCACCAAGGTAGCTGAGGTGCTTGGCCTGCCGGAGCAGCGTGTAAGTGTGAAAGCAACCACAACGGAACATCTCGGCTTTGAAGGCCGTGAAGAAGGCATCAGCGCCACGGCTGTTTGTATGGTGTTGGTGAAGTGATTCCGAATTTTTTATGTTTTTTCTGCTGAAAGGTACGATTTCCCGCTTTGCAGCCCTTGACCTTTGCAGAAAGAAATGATATGCTTAATTGCAATAACGCAATGTAAGTATGTTGTTGCACGCCCTTTCTTGGTGTATCCAAGAGAAGGCGTGTTTTCATGATGTCATGAGAAAAGCGCACTCACGGCATCGATACGCTTCCGATTGCTTCGGAAGCTTGAGTCATCCAGGAGGAATGATCATGAATCAGTACGACGTTATCATCATCGGCGCAGGCCCGGGCGGTATCTTCTCCGCTTACGAACTGGCTGCCCGTAAACCTTCCCTCAAGATTGCCGTGTTCGAAGCGGGTCATCCGCTGAATCGCCGTCATTGTCCCATTGACGGTGTAAAGGTAAAGTCCTGCGTAGGCTGCAAGAGCTGCTCCATTATGAGCGGATTCGGTGGCGCAGGCGCATTCTCGGATGGCAAGTACAATATTACCAATGACTTCGGCGGTACGTTGTACGAGTATATTGGAAAGAAGCGTGCGCTGGAACTGATGCGCTACGTGGATGAAATCAATCTGCGTTACGGCGGTGAAGGTACCAAGCTTTACTCCACAGCCGGCACACGGTTCAAGACCCTTTGCATTCAGAACGACCTGCACCTGCTGGATGCTTCCGTGCGACACTTGGGCACGGACATTAACTACCTGGTGCTGGAAAACCTCTATGCTGAGCTGAAGGAAAAAGTGGATTTCTACTTTGAAACCCCTGTACAGTCCATTGCTGTAACAGATGAAGGCTACACTGTGCATTGCGCTAGTGGTGACTTCGAGTGCAAGCAGTGCATCATTTCCGTTGGCCGCAGCGGAAGCAAGTGGATGGAGCAAGTTTGCCACGAGCTGGAGATTCCCACCAAATCCAATCGTGTGGATATCGGCGTGCGGGTTGAGTTGCCCGCTGCTGTGTTTGCTCATCTGACAGATGAGCTGTACGAAAGCAAAATTGTCTATCGTACGGAAAAGTATGGCGACCTGGTGCGTACCTTCTGCATGAACCCCAAGGGTGCCGTCGTGAGTGAAAACACCAATGGCATTGTCACCGTAAATGGTCACAGCTATGAGGATCCTTCTCGGCAGACAGAGAATACAAACTTTGCCCTGCTGGTTGCTAAGCATTTTTCCGAGCCCTTCAAGGATTCCAATGGCTACGGCGAGAGTATTGCACGGCTCAGTAACATGCTGGGTGGTGGCGTCATTGTTCAGCGCTTTGGTGACTTGATCCGTGGCCGCCGTTCCACCGCCAGCCGCATTGAAGAAGCGTTTATCACGCCTACGCTTAGCGCAACGCCGGGTGACCTGAGCCTTGTGCTGCCGAAGCGTATCCTGGACGGCATCATCGAAATGATTTATGCGCTGGATAAGGTTGCCCCCGGCACGGCCAATGAAGATACGCTGCTGTACGGTGTAGAAGTTAAGTTCTATAACATGGAAGTGCAGGTCAACGATAAGCTGGAGACCCGGTATCCCGGGCTGTACATCATCGGCGACGGCAGCGGCATTACCCACTCCCTGTCCCATGCCTCTGCCAGCGGCGTACATGTAGCTCGTGCCATTATCGATGCGGATGAAGCCGAGGCACAGGCGTAACAAAAAAACATTTGCTTGACATAGGCTAGCTTGTATGGTAAACTGTCATACGCAAAAGTAAACACCTTATCATGAGTGGCTGAGGGATGGGCCCGATGACGTCACGGCAACCGGCAGGTTAATTGCTTGGTGCCAATTCCCACAGCGCGGCACACCCCATCATGAGCGCTGACAGATAAGGACGATCGAAAGATTGATTCCCGCCTGGTTCGTGTGCAAACCGGGCGGGTTTTTTGCGGCTCTGTATCCTAATAAACCGACTGAAAAGGAGCAGCAAGAAAATGAGAAGACTCTTTACCTCTGAATCTGTAACCGAAGGACATCCTGACAAGGTATGTGACCAAATCAGCGACGCCGTGCTGGATGCCATGCTGGCACAGGATCCCAATGCTCGTGTAGCCTGCGAAACCTGTGCCACTACCGGTATGGTTATGGTCATGGGTGAAATTACCACTACGGCACAAGTTTCCATTCCTGATGTGGTGCGGAATGTGGTGCGGGACATCGGCTATACTTCTGCTGATCTGTGCTTTGATGCCGACAGCTGTGCCGTGCTTACCGCCATCCATACCCAAAGTCCTGACATCGCCATGGGCGTGGATGATGCCATCGAAACCCGTGGCTCTGCCGTGGAGGAAACCGGTGCCGGCGATCAAGGCATGATGTTTGGCTTTGCCTGTGATGAAACCCAGGAATACATGCCCATGCCTATCGCCCTTGCCCATCGTTTGACCCGCCGCCTTGCCCAGCTGCGGAAGGATGGCACACTCCCCTACCTTCGTCCAGACGGCAAGAGCCAGGTGACCATCGTCTATGAAGACGGCCGCCCGGTAGCCGTGGACACGGTCGTTATTTCCACCCAACACGCTCCTGACGTAAGCCAAGAGCAGCTGGCCAAGGACGTGAAGGAACAGGTGATTCGTGCTGTCATTCCCGCTGAACTACTGACGGCTGAAACCAAGTACTTTATTAACCCCACCGGACGCTTTGTGCTGGGTGGCCCTGCTGGCGACAGCGGATTGACCGGCCGTAAAATCATTGTGGATACGTACGGCGGATATGCGCCTCATGGCGGCGGAGCCTTCTCTGGCAAGGATCCCACTAAGGTTGACCGCAGCGCAGCCTATGCCGCCCGTCATGTGGCAAAGAACATTGTCGCAGCTGGACTGGCACGTCAGTGCGAGATTCAGTTGGCATACGCCATCGGTGTCGCTCAGCCGGTCAGCCTGCTGGTGGATACGAAGGGTACTGGCGTCATTGCTGACGATCAGCTTGCCTCGATTGTGGCTGAACTGTTTGATCTGCGTCCTGACGGCATCATTAAGCGGTTTGACCTGCGCCGTCCGATTTATCGTCAGACGGCTGCCTACGGTCATATGGGTCGCACGGATGTGGAACTGCCTTGGGAGCGGCTTGATTACGTAGATGCACTGAAAGCCGCCGTTAACCAGCTGTAATAACTGCACAAAAACAGGAGGACGACTTCCATGCCGTCCTCCTGTTTTTCTATGCTTCGAAGCTTATGCGTTCAATTTCTTCTCGATCAGCTTTGCTAGTGTGTACACATCCTGATCCATTTCTTTTTGATCAGGGCCTTCGATCATGATGCGGACAAAGGGCTCTGTGCCGCTGGCACGCACTAGCACCCGACCACGGCCTTCGTACTTCTTATCCAATACCTGAATTGCCGCAAGGATCTCCTCATCCTTGTCAAAGTCGTACTTCCGAGCATCTGTTACCTTGGCAGCGTACTGGCTTTGAGGCAGAATCTCCATGATCTGCGCCAGGCGAGACAAGCTTTGCTTGCTCTCTACCATCACCGTCAGCAGCTGCAGCGCCGTAATCAATCCGTCTCCGGTGGTGTTATAATCCAGGAAAATTACGTGACCGGACTGCTCACCGCCAAGGCTGTAATGGTTCTCCAGCATGTTTTCCAGCACATACCGATCTCCCACCTTGGTCTTCACCTGCTGAATGCCCAGCTTTTTCAGTGCCAGATCCAGCCCCATATTGCTCATGATGGTTGTGACCAGTGTGTTGCCACGAAGCCTGCCCTGACTCTTCAGATGATTGGCACAAATGCACATGACCTGATCGCCATTCACCAGCTTGCCACGCTCATCCACAGCCATCAGCCGGTCTGCATCCCCGTCGAAAGCCAGCCCCACATCGGCGCCCAGCTCACGTACCAATTCACACAGACGCTCCGGGTGGGTGGAGCCGCAGTTCTCATTGATGTTGGTTCCGTCAGGTTCATGATAATATACGCTGACATGTGCGCCAAGCTCTGTAAGCACCGTGGGTGCCACCTGAGAATTCGCCCCTTGGGCGCAGTCGAGAACAATGTGCAGGCCATCCAGCCGAACGCCAGTGGTTTCCTTCACAAAATCGATATAACGACGCTGGGCATTGCGCTGACGAACCGGACGCCCCACCTCTGCGCCAATGGGCAGTGGACGATCCTCCGGCAAGCCGGTGCGGATGATTTCCTCAATGCGATCCTCCACGGCGTCAGGCAGCTTGTATCCCTTGCTATCAAAGAACTTGATGCCATTGTACTCGACGGTATTGTGACTGGCCGAAATGACTGCACCTGCATCAGCCTGATAATAACGGGTTAAATAGGCAATGGCAGGCGTAGGCATAACATCTACCAACACGGCTCTCGCCCCCATGGAGCAGATGCCTGCCACCAAAGCACTTTCCAGCATTTCACCGCTGATTCGGGTATCCCGCCCTACAAGGATGGTGGGACGATGTACATTGCTTGCCAGGACGCATGCGCTGGCCTGGCCAAGCTTAAACGCCAATTCACAGGTCAAGTCACGATTTGCAATGCCGCGAACACCGTCTGTACCGAATAATCTGGCCATTTGAATCCTCCATATGCTCCTGATTTTAACATGCCTCATTGCATGCCCAAATCAGTATACACCTCTCCGAAACAAAAGGCAAGAAAAATAACAATAGCATACAACTTTCAAAAAAATGACAAGCAAGCTTGCCAGGCGAATGTGGTCGCAACAGGACTCGAACCTGTGACCCCTTCGATGTGAACGAAGTGCTCTCCGCTCCGGGTACCTTTGTGAAAAAATCCGATGAATATTCGGCAAGCCTCGGAAGTCTAGGGAACTTCTGATTTCACGGTCCCAACGTCATATTACAAAATCATTTCAAATATTACAAAACAATGACC
>CAVGBO010000070.1:0-13375 GCA_963627465.1 Phocaeicola dorei
CAGAATCAAGTACAGAACATATTATTGATCACTGATTTATCTGGGTTAGCAACCGCCGGTGAATGGGCAGGATTGAAGGCCATCGCCATGGTGCGTTCCTGTGTCACCATTGGGGAAATGGAAACAACCGAAACTCGATGCGCCATTACATCGTTGACAGACATCGATGCCTTTGCCACTGCCATGCGCAGGCACTGGAGCATTGAAAATGGGTTGCATTATTGCCTGGACGCATCTTTCCGAGAGGATCATTCCCGCATTAGGAAAGATCACGCTCCGGAAAACATGGCTGTTATCCGGCGTATGGTATTGTCCGCATTAAAGCAGCTTCCGATGCCAAAGAAGACTTCTGTGAAGCGGCTGAGGAAAATTTACGCTTATGACATAAATTTGCTTGCCGAGGCGATGAACTTCATACTTTTGTAATATGACGTTGGGACTTCGCCATTTCCGTGAGTTCCACCCTTGACAGAACGGAACCCGACCTTTACAATGAAGAAGGAATCATGAATCGGACGAAATAAGGAGCGTTGACCATGGCGACCAAATATGTGTTTGTTACCGGCGGCGTTGTTTCTTCCTTGGGGAAGGGCATCACGGCCGCTTCTTTGGGACGGCTGCTGGAAGCACGGGGATATAAGGTATCGATGCAGAAGTGCGATCCTTATTACAATGTGGATCCGGGGCTTCTGTCTCCTTTGCAGCACGGCGAAGCCTTCATCACGGATGATGGCGTGGCGGCAGACTTGGATCTTGGTCACTATGAACGCTTTACTGATGTGAATCTGCGGGGCGAAGCCAGCGTTACCACCGGTAAGGTGCATAAGCGGATTATGGAGCGGGAACTGCGTGGCGAGTATCACGGTGGCACTGTGCAGGTTATTCCCCATGTGACGGATGAAATCAAGAGCAGAATCAAACTGGCAGCAATAAACAGCGGCGCAGATGTTGCCATCATTGAAATCGGTGGCGTCGTCGGTGATATGGAATCTTCTCCTTTTATGGAAGCCATTCGCCAAATGAAATGGGAGGTAGGGGAGCATAATACCTGCTTTGTCCATGTCACCCTGCTGCCTTATTTGAATGCTGCGGGAGAAATGAAGACCAAGCCCACACAGCACAGCGTAAAGACCATGCGTGCTATTGGCATTCAGCCGGATGTGATTGTTTGCCGCACTGAACTGCCCATTACCACAGAGGCTAAGGATAAGATTGCCCTTTTCTGCAATGTGAAAACGGGTAACGTGGTACAGAATGCGGATGCTCCTACCCTGTACGACGTGCCGCTGATGCTGGAAAAGGAAGGCTTTGCGGATATCGTTTGCAAGGAACTTGCATTGCCGGTGACCGTTCCGGATTTGACCGAATGGAAAGACATGGTGCAGCGCTACACCCATCCTGAAGGCGAAGTCTCCATTGCTCTCGTTGGCAAATATGTGGAGCTTCACGATGCCTATCTGTCTGTGGCAGAAGCCATGACCCACGCAGGTATTGCGAACCTGACCAGTGTGAATCTGGACTGGATTAACTCGGAAGATATTTCAGACGAAAATGCGGCAGAGAAGCTCGCCAAATACGATGGCATCCTGCTGCCGGGCGGCTACGGTGACCGTGGAGCAGAGGGCATTATTGCAACGGCTCGCTACGCACGGGAACAGAAGAAGCCCTGCCTGATGATTGGCTTTGGCATGCAGCTCGGTGTTGTGGAGGCTGTACGTCACCTGCTTGGCTTGACTGATGCGAACTCCACGGAAGTGAAGCATGATTGTGACCCGGCTGTTGTGCGGATCCCGGACGACCGGGTGACGGCACTGAACGACAGTCGGCAGGCGGCACGTGTGGGCGGTATGGATGTGCGCTTGATTCCCGGCAAGCTTCATGACATTTATGGAGCAGATGTTATTCATGAACGTCACGAGAACCGCTACGAGATTGAACAAGGATTTGTTTCCATGCTGGAGGGCAAGGGAATGCACTTCACTGCTCAGGCTGTGGAGGGCAACTATCCTGAGGCATTTGAGCTGACCGACCATCCTTTCTATGTGGGCGTTATCTACCATCCTGAATTTATTTCTCGTCCCAATAAGGCACATCCGCTTTTCACAGCCTTCATCAAGGCTGCAAAGCACTAAGTGTGGAGGCAAACCATGGCATCTGCAATTCTTATTCCCGGAAAAGAGAAACGTGTGTACAGCGGGCATCCCTGGATCTTCCGCAGTGACATTGCGAAGGTAGAAGGAGATTTTGTCCCCGGTGACATTGTGGACGTGGTGTCCGCTAAAGGACGCTTCCTTGCAAAAGCTTATTACAACCCCCAGTCGCAGATTGCTTTGCGGATCATGAGTCTGAAGGACGAGCCGATTGACCGTGCATTCATCTTCCGGCGTGTCAAGGAAGCCGTGGATTACAGGCGTACCTTTGCTGATCTTCGCTCCTGCCGGCTGATTTTTGCGGAAAGCGACCGCCTGCCTGCTTTGATCGTTGATAGTTTTGGTGATGTGCTGGTGCTTCAGTGCCTGGCACTGGGCATGGAACGTTTCAAGCAGGATGTGGTGGATGCTTTGGTGGAAGAAGTGCATCCTGCCGGCATCTGGGAGCGGAATGACGTGCCTGTCCGCAAGCTGGAAGGCATGGAAATGACCACAGGACTCCTATACGGCGAAGTGCCCGACCGGGTGGAAATGATCGAAAACGGCGTGCATTTCTGGGTGGATGTAAAGGAAGGGCAGAAAACCGGTTTCTTCCTAGATCAAAAGGAGAACAGAGCGGCTATTGCGCCTTTTGTAAAGGGCAAAACGGTGCTGGACTGCTTCACCCATACAGGCAGCTTTGCTCTCCATGCGGGTTACTTTGGCGCTGCCGAAGTAACCGGCGTAGATATTTCTGGCTTTGCCTGCGAATTCGCAACGGAGAACGCCAAGCTGAATCACCTGGAAGATCGAGTTCATTTCGTGGAAGCTAATGCATTCGATTTGTTGGGTCAGCAAAGCCGGGAGGGTATCAAGTATGACGTGGTCATCCTTGATCCGCCTGCATTTACGAAGACTCGTTCCGCTATTGCCAGTGCAACCCGCGGCTACAAAGAAATCAATCTGCGTGCCATGAAGATGGTCAAGCCGGGCGGCTACCTGATTACATGCTCCTGCAGTCAGCATATTTTGCCGGATGCGTTCATGAACATCGTGCGTGACGCTGCACATGACGCCCATGTGCAGCTGCGGCAGGTGGAGTATCGCACACAAGGAAAAGATCATCCCATTCTGCCGGCTGCCCCTGAAACCCAGTATTTGAAGTGCGGCATCTTCCAAATTTTTGATTGATAAGCAGTATTCCGATGGGTTTTCAGACTTTTTTCATGCTTTTATTGCAATATAACCAAAAGGAAGTCGAACGGTCTTGCAAAAAGCGGAAAAAGATTGTATAATCCAAGGGATATGTGAAAGAACTGCCCATATGCGGTAACAGAACCGCATCGGCAGTCGCAGGATTCTGTCCTGCGAAAAGTGAACAAGGAGGAGTTTCCCATGGAGAAGAAGTATGTTTACCTCTTCACGGAAGGCAACGCAAACATGCGTGAGCTGCTGGGCGGCAAGGGTGCCAACTTGGCTGAAATGACCAACATTGGTCTGCCTGTGCCTCAGGGCTTCACCATTTCTACCGAAGCCTGCACTCGCTACTACACCGATGGTAAGGTCATCGCTTCCGACATCGAGGAGCAGATCTATGCCGCACTGGCCAAGACCGAAGAAATCGTCGGCAAGAAGTTCGGCGATGAACACGATCCTTGGCTGGTTTCCGTGCGTTCTGGTGCTCGTGCTTCCATGCCCGGCATGATGGATACCATCCTGAACCTGGGTCTGAACGACGTGTCCGTAAAGGGTCTTGCAAAGCTGACCGATAACGAGCACTTCGCCTACGATGCTTATCGTCGTTTCATCGCCATGTTCTCTGACGTGGTAATGGAAATCAAGAAGAGCAAGTTCGAAGACGTTCTGGACGAGTTCAAGGAAAAGCGGGGCGTAAAGTTCGACCGTGACCTGACTGCTGATGACCTGAAGGAAGTTGTTGTTCGCTTTAAGGAAATCTACAAGGCAGAGAAGGGTGTTGACTTCCCCCAGGATCCTAAGGAACAGCTGATGGAGGCCATCAAGGCTGTGTTCCGTTCTTGGGACAATCCTCGTGCTATTTACTATCGCCGTATGAATGACATTCCCGGCGACTGGGGCACTGCCGTTAACGTGCAGTCCATGGTCTTCGGCAACATGGGCGAAACTTCCGGCACCGGCGTTGCCTTCACCCGTAACCCCTCCACCGGCGAGAAGAAGCTGTACGGCGAGTACCTGCTGAACGCACAGGGCGAGGACGTTGTGGCTGGCATCCGTACACCTCAGCCCATCTCTCAGCTGCATGAGCAGATGCCTGAAGTGTATGACCAGTTCGTGAAGATCGCCAAGACCCTGGAAGATCACTATCGTGATATGCAGGATATGGAGTACACCATCGAGCGTGGCAAGCTCTTCATGCTGCAGACCCGTAACGGCAAGCGTACCGCTCAGGCTGCTCTGAAGATCGCCGTTGATCTGGTGGATGAAGGCGTGCTGAGCGAAGAAGAAGCTGTGCTGAAGGTTGAACCCAAGCAGCTCGACAGCCTGCTGCACCCCAACTTCGATGCTGCTGCCATCAAGAAGGCTCCCGTGATTGCAAAGGGCTTGCCCGCATCTCCCGGTGCCGGCGCAGGTGCTATTTACTTCACTGCTGACGCTGCTGCAGAGCATGGCAAGAACAAGGAAAAGGTCATCCTGGTTCGTAAGGAAACCACGCCTGAAGATATCGAGGGCATGGACTTCTCCCAGGCTATTCTGACTGCATTCGGCGGCATGACTTCTCACGCTGCTGTTGTGGCTCGCGGCATGGGTCGTGCGGCTGTTGTAGGCTGCGGCGACTTGAAGTTTGACGAAGCCAACAACACCGTGACCATCGCTGGCAAGGTGTATCACGAGGGTGACTGCATCTCTGTTGACGGCTCCACCGGCAACGTGTACGACGGCCTGATCCCCACCGTGGAAGCTTCCATCTCCGGCGACTTCGCTCGCTTCATGGGCTGGGCTGACAAGGCTCGCAAGCTGCAGGTTCGCACCAACGCTGATACGCCTCGTGACACCAAGCAGGCTGTTGCCTTCGGTGCTGAAGGTATTGGTCTGTGCCGTACCGAGCACATGTTCTTCGAATCCACTCGTATCGCTGCCGTGCGTGAGATGATCCTGGCTGACACCAAGGAACAGCGCGAAAAGGCATTGGCAAAGATTCTGCCCATGCAGCAGGGTGACTTCGAGGCCATGTACAAGGCTCTGGAAGGCCGTCCCATGACCGTGCGTTATCTGGATCCGCCGCTCCACGAGTTCGTGCCCCATCTGGACATGACCGAAGAAATCGAAGAGCTGGCCAAGAACCTGGGCTACACCGTTGATCAGGTGAAGCAGAAGATCAACGCTCTCCACGAGTCCAATCCCATGATGGGTCACCGTGGCTGCCGTCTGGCCGTTACCTATCCTGAAATTGCTGAGATGCAGACCCGTGCAGTGCTGCAGGCTGCCATCAACGTGAAGAAGGAATGCGGCTATGACATCGTGCCCGAAATCATGATTCCTCTGGTTGGTTCCAAGAAGGAATTGGCTTTCGTAAAGGGCATTGTGGACGAAACTGCCAAGAAGGTCTTTGAAGAGCAGGGTGTTACCTTGGACTACCATGTGGGCACCATGATCGAGATTCCTCGTGCAGCTGTTACGGCTGACGAAATTGCTGAGGAAGCTGAGTTCTTCTCCTTCGGCACCAATGACTTGACCCAGATGACCTTTGGCTTCTCTCGTGACGATGCCGGTAAGTTCCTGGGTGCCTACTACGATAACAAGATTTTCGAAAGCGATCCCTTCGCTCGTCTGGATACCGATGGCGTTGGCAAGCTGGTTGAAATGGCTGCAAAGCTTGGTCGTTCCACCCGTCCCAACATCAAGCTGGGCATCTGCGGCGAACACGGCGGCGATCCGAGCTCCATCATGTTCTGCCACAAGGTTGGCCTGAACTATGTGAGCTGCTCTCCTTTCCGTGTGCCGATCGCACGTCTGGCCGCTGCTCATGCTGCTATCCTGGAAAAGATGGCTGCTAAGAAGTAATTTGGTTTTCTTTCGCCCCACCGTTTCGCAAGTTTCGGTGGGGTTTTCTTTAGCCTGAATGCATTATAGTATTTTGATAGACCATGTATGCACCGTCAACAGAAAACCATGAGCAAAAGCCAGAGGCATCATTGCTGAAAAACAACTAGCCCATCAATCCCTGCTTACGTTGACGTAAATAGGGGATTGATGGGCTTCAAACGCTAATCGTTCCACTTATAGGATTTTATGGCTTTTCATATCCGTGAATCCAGTCTGCCTTCAGATAATACACCGTGAAACAAACCGTGGACAGACTCCATGTGAAGGGGTACACCCAGAAAATCGTTTGCATTTCCCGGAACAAGGGAACCATAATCACCAAATACGTAATGCGGATAATACACCAGCAGCCAAGCATCACAAACATGGGCACCGTGGACTTGCCTGCGCCTCGCAGAACGCCTGCTGCGCCGTGGGAAAACGCCAGCAGAAAATAAAACAGGGTGATGGTTCGTGCCTGCTGCACGCCAACAGCAATGACGGAAGGATCGCTGTCAAAGGCACCAATTAAAAGGGGAGCAAAGGCGTAGAAGACAACGCCAATCAACTCAGAGAGAATAATGCAGCAGGCAATACCAAAGCGAGCACCCTTCTTGGCTCTGTCATACTGCTTGGCACCTAGATTCTGACCGATGAAGGTAGACATGGCCATGGCAAAGCTGGTAATCGGCAAAAATGCGAAGCCTTCAATCTTGGAATAGGCGCTGCATCCTGCCATGGCAACGGAGCCGAAGGCGTTGATATTGCTCTGCACCACCGTATTGGCCAAAGAAATGATGGAGTTTTGCAGTCCGGAGGGAACGCCCAGCTTCAGAATCTCCATCAAGGTTGTGCGGTGCAGGGAGATCTTTTTCGGGAATAGACGCCAGGGGTCTGTAACGTGGCAAAGCAGCCTAAGCCCCAGGAAGGCACTTACAGCCTGAGAAATGACCGTTGCCCATGCTGCACCGGCAATACCCCATTGCAGCACAGCAACAAACAGAAGATCCAGTACCACGTTAATGACAGAAGATAGAATCAAAAAATAAAGGGGATGCTTGCTGTCACCAACAGCATTAAAAATGCCATTAGAAACGTTGTACATCACGCTGGCAAGCACACCGATAAAGTAAATGCGCAAATAGGTGATGGATGTGGGCAGCACATCATCCGGCGTTCCCATTAGCCTTAGGATCGACGGCGTCAATGTTATGCCGACCAGTGTCAGCAGCAGCCCACAAATCAGACCAAAGGCAACCGTGGTGTGAACGGCTCTGCTGATGTTCTCATCATCCCTGGCGCCTACATAGCGGGATACAACCACGCCGGCACCAAGGAAAATGCCGTTGACTAGACCGACCAGCAGGAACGTAAGGCTACCCGATGAGCCAACCGCAGCAAGAGCCTGGCTGCCAATAAAATTACCAACCACCAAGGAATCAACCACGTTATACAGCTGTTGGAAAAGGTTCCCCCAGAAAACAGGCAGCGCAAACCGAATGATTTTTTTGCTGATTGACCCCTCTGTCATCAGCGTGGAATCGTCATGCATAGACCGATAAACCTCGATTTTCTTTGAATCAACTCTGCTATGGTAGCAAAGGGAAATGGGATTGTCAACACAGAAATAGAAAGACAAGAAAAGGACATCGCAGGAACTGATCACACGATGAACATGTCCTGCTGCTGCGTTGATTTTACCATGGTAATTTGGTATAATTTCCGCAGAGAAGTGATTCACTTGCCGTGATTCACCTACCATGAAAGGGGCTGCTTTGTTTATGGAACACTATACCAATCGGGAACTCAGTTGGCTGGAGTTTAATGAGCGTGTTCTGATGGAGGCATGTAATCCCGATAATCCTGTGTTTGAACAAATGAAGTTCCTTTCCATTGTGTCATCCAATCTGGATGAGTTTTTTATGATTCGTGTGGGGTCTCTGCGGGATCTGGTGCTTTCCGGTGCCAAGGGCAAGGATCCTTCGGGCATGAAGCCGCAGGAGCAGCTGCGGGCACTAACAGCTCGCATTCGCACCCAGGTGAAGCGGCAGTACAAGATTATGAACGAGTATCTCCTGCCTGCCTTGGCAAGATGTGGTGTGCGCATGGCACGTCCGGAAAGCCTCACCCGGGAGCAGGCACTGTATCTGGAGGACTATTTCACTCGGGAAGTTTATCCGGTACTGACGCCCATGGCTGTTGATGCCGGTCATCATTTCCCCTTGCTGCTGTCCAAGTCCCTGAACCTTGCTGTGCTGCTTTCCGGCAAGAATGGCAAGAAAAATGATTTCGCCACCGTGCAGGTACCCAATGTTCTGCCCCGAGTCGTATTCCTGCCAACCCAATCCGGCGAAAAGACCTTCCTGTTGCTGGAGCAGGTCATCACCATGAACATTCATCGGCTTTTCCCTGGTCGTCAGGTGCTGGTGTGCCATCCTTATCGCATTACCCGCAATGCTGACCTGACCTATGATGAAGATGAAGCCGCTGATTTGCTGCAGGAAATTAAAAAGAGCCTGAAAAAGCGCAAGTGGGGCGCCGTGGTTCGCCTTGAGTGTAATCCGGATATGGATAAGCGGCTGCTGGACATTCTCCGAAAAGCCTTGGATGTGGATGATGAAAAGCTGTTCAAGGTAGACGGACCTTTGAACCTAGACTTCTTTATGAAGCAGCTTTCGGGTCTGGAAGGTTTTGATCATGAGCGTTTCCCGTCATACACCGCGATGATTGATCCTGAAATGGAGAGCGGCGACATCTTTGCAGCTATTCGACAGAAAGATCGCTTCTTCTATCATCCCTATGATTCCTTTGAGCCGATTGTCCGCTTTGTACGAGATGCAGCCCGAGATGATCAGGTCATGGCCATCAAGCAAACGCTGTACCGGGTGTCCGGTCATTCGCCCATTGTGGCTGCCTTGGCAGAAGCAGCAGAGCGTGGCAAGCAAGTCACCGTGCTGCTTGAAGTGAAAGCACGTTTCGATGAAGAAAACAATATTCACTGGGGGCATGAGCTGGAAAAGGCAGGTTGCCACGTGGTATATGGTCTTCCCGGACTCAAAACCCACAGCAAAATCACCCTTGTCATTCGCCGGGAGGATGGACACATTCGTCGCTACACCCATTTGGGTACCGGCAACTATAATGACGTAACCGCTCGCCTGTATACGGACATGGGTATTCTAACGGCACGTGAGGAAATCGGCGAGGACGCAGGGAACTTCTTCAACATGGTGACCGGCTATAGCGAAACACCCGGCATGCATTTCTTGGTAGCCGCTCCCAAGGAGCTTCGCCCTGAGCTGATGCGGCTCATTCGCCGGGAAACGGATCATGCAAGAGCCGGCCGAGAGGCAAAAATTGAGGCAAAAATGAATTCCTTGCTGGATCCTGACATTATTGCAGCCCTCTATGAGGCAGGGCAGGCTGGGGTAAAAATCGACCTGACCGTTCGGGGCATTTGTAGTTTGCAGGCAGGAATCCCCGGATTTTCAGAGAATATCACTGTTCGATCCATCGTGGGACGTTTCTTGGAGCATGCCCGCATTTTCCATTTCTACAACGATGGAGAAAGCGAAACCTATCTGTCCAGTGCGGACTGGATGCCCAGAAATCTGGATCGCCGTATTGAGCTGATGTTCCCTGTTCTGGATCCGCAGGTAAGAGAGCGGGTCATGGACATTTTGCACCTGCAGCAGCAGGATACGGCGAAAGCGTGGATGCTCCATGGCACGAATTGGACACCCCTTCGGGATGAATGCCCCGGTGAGCATCTGAATTCACAGGAACGGCTTGTTCCTTACGGCAATGCTGTGGAAGAGACATCTCCCGAAACGGAAAATCATGATTAAAGTGAAGGTGTGTGGCAATGTTTAAGCAGTTAAAGGCTGACATGGCAGCGGTTTTAGCACGAGATCCGGCGGCAAAGTCCAAGCTGGAAGTGCTGCTGTGTTATCCCGGACTGCGAGCCATCCGTGCCCATCGACGTGCCCATCGAGCTTACGAACACGGCCATGTTGTTTGGGCACGGATCATCAGTCAGCGTTCCAGACACCGTACCGGCATTGAAATCCACCCTGGTGCCGTGATTGGCAACGGTGTTTTCATTGACCATGGGGATGGTGTGGTGATTGGCGAAACCACGATCATCGGGGATAATGTTACCCTTTATCAGGGTGTTACCTTGGGCGGCACGGGGAAGGAGACCGGCAAGCGGCATCCTACCATCGGCAACGGGGTAACGATTGGCGCAGGTGCGAAAGTGCTTGGTCCCATTACCATTGGGGATAATTCCAAAATTGGCGCCGGAAGCATTGTCCTGAAGGATGTGCCTGCTAACTGCACGGTGGTTGGCAATCCCGGACGCATTGTTCATAAAAAGCAGCCTGCACGCAAAGATGAAGTGGATTTGGATCAGGTCAATTTGCCGGATCCTATGCTGGAACGAATGCAGGCACTGAGCGAAAGAGTTCGCCATTTGGAGGAATGCCTTGCCAAGCAAACGGAAGAGACGGGCTGCAGCATGTGCGATCATGCATGTGCTGTGAAGGACGATCTCCAAAAGGATCAGCAGCATGAAAATGAAGACTGATGTGAGGAAGCGGCAGACTATTGCCGGCATGGTTATAGCTTCTCTTCTGATGCTCGGCATGATTGTGACCTCTTGGCCTGCTGCGAAGAAAGCACCTGCCAAGTTTGAAAGCAAGGCATTGGCCGTGCCGACGGTTACGCAAATTCCCTTGCAGACTAGCGGCACCATTGCAATCAATACGGCGGACGCTGAGGATTTGCAGGAGCTGCCCGGCGTAGGCGAAACCATGGCGCAGAATATTCTTGATGAGCGGGCGGCTCACGGTTCCTTTTATTACCCGGAGGATTTGCTTACCGTTCGTGGGATTGGCGAAAAGAAACTGAGCGGACTGATTCCTTGGTTGGACTTTTCTTCTCCTCAGGAGGAGTAAATCCGTAAAGCGTTGCAACTGAAAGGCGGAACATCATGGCATATCAGGCACTGTATCGGCAATGGCGGCCGGTGGATTTCAACGCGATGGTGGGGCAGGAGGCGATTGTTGCCACCCTTCGCAACCAGGTGGCATCCGGGCGCATTGCCCATGCGTATCTGTTTTGCGGAAGCCGAGGCACAGGAAAAACCTCCGCTGCAAAAATCATGGCTCGTGCCGTGAATTGTGAGCACCCGGATCACGGCAATCCATGCGGCAGCTGTGAAAGCTGTCAACGCCTGCTGAAAGAGGAAAGCCTGGATGTGATGGAAATGGACGCTGCCAGCAATACGCACGTAGAAGAAATGCGCGAAATGCTGGAGACAGTAAAATATCCACCTCAACACGGGAAATATAAAGTATATATCATTGACGAAGTTCACATGCTGTCTACTAGTGCATTCAATGCTTTCCTAAAGACTCTTGAAGAGCCGCCGGCGCATGTGATTTTTATCCTTGCCACAACGGAGCCTCAAAAACTTCCGGCGACGATCTTGAGCCGCTGCCAGCGGTTCGACTTTGGCCGGATTCCTGTTCATCAAATTGCTGCACGCTTGCGTGAAGCGGCAGAAGGCGCAGGGGCAACGGCTTCAGACACGGCGTTGCAGATGATCGCCCGTGCAGCGGAGGGCGGCATGCGTGATGCTCTGAGCATCCTGGACATGTGCCTTGGCTATCAAAGTGACGTAACGGAAGAGCTGGTTCGCAATGTGTTGGGCACGGCAGACCGGTCTTTTCTGTTTCATTTTGCAGATGCGCTCCGGGATGAAGATCCTTCCACACTGATGCAGCTGATTGATGAGCTGATGCGTTCTGGCAGGGATCCTATTGTTTTTGCCAAGGATGTCAGCCGGCACTTGCGGGCGTTGCTGATTGCCAAAAGCTGCCCGGATGATTTGGCGAACCTGCTGGATTTGACAAAAGAGGATGCTGCTGAATACATCGGTCAGGCAGAGGGCATGACCCAAACCAGGCTGATGAACATGCTGGAACTGTTCATGTCTGTGGAGGGTGATCTTCGGTCTGCTTCTTCACCGAGGATGGCCCTCGAAAACGCTGCCTTAAAGGCTTGCCTGCGTACAGGAGAAACGGACGCTGCTGCCCTGAACGACAGAATCCGCACCCTGGAAAAGCAGCTTGCCGAACTGACCCAGAAGCTGAACAGCGGTGCTTTCGTTTCTGCTGCGCCTGCCACTGCTGCAGAGCAGAGCAAAGCGAAAGTGAGCATGAAAGAATCAACGCCTGTTCAGCCAAAGACCGCTCCAGCAGCAGGGAAGGATGCACAGGCAGCTTGGAAAGAGGCAATGAACATCCTGAAGAAAACCTCCACCGGCACGTACAGCATTCTTGCAACTGCCGCTAACGGCAAGCTGGTAAGCGGTGATGATCATCACTTTGTTTGGGAAGTCAACCAAAGCATGGATGTGTTCATTACCATGGTAAAAAACAACGTGAATGCCATTGTAGAGGCATTGACACAAGCAACAGGTGTTCCATGTACCTTTGAGATCAAAGCACCAGGAAGGGCAAAGGAAACCTCCCAGACACAGGCAGAAGCTGATGCAATCAAAGAGTTGCAGGATGTGTTTGGCGCGCAGAACGTGGTCGTGCAAGACAAATTCTGAGAGTTGTATGCTATTGTTATCATTGCCAGCTGTTTGATAAATGTGCTATGCTGAATACGGAAAACAGTTGTTAAGGAAGGCAACATAAAGAAAAGCGGCCGTTGAAAGATAATGTCGAGTTTGTTTTCATCCTTCTGGTGATGCCTTTCCCAAATTCGGTTCCTTGCCTATTTGCTGATTAAAAGTTCAGCAGGCAAGGGATTCAACTCCTTCGCTAGTTCGACCGTACACGGTAACGAAAATGTATGGATATTCACAAAATTGATTTCCGAGAGATTATGAGCTTGCCGCTGTTCCTGTAAAGGAGTGGAATTAGGGAGCAGAGGACGAAACAAATAAAAGGACTGTTAACATCGCATTCATCCACTGACTAACAAATACGGATGGCATGTGACATGGATAAGTCAGATAGAGGTATGAAGGTGCAGAAAAAACACATTAGATCAACTGAAGTCAGGACAGTAAAAACACCCCCATTTGCACGAGGAAAGGCACAGATAGCGTTGCATCTTATGCTGCTGCCTGCCATTGTGCTAACCCTTTTGTTTAATTATCTTCCCAT
>CAVGBO010000070.1:13385-14214 GCA_963627465.1 Phocaeicola dorei
CATGCCTGTCATCATTATCTCTTTTAAGGACTATGATATTTTTAAAGGGATATTTGCAAGTCCGTGGGCGAGCAATCACGGTTTTGAACATTTCATCGACTTCTTTTCTTCGGAGTCGTGTGGTAGAGTCATTTTCAACACGGTTACATTGGCGGGGTTAAAAATCCTTTTCTGTACGTTTCCTCCTCTAATTCTTGCAGTTCTGCTGAATGAAGTCAGGAGTTCTGCTTACCGACGAATAGTACAAACAGCATCGTATTTACCGCATTTTATCAGCTGGTCTATTGCGTATGGAATATTCTACAACCTGCTGAACCCTGCCTCCGGTGCACTAAACATCCTGCTTGTTCGCTTGAATCTGATCTCTCACAATATCAACTTTCTCGGAGACAATGCGCACTATTATCCGATGGTGATTTCGACATCAATTTGGAAAGGGATTGGGTGGGGCTCAATACTTTACCTTGGCGCCATTTGTTCTATTGATATGACGTTGTTTGAAACGCTGGCAATAGACGGAGGAAATCGATGGCACAAGTTCCGATATATCATCTGGCCGCATATGCGCGGCATTTTAGCTTTGCTACTGATTCTGGACTGCGGAGAAATAATGTCTGGCGGTGGAAGTTTTGACCAAGTCTACGCCTTTGGCAATACGATGAACAGGAACATAAGCGATATCCTTGATACATATGTGCTGAGAGCGGGTTTTGAAAACGGCAGATATTCTTATGCAACGGCTGTAGGCTTATTTCAGTCAGTCATTAATTTTGTTTTGCTTTTTACTGCGAATAAAGTCACTGCAAAGCTTTCAGGTGAATCTATATTC
>CAVGBO010000071.1:0-6774 GCA_963627465.1 Phocaeicola dorei
TTCTTGCAGCGTGTGGTCTCTCCGGATGCCCAGCATATGGGCAAAAGCATTCGCTACTTGCGAACGTTCTGCCCCTTTACAGCCGCCGCTCAGTGTTTCCCAAAGTGCTTGCGCCCGTTCCGGGATCATCGGCTCTGCCGCATCTTCCTGTTCCTTGAAAATAGCAACCAAAGCAGGCGCTGTGCTATAGCGGGACATGTTGTTTTGATCCGTTCTTTCCACTCTGCCCCTTACCACAGGGAAAGCCTTTTGATCTGTAAAGAAGGGTTTCAGTGCGTCCATCTTTTCGCCGTAGTGATGGAAGCAGGCAATGCAGAACTCCGTAAACGCCTCCGCAACACCTTCACTGGGTCGATTGTCAAAATAGACTGCATCATTCAGCACAGCACAAACACGGCTCTTCAACAGTGGAAGTGTACCAGGCAGGCTGTACTTCTCCGTGAAAATCCGCAGCGTATTGCAAGCTAGTTCTGCAAAGGTTAAGTAGCCATCCGTAATGCCGATACCATAGAGAAGGAAGTGAAGCTCCGCATCCTTCACCACGTCAGCAAAGAAATCGTGAAAAACCCGCCGTGTTTTGGGATAAGCACATGCCCAATTGACAAATTCCGCATTGCCAAGGGTGCGCAGCGGAGATTCGTCGGCAATCTTTTCTTTTCCGCGTTCATGCTCAATCAGTGGACGAATACAATTTTCCAGCAGAGATTTCATCAGTGCTGCATTGCGCTCATCCGTAGTTTCGCTCACCCTTGTGCTGAACAAAGCCCGAGTGAAACTCAGTTTTTCTGCCCGCAGCTTTTGATCCATGGTGAGCAGCTGCATCATCAGCGAAGCCAATTCCTCATAAGGGGTCGTGAGCATCTTTGTATGCCACATACGCATTTCCGAAGGGCGCACAATAAAAGGCTTTGCATCCTGGGTCTGCATGCTTTCCAGCATCATTTGAAGAAGCTTTTCCTCGCATCCCTTTAACAATGCGTCGATCTCTGCTTTCTTGACTTCCTTGTCATGGTCAAGAAACACGCTGCGCAAATCATTCATCAGCAAAAAGTAGGAGCGTGCTGGACGGATGCGAATCTTGTCCTCTTCATTCTCTTCTATATCCAGATTGGCCTGCTGCAAGAACTCCGGACCTTCTTGGATCAGATGCTCTACACAATACAATTTATACCAGACTCGATAATCCGCCATAAACGGAATTTGATGCACATCCAAGTTTGCATCAGGATGCAATGCTTGATACTGCTTCATCACCTCGGCTACCAGCGTCGGTGTTTTCCCACTTGCCACGTCCCGGATAAAGTTCATTTCTGCCGGGCAAAGCTTATACTGTCCCAAGGTCTTGGGTTCATCCAGCTGCAGAGCGTCTTCTACGTTCAGGTTCTCATCTATGCAGAAAAGCAGTGCAGAATTCAATCGGTCAATCGCATCCCGACAATCCACGCCAGCAGCAAAAGAGGTGATGTTCTGCACCTGCGCTGGCAGTTTAGGGGCAATCGCAGTTGCATAGAATTTTCTCGCCTTTTCAATTGTGCAATCGATGTCTTCTTGTTTTTCTTCTGCAATTTGTCCTAAGCACACAAGTACCGGATTAAAAGATCCTTGGGAGAACGCTCGCTTGGATGCGCTTTCCCAGTACCGGCTCACCAGCGTCAGCAGCCACGTCTCATCAACATCCTCGTTTTTTGTCCAAGCAGCAGGCAGTACATCCCGAATGTCAAGGACATAATCCCGGGGCGGAATCGGCGTGCTTTCTATTTCCCAGAATTCGTAAAAATCCAGCGTGTTCAGCCGGACAGCCGCATCGATCATCTGCCCTGCCGTGGTGATTTGAGAAACCGGTTGTTCCAGCTCCGGCATAATGTATTCTGCGAAACCATGAAATCGGCCACGATTGCTGATTCCTGCATAAGAAGAAATGAAGGCCGGCACGCCAAAAGAATCCGTTTGATACTCCCACACGTGGCAGAGCTTGATTAGACGATCTGGCTGTTTGTAATCAGCCGGCTCAACACGAGTGCGATCCTCTACTTCACTGCCATGGTTAATCCACCGTGCACCAGCATCTTCATGGAAGTTATCCGATCTGCCAATGACATTGAAGCCTACTTTCGGAGCATCGCCGCCAATGTAGTACTGCACATTGATGTTCATTTTCTGCCTCCAAAGAGTCTGCTGAAGAATCCTCTCTTTTTCGCCGGTGCTGCTGCAGCTGCCTTCTTTTCTTGCTGCGGTGGCGTTGCAGGAGCTGCGTGATGCTCAGGCACCTTCGCATTGCCTGTAAACCACTTCACATTACCCTTATCATCCACACCGCTAACAAGACCAAAGGTCATTGCAATTACTAGGAAAGGCTCAATGATTCGATGCTTAGGATCATTTTCAGAATTCTTAGGTTCAAAACGAATTCTCTTATCATTGGGGGCCGACGGCACTCGAGTGGAAGTAGAAACGCCCAGCAGATACACCTGCCGATCCTTGCCAAAGGTATTATGAATCTTCTCGCTCAGGTTCACGCTATACTGCGTTTGCAGGAACGTATTCAAATTTTTCCGTACCTCTGCCAGGACTTGAAGGTTGACATGATTCAAGTGCTTTTTCCCAATATCCGTGGTAATTTCCAGCTTGCTGTTGGCTCCGCCAAATAGATCAGAGTCTTTTTCCAACACCATGTCCATTTTTGTCATGACGCAAACAATGGACTTCAGATTATCGGCAAAATCTTGACAAGTCACCCCTGCCACATTCAAGAATTCATCGATCGTAGGGTATGTCATATCTTCACTGCCTGCTCCATGTGCATTCTCCCAGGCAGCTGCAAATGCGCCTGAAGTAAGCATGTTAGGATCAACCATCATTAAGAGCGCTTCGCAATTCTGAATGCCCTTATGGTTCGCTATATAATCGGGGTACATTACAGCTTCTCCTGCAATGTCATAAAAAACGATAAAGGATTCTTTTCCGCCGTTTTTGTACTGACACACAATAGGCAGCAAACCGTTATCTGCCGTTGTTGCCTTTGTATTGCCACTGTCCGCATACGTATCAATCATCGGTTGCAGAAAAAGTCTGCTGTCCTCTGCCAACATTACAGAGCCTAAATTATTATTGCTCAGCTGGGCATTTACCTGCTGAAACATGTTCACCAGATAGGCCGTTTTTCCTGCGGCACGGATGCCGAACATGGCCACATGATGAACCGGCAGTATGCCAAATCCCTGGGGAAGCTCACAGTGGCAATGGGGGCACGCTCTTTGGACAATTCTGCACTTTTCTTCCGCCATTTTCTTTTTGCTATTGGATCGCCGCTGAGCATACTCATCATCAAAGGCAGCATCATCATCGCCATCGCCAAGAGTATCATCTACGCCTGCCAGCTGCTTCGGAGACAGGCCATTGGAGCGTACTTCCTCCAACATGGTGGGATAATAATCATTACAGTCAACCTTGATGACGTTTTTGCGTTCTCCGTCAAAGCAGGGCTTAAAATACACCCGGGCGAATTTTTCACCAGTTGACACGCCATGGCTGCGCAAAAAGTTTGCACGAATTGGATCATCAAATTGCTGCTTGCTCTTCGTCCAAAAGAGAACCTCTTCAACATCAATTTCTCTACCACAATAAGGGCATACGTGGCTTACTTCCATCGTTTTGTTCCTCCCTTTTTCAATCCGTTAAACTTGCTGAATAAAGATCGGTATCTTTTTGCTGTCCGTTTGCTCCGTTGGAGCCTGAACGACTTTGGCATCGTCCAACTTCAGCTTATCAAAAACATACGGATGATCGTCATCGCCTGCATACAAAGGATAGTACAGCCACTTTCCTTCTGTGTTGGTGACACGCAATGCAACACGATTCAGCATACCAGATGCAACCCGTTTCAGTTCCAGTTTGCTTCCCTTCATGCTGTAGTTAACCTGTTCGCATCTTCCCAACACTGTTGCACGGTCAATGTAGGGAGTCTTTCCCTCGCCTGAGTGAATGGTAACCGTCAATTCTCCGTAAGGAATTGGTTTTCCACCCATCATTTTTTCCGTTACATCAAATTGATCATGATTTTTCTTGAACGTCTTCACATCAACAACACCAAAACCCACTTGCTCACCAAGCTGAGTAATGGTTATTTTTGCAAGCTGATCATTCCCCTGCCAATCCCAAGAAAGCATATAATGGTTTTGGGCATTGGGCTGCAGCTTCAGTCCGTGGGTTGCTGTTTCTTCATGATGTTCCGAAGGAACTGCGTGCGCTTTCTGAGAAGAAGCAAGGGTGCTGATTTTCCTCTGGCTTGTCATGCGAGGCTGTTCTTGTTCCCGGTCTGACAGCTTAAAAATCTTTCCCCTCCCCATGCTTGCGCCGTGGAAATAAGCTTCACCACTATCGAGGATCCAGGATTCCTCCTTGTTTCCTTCAATCGGATACAGGGTCAGATTCTCAGCGTTATCCGTCTGCACTTCGAAGAGGCCTTCAGGTGCATTCTTCCAGGCGCTCGCCAAATCTTCATCCACCAAATAGAAGGACTGTGCATTGCTCACAATCGCCTTCATGTTGTAATACATGCGCCGCCCCGGCTTCAGGTAATCCGCAAAGAATTTCATCAGCTTTTCATCGTCAAACTCTGCATGAAGCACATCGAAGAACTTTAGGCTCATGCGTCCTGGCAGTTGGTCTCTCAACACTTGCTGTGCGCTGGCAAGCAGGCTTTCCCATCCCGCTCCCACGTAGTTTCCGCTTTCATCAAAGTATTGAACTTCACTTTCCATGTTCTCCGTCATTTCCTGCAATGCAGGGTGGAGACTCGTCAGTTCCTTCCAATACTTGGGATATTTCTTTGTCCGAAGATAATCCGTATTTCCTGACTCCGGTTTTTCAAGCGTTCGTACTGTGCGCTGCAAATAAGCAACGACATCCATTTCGGTGACTTTCCCGGAATGCATTCTGTTTAGCCATTCCTCGATTGACCGATATGCCTGGGCAAGGGCATTGGCATAAGCCTGCATGTTCAGCTGCATCGCATGTGTTCCAGCTGCCTTAAAAGCCACTTCTTTGTTTTCTTCCACGTATTGAGCCAGCTTGCCCGCTGTTTTGAAGAAAGGCTTTTTCCCGAAGGTGCACCGAATGGCTGGCACATCGTCCTTGCCCATGCGCTCCAATGCGGACGCAATGTCGCCAGCTGCGGATGCAGGCATAATGGCCGTTTTCGGTGTGCGGCACAAGCGATCCACAACTTCGTTTTTCACCCGCTGTGCAAAGTTTTCCGCCCGTTCAGCCATAGCTGCCGCTTGACAATAATTCATGTCAACAAACCGCTTCAGACGCTTGCATGTTTCCGTTTCGTCCATGTCTGCATCCATGCGGATGGTAATCCACGCATTACCGAAATCGCTTCTTGCAATGCGAACGGACTCACGCACCGTTTTCTTTAGCCATTCTTCGAGAGCCGCAACGCTTGCCACGTCCGATGGCAGTAGTGCAGGTATGGCTTCAGCCGATGACAGCTCTCCCTCCTGCAAGCGTTCCTGCACCGCAAGGCAAGCAGCGGCCAGGCGAAGGTTCTTCAATTCGGTGCCGTTCGCATTCAGTACGGAATAGCCCACCGAATAGGTTTCCGTGCTCAGATGTAATTTGTCAGCGCAGTTCATTACAGCAGACAGGTACAGCGCATTCCACATGGCATCACTGTTCACTTTCTGTCCGCCGTCGTCTGTATCGCCGATGAGGAACACATGATCATGATGTCCCTGCCCCCGAATGGTTTGCAAAACCCGCTGCATGCCATTCTTTTCATCCGGCAGGCCATCCCGTCCCAGCACATAATAGAGCAAAAACTGGGTAAAATGGACATCATCCTTCAGCACATTCTGCGTGAAACTTTCCAGCCAGTCATAGGTACAGTTTTCATGTCCGGCTGCGCAAATAAGATGGAGCTTCGGGCTGCTTGCGTTCGGCAATTCCCACGCAATTTCAGAATACTGGTTTGTTGATAATGACTGCTCATTGATGTCAAGCCAGCTGGTTATTTGGCCAACACGATTTTCTTCCTCTTCAGTCAGTTGATTGAGCTCCGGCTGATGGCTGGATACAATCAAAAAACGCAAGGATTCCCACCCGTCTGCACTGAGCAGCTTATCCCACTGCTTCACCAAATCCTCAAAATGCTTTGCGGCTTCATCGCCATAAAGAACAACAATATTTGCAGCCGTTGCGCTGATCGTCATTGTCCCTCGTTCCTCCTATATGGTGATAGACCTTCAGGGCAGACCGCACCTGCGATCTGTCCTGAAGGCACCACCCTGCGCTTTTCTATAAAACCTACGCAGGCTTACAGACCCTTTTGAATTTTCTTAAAGCTTCTCATGTTCTTTTCGATCGCTTTGCTGAACGCCTGCATCAGTGCCAGCTGATACGTCAGTGCATCTGCCTCGCTGGGGTTGCTGTGCGTTTCATGCTCCAAAGTCACTGCTTCTTCATCCGCTTCGTCCTTCAGATCATTGGCAGCATCAAGCAGATCTTGCATTTCTTCGGCCGTTACGGTCTCCCCATCCACTGCCGTGTCATAGGCATCCTTGGCATCCTTCAGCATCCGCATCAAGGTTGCCTTCGTGCTGTTGCTTTCAGGCACTTCAGCCAGGAAAACAATGGCCTTCACATAGTCAGAGGAAACGCCCTTCACGTCATCCGCAAGCAGGTTCTCACTCACCATATCGTACTTTTCGCCCTTATACTTGTAGCGATAGCCGGAACCGCCCAAGGAAATCACATCATTCAGGAAAATGA
>CAVGBO010000071.1:6784-14037 GCA_963627465.1 Phocaeicola dorei
AAAATGAACAGCTCCGCTGCCTCAGGTGCATAATCCTTGCGCTTTTTCCATGCAGTCGCGATTCTTGCCGCTTCCTCCGCTTCCTTACGGATCTCCTTCACGGCAGGCAGCTGCATTTCAATCGCACGCATAACGTCCGGACGGCGGTAAATAATCGCCTCGGCCATTGCCACGCACAGCTTTGCATGATTTTCCTTGGCCTTTGCCATTGCTGTAATATCCGCCTGAACAGTCACATCAAATGGATCACAGGGCTCATTGGTTAAGCCGAGTACATTGGCCAGCTGTGACGGTCGAACTTCCTTCTCCTCCAAATAGACCGTTTTCCCGGAGTTCAGGTAAGCCGCCAACTTTTCTCCGATTTCTGCCTTCGTGTAAGGTGCTCCGGTGGCAGGATTCTTCTCAGCCACAATCACTGCCCGATCCTGACGCATGGTTTCAGAGGTCTTGAAAGCATTCGTGCCCGGCGCATACTGCAGGTGCACCTTTACCGAAACGACGGGGTTATCCGTCGAAACTTCCACCATGCCGCATGCCATGCCATCCCGCACCAGATTTTTCACGTGCTCGTACTGGGCTTGCTCGCTGAGCGTACCAGTCCCTGGGAAGAGGAAATAAGGCTTGGGCGAAGGCAGCTTTGTCCAGTCGGACTGGTAGCTGGCGTTAGGATCACCGTTACACACCAAGTGCATGCCCTTCGATGCGCCGTCCTTATTCAGGTCGGCATCATAGGTCGTCCGCAGTTCTTCCATTTTGCCATAGCGGTACAGAGGCAGCTTATCCCAGGTATTCAGGCAATAGATATGATCCGTCAGGGAACTTTCCTTCGGCTCTACCGCAGGATCATGGGTCTTAAAGGCCTCGCTGATGTACTCCATGTGCTTCTTGGCATTATAGGGAATGGACATATAGCTGTATGGTGCCTTGTCCTCACTTTGGAAGACCGCATCCTGCATGAACATAGGCACCGCACTGTCCAACACCTCGGTGGCCAGGCGATTCATCCACTGCTGCTGCTTGGCAATATCCTCTCCAACATTGCTTACCATGATGGAGTCCAGGGACTGATTGTTCACATCCCCGTAAGTTTCCGTCAGCTTTTGCTGCAGCATACCACAGAGCTTTTCAAGCCCCGCGCTGCGGCACAGGAACATAACGCCGGAGGACTTGCTGTCCACATTGGGCGCATTCAGCATGGAGATGGTCGTCACTTCCTGCAGGAAGGAGACAGCCAGCCGGTTGTTAGCGTTCGCATCGGCAAAGACTTCATCAATCTTTCCCTTCACATCATCCAGCTGATAAATATCCTGCACCAGGGCAGTATCCGTAGATTCGATGGTGTTGAATTCCTCTTCCAGCTTCTCGATGGTTGCGCACATGGGCTTCAAGCCATCCGCCAGATACTCCTTCACCCGAAGAATCAGCTTTTCCAGCGCAGGTACATGGCACTCCATGAATTCGCTATTCCACACAGCCGTGTAGAGAGAGCGAAGGGCATGGTCATAGGTTTCCAGTGCGGTCTTTCTGCCCAAAAGTGGAGGATGGCAGAAGCTCCCGAAGCTGCTCTTGCAAGTCTCCTCCCACTGGCTAATTTCCTTACGGAACTTATTTCTATAGCTTGTCCACGTTTCCAAGGTTTTGTTCATTTCGGAAAGCAGGCCGGATACATCATCCAAGTAGAGCCGCAATGCAAAGGGTCCCTGTTCCGGATCCGTAATAACAGCATTTGCAAACTGAACAAACCGATTCCATGCCTCTGTCAGATACTTTTCCGATGCTTTCAAAGCCGCAGGCGCACAATCCGTATCCCGCCGCTGGTGCCAACGGTTATGAGCCGGCGGATTCATATTCTGAACTTCAGAGACCTTAATCTTATCAGACAAGTCGGTAGAGCAATACGAAGGCAACCGGCAAATGCGGGTGCGGAAATCCTGCATCATCTGTCCGCCGGAGCCGATAATCTGCTGTGCCCGATGTTCCTCCTGTCCATCCGTGAACATGCGGCGATCAGGCTGCATAACTCCCTTGCTGTCCCTCAGAGGAATAAAGGTAGACAGCAGGCGCTTTCCTTCGTAGTACAGCAAAGCCTTTTTCGGAATCCGCTTGGTGAAGGCACCGATCGCCCGATAGCCATAGAATGCCGGATACCGCTTGCTGATCTGGATGGCACCTAGGTTATCCTCATACTGCCGGTAGGAATACTGAGTGGTAACGCCATCCTCATGCGCCATGTAGTGCATCAGGTTTTCGGCAATGGTATTCATGACGGCTTCATAGCCATCTTTGTAAGGAAGCCCCTTCGTGTTGGTGGAACTCATCAGCAGACAGCTGTCAAAAGGCTTCTCACTCCAGGTAATGCTGGTTGTTGCATTGTACTGCATGGTGTACGGAACTTCATGGTCCTTCACACGCATCCAGAAATCCAGTTCCTTCAAGGCAGCATACGCATTGTGCTTGATGGGATCCTCCATGCCAGAAGCACCCTTGACTCTTTCCAGCGAAACATCAGGCATAACAAGATAGCCTGTAATACGCACCGGCAGCATGGATACCTGAGTGCCAACGTAGCGCACAATCTGTGCCATATCCAGGAAAGTGCCGGAGCCTGTACCGCCGCTGATGCCTGTCAGGATCACGATCTCAATGCGATTCACCGGGCTGCCGGGAGCGCCTGCGGCAACGGAGACAATATTGGTCAATGCGCCTCTCAGGGCATTGGTGACCTTGTCGTAATTGCGGCACAGAGCCAACCGGGCGGCCTGACGGACGGTGCCCATGCCAATTCCCGAAGACACATGACGAAGATCCCGGTTGACCCAAGACCGTTCATAGGGCTGGAGCAGCGTATCCTGATTGGTCAGGATCTTATCCATGCCGGCAATGGAAATATCCACATACTCGTTGATTTCCAAGCCGTCTGGCCGTTCACTCAGGCTGTCGAAACCCAGGTAAGCCGTTTTCGGTGGCGCCGCCTGGGTTTGACCATCTGCATTCACCGGCAGCACATACCGCTCGGCAAAAGTGCGCTTCACTGCCTTCAGTGCATCGCAGCCCGTGCCGCCCAGACCGATTACCAGCAACGGAACAGGAATCTTTTCAACCCGGTCAATGGAAATATCGAACTTCTGCTCAGCCATGACGTTTTCCCCTTTTCACTTGATGTTATTTAAAAAGCATACCCGTCATTTCCACCATCATTGTTCAAGTCATCAGGATTATTCTCGTGCGTATCCTGCTTGGAAGTTTTCTTTGGAAAAAAGCCTCCAAAGGGGTTAAAAGACTTGCTCTTCTTTGGCGCTGTGTTTTCAAAGTCTTGGCTATCGTTCGTCCAATCATCTGCTCCGCCTGCATTATCCATGAAGGCCGCCATCCCATTGTTTTCCTGCTTCTCGCAGAGCTTCAAGACAAGAGCACTGTCCTCGTTCATCCGGCGAATTCTCAGCTCACCCTCCATTTGCCAGCGAACCTTCTGTCCTGCCTTCAAGGGTTTCTCGCTCATGGTGATTTCATAATCCGGCTCAATCTTCTTGCAAACCACATCAATCGTCTTAGAAGCCCGGGCAGGTTTCAGCAGCACGTTCAGAAGCTGCGTGTTGCTTACGCCGCAATTTTCCCCACTCACACCGAGTTTCATCGCATTCACAGGTGCCTTCGTGTTGGGCAATTCCCAGCGAGAAGTTTCATACATGCTGGGTTCTTCCGTGACAGAGATAGCAAGGCTTGCAAAGCGAGGCTTCCGCAGCTGATGGATGATCAGAATCAGTACAACCAGTGCTACCAGCGCAATACCAACGATCACCGCAAGGGTCAGGAACTTGTTATACAGATCCACCACCGTGAAGGTTTTGGTATAAGGCACAGCGGACGTTACACCATCACCATCCGTGGCTACAATGTTCATGGTGACGGTGAAGGTGTCATGGAAGATGCTCGTCGAGCTGCTATCCACCAAAATATGATAGGTATTTTCCCCTGTTTCTTCAACCGTGATCATGGACGTCTCTGCTGCTGCGCCGCTTTCGTCCAGAACAAAAGTCGGTGCCACATAGGTCAAAACGTCGTTGTCGCCGTCCGTAAACAGCTTTTCCGCTTCGATATCCACATTGAGTTCAGCTGCGTCCTGAGATGTTTCTTCGCCAATGAGTCCCTTCAGGAAGGAAGGCACGCCCTCGCCATTGCAATAGATGGTTGCAGCTTGTGCTGCGGCTGCCACCGGTGCCTCCTGGTTGGGAATGTTCACCGTCAGCTTGATGGGATCGAAAAGTCCAATCGTAACTGTTACTTCAATGTTTGCAGCCTTGTTACCGGTGTTGATGGTAAAATCACGGCTGTTATCCTGCTGAGAATCTTCCGTGAAAGAAACCTTCTCATCCGCCGTGGTGTTCACTGCGTCTACCCGAACGGACAAACGGTTCAAGACTTCTGCATCAGCATAGCCGCCATTGACATCCTTCAGCTGCACAGACAAGGTGAGATCCGTATTCTTCAGCCAGGTATCAGGTGTGTTGCCGGGCGTACCGTTTACCGTCACAACAGGGGTATAGGCCTTTTGCATTTCATCCACGCCAGATACAACGTGGAACGTTATGTTCATGCTGCCTGCACCATTCGTGCAGCCGTCATCATAGTACAAGGTATACACCGCATCGCCGCTAGCCAGCTTATTGCCATCCTGCGTTGTACGGTATGTGAAAGTGCCCGTGCTTTCATCCATTTCCATGGTGACGATGCTGCCTGCATTGTTCAAAGCCTTCAGCGTGTAGCTCAGCTGATCCCCGTCTGCATCCTTCACCAAGTCCTGCACTTTCACAGGCAGCACGCCAGAGGTGCCTTCCACCGTCCAGGTAGCGGCGGCTTCTTCCGTATCGTCTGTGGAATTCACGTTGAGGGTTATATCATAGTCTTTTGCTTCAGGTGCATGGTTTAGGAGAACAAAGTTCTGTTCCACACTACGATTCAGGCCGGCACCCTGTGCACTTACCACCAGCACATAGTTGCCATCCTGCAGGATTGTTTCGCTCAGATCCACATCCGTACGGAAGCAGCGAAGGGTTTCATCGGAAAGCAAGGTACCTTCACGCTGAAGCGTACGCTTACCATCCATATCCTGATACAGCTGCCAGCTGCCTTGGATGGTCATCCAATCTTCGAAGCCCGCTTCTCCCCGATGATCCGCATACAGGTTGTTGTCAGATGCCTTTGTTCCGTCCGCATTGATAAACCAGGAAGTAATCTCCAGCTTGTCGGACTTGTACAGGCCATCAACCCGAGTGGTTGTGGACTCCACAGAGGACTGAAGTTTAATGTTGTAGTTGTAGAGAATATTGAAAGAGATGTTGTTGGGATCCGTATTGCTGGTAAAGCGAAGGGTCCACAGTCCATTAGGCTGAGGATTGCGTACCTTCACCATGGTAAAGTGAGCATTGTCATTGCGCAGGATTTGAATGTCCGACGCATTGGACAGCAGATTGCCATTGGAGTCATACATTTTGATGCTGGATGCATCAATGCCCTTGCCCCACTTGCTGGTTTCCTTCGCATTTGCCAAGCGAACAGGAAGAATAATATTGATTTCCATCACCGACTGATTCAGCACAGGAATGGTAACTTCATACGTGTTCTCCATTCCCTCTACCTTTTCAGGAGAAGCGGAAAGCTGCACACTGGAACCAATCCGTGCTGCTAGGAAGTCTGCGAAATACTCCGGCAAACTTGATGCATCGTTTTTCGATACCATACGGCAGCCGTCTCTCAGTCCGCTGCCTTCGGAAATAGCACGCAAGGAGAGTCCACCTGCAGCCGCCACATCAGGGTCTTGGTTCAGTGCAATAGCATAAATCGGATACTGCAGCGCATAGGCGCAGTCCACAGCTTCTTTGGTGACAGTATTTGCCGTCTTCGTGGTATACGTCTGCGTTCCTTCGCTGTAGATGGTCTGGTTGGTGCTGTCCCAGCGGAGAGAATTGGTTACCGTCTGCTTTGAACCGGACATATCATTGTTACCATCCGTCAGCAGCACGATCATAGGCTCGTTTCCCACATCATCCCGCTGCTGAAGAATCTGGTTGGCCCGCATCAATGCAGCGCCGATATTGGTGTTCGGCTTGGTACCATAGTCCTTCAGGGCATACACCTGCTGCACAAGCTCGTTACGAGAGGTGCTGTCCGGCACAGACGTCAGGTCAATAATTTGATCTTCAAAAGGCTCCCATGCAAAAGGAACCACTGCCACGCGGGAAGAATCCATATCCAGCATGCTAATCAGCATGGCTGCCGCATCCAGACGATAGTTGTACTCATCATTTTTCGTCCGTGCGTCCGGGTTGTTGCTGCCATCCATGGATGCTGTCATGTCCAGCACAATCACCACATCAATGCCGGATGTGGCGGATGTATCAGCCATGGTATCTGCCTCGACCGTTCCCATCAGGCAGACAAGCAAGACGCATAGCATCAATACAGCAGACAGGATTCTCTTCATAACAGGGCTGCCTCCTTCAAGTGCTTCTTGCGGCGCTGCTCCTTGAGGAGTTACTCCTGCATTTTGCGTGCCGTAGAACATTGGACTAGAAAAGGAAATCATTCCTTTTGATTATAACAGAGAACCTTTAGAAGTTCAATAGAAAAATTACATGAATCGTTTTTTTTTTTTTTTGAAAAGTAACGAAAATGTCACACTTCTGTTTTTATTATGGGAACGCGCGCTTTATTCATTGCTCATGTAATCTACCAATTACCAGTGAAAAAGCTAGCTGTACGCTTGTTTTTCCATCATTATTACGAATGCGAACACTCGTAAAATTGATTTTTCATTATGACTTGGCTTTATGTATTTGCCGCCCGTCCATGTCACATACGTGTAACCTTTTACAACATTTGCTTCAGAAATTCTTTTCCGTCTCTCGTTTTTATGCTATACTCCCCTTATCCTCCCAGAAAGGAGCACTTTCCATGCCTCACTTCACCGCCTCCTACGAATCCCCCCTCGGGCTTATCACCATGGTCTGTGACGATCATGCCCTGCTGGGGCTTTGGTTCTCCGGCCAGACACACTTTATGGAAGGATTCACAGACGCATGCCAGACGGCTAACACGCCCATTCTTGCCGAAACCAAGCGTTGGCTGGATGGCTACTTTTCCGGTAAGGTGCCCGACTTTACTCCCCCACTGCAGGTTGCGGGTTCTCCCTTCCGCAAAGTTGTGTGCAACATCATGACGACCATTCCTTATGGGCAGACCATGACCTACGGAGC
>CAVGBO010000072.1:0-12990 GCA_963627465.1 Phocaeicola dorei
TTTTGATTACGCAGCCGGTCTATACGGATATTCATAATAATCTGGTGACGATACCTCTTAAAACGAATTACACGCTGCCGTATGGGTTGATGTATGCCAACGAACCAACGGCAGCCGCACGGAAGTTTATAGACGCTGTTCAGAGATTGAAAGCATCAGAATAAAAACGCTTTTGAACTTGCAACATGGAGGGAATCACTTTTTGTCTTCTTTGACCACTTGAAAGATACGATGCTCAAAAGAAGAAGTTGGCACGTTACTTCCTCCCCTCATTGGAAAGCATGCTTTTCACCTCCTCGCATTACCAGAACACTTCTCGTCCCTGTAAACCGGGAAAAACCAGAAAAAATTAAAAAAACAGGCCAACCAGCACAAAGCGAATTGACCTGAAGAACAAGGAACTCTCCTTGCGTCCGGATAATGTTTTTGAATCAGCTTTGCGGCATAGCTGCTTTTCCCAAATGCGCATAAAAGAAATCGCTAATGTCAGCAATGGTCTGCTGGGCAGCTTCGTTGGAATACATATGTCCCTCGCCGGCCAGCACCTGCAACGTCACATTCGGATAAGACTCCGCCGCACGGCGGGAATAGTCGATTGGCACCAGCGTATCCCGGTCGCCATGAAAGATCAGCACGTCTCCGAAATAGCTCTTCACCGCGTCGATGGGATCGAAGTTGTAGACGCTGGCAAAATAGTTACGCCCGACGTTCATCAGCATATGGAAATACTGCTCGGGAATTTCGTCCGCACTGCCAAAGAGCTTTTTTGCGTCGTCCGCCAGCGAGAACGCTGGAGAGGACAGTGCCATTGCGCGCACCCAATCGGGATGCTCCGCAGCGGTCAAGGCAGAGACCACGCCGCCCTGACTGTTTCCAAGCAGGAAGATGTACTGTTCATCCACATCGCTCCGCGCACGAAGCATGGCGATTTCCGCTTCCAGATCCTGCTGCTCTGTGAAAATGGTCATGTCTAAAGGACTGCCGTCGCTCTGGCTGCCGGGACCGCCGCCGCGGAAGTCAAAGCAGACGGCGAGATAGCCCTGACTGGCCAGCACCTGTGCATAAGCCTGTCCGCCGTGATTGGTGTCCCCGTAGCCATGGGAGAAGATCACGGCAGGATAGACGCTCGCTCCGCTTTCGGGGACGTAGAGCACCGTGTGAAGCTTGCCGTTCTCCGTGTCCAGCTCCATCGTTTCTATATGGTACGAGAAGCCGCCTGCACGGTCGATCACAAATGAAGCAGTACTGTCCAAATGGGCAAAAACGTTCTCCAGCCACGCAGCGTAATCCGTCACCCAGCCGCCGTCGGAGCCGAAGCCGTGGGGCCAGCCGTTCAGCACGATGCGTCCCGTGGGGATGCCCATGCCGCGAATTACATCGTACTGCTGCTGGAACTGGCGGTAAAAGGGGTCTTCCGTGCCGTACACGTAGAACGTGGGCGGCAGATTGCCCTCGGCTAGCCACGAAGCGTCCATATTGCCGACGCTGAGCCGCCCGTAGAACGAATAGATCATGCCTGCGGCAGAAGCACGAGCGGGAATTGCGTCCAGCTCGTCCGGCACATAGCGGCTGCCCAATGCCGTGCCGGTCACGTCCTCGTCATAGTGCATCAGGAATTCGCCTGCCTGAATGCCGCCTGCGGAAAAGCCCATCACGGCGATGGCGTCCGGATTGATACCGTAGACAGACGCATTCTTTCGAATAAAGCGCACGGCGCGGGCCACATCCAGCGCACCTTCCTCCTGCGTATAGGGCGACAGGCGGTAATCCACAATGAAGGTCTGAAAGCCTAGCTCACGCAGTGCTGCCGCCGTAGGCAGGGAATCCGTATAGTTGCCGCGGAACTGATACGCTCCGCCCGCCATCAGTACCACTGCACCCTTGGGCTGAACGCCCGCACGCACGGGAATTGCCGTGACGTAAGGTCGGAAATCCCACGAATCGAAATAGCCGGTCATGTTCTCGGTAAAGCGGGTCTTGGCAGGAACGTTGCCCTCCTCCCACAGATAAAGTGCCTGAATGTGCTCGGGATCGGCAGTCGTATTCCGCACGGTGGCGTTGCCCACCGGCTCGGGCAACCGCCGCAGCATATTGTTGCGGGAATAGTCCTGAATTTTACCCGAGCCGTAATTGTACTCTGACGGGAAATCATCTGGCGTGGGAACGGTATCGGCGGAAGTGCCTTCACGCAGGTCGTCGATTCCGTCAGAAAGAGTGGAAGTATTCGTATTGCCTTTCCTCATTGCATCCTCAATCGCATCGATACCGTTCTCAACTTCGCCGGCAAGCGCCCCTGCTTTCGTCCCGCAAAGACTCAGAATGAGCGCGAGACTGAGAAAAATCGCAAGCATCTTTTTCATCATGAATCATCCTTTCTCCTGATTTTGCGGGACGGAAGCGCCGTTTTACTTCTGCTCATCCACCGGCGGTACCATCTGGGCATACTTTTCCAGCAGCTCCGGTGTGCTGGTGTAATAGTGCTTATCCTGATTGAGCGCCGCAATGTGCGCCATTTCATCGTCCGTCAGGGCAAAGTCGAACAGGTCAAAGTTTGCCTTGATGTGGTCAGGATTCTTCGAACCGGGAATGACGATGTTGCCGTCCTGCGTATGCCAGCGCAGGATGATCTGCGCAGCGGATTTGCCGTACTTTTCGCCCAGCTCGGCGAAAAGCGGCTCATTCAGCAGTGCCTTGTCGCCATGCCCCAGCGGATACCATGCCTGCGGCACGATGCCGTTTTTTTGCAGCAACCCCTTCAGCGACCGTTCCTGATTGTAGGGATGCAGTTCGGTCTGCAAAACGGCGGGGCGCACCTTGCAGACGCTCATGATCTCCTCAATCTGACCTGCGTTGAAGTTAGAAACACCGATGGCGCGCACCTTACCCGCTTCATAAGCCTGCTCCATCAGGCGATAGCCCGCCAGATAATTGCCTGCAGGCTGATGAATCAGCAGAAGGTCGATATACTCGGTATCCAGCCGCTGAAGCGTCTTTTCCACCGCGTCCGGCTGCTCGTAGAACGATGGCCACAGCTTGGTTTCAAGGAAGATTTCCTCACGGGGCAGACCAGACTTTTTCATCGCACGACCCACAGCCTTTTCGTTGACGTAGGCGTTCGCCGTGTCGATCAGACGATAGCCGTTTTGCAAGGCGGAAAGGACGGAAGCCTCTGCCTCGTCCGGGGTCAACAAAAAGGTTCCAATGCCCGCCATGGGCATTTTTACGCCGTTGTTCAGGGTTACATATTCCATCATGATACCTCCTTAGAGTGTCTTGCTCAGTTTTTCGGCTTCCGCCTTATTGGTCGCCATGCCCCCATAGCGCATGCCGTACAGTGCGCCGAAGCGTTTCATGGTGTAGTCGCCTGCCTCCAGCATCCACTTTTCCGGTGCAGCACCCTGGAACACGAAATACAACTTTCGCCCGGACAGACCACCGTTCTGCACACGGCCATAGAAGCGATCCAGCACATTGCGAACGCTGCCGCAGATGTTGTGCCAGTACAGCGGCGAACCGATGACAATGGTATCCGCCTTTTCCATGGCAGCAATAACCGCATCCAGTCCGTCGCCAGGAAGCTGCTGACCGTATGCACCGATGGTGTAGTCGGTCAAATTCAAGTTTTCGTATTCCTTGCCCTTCAGAAGTGCCGCCGCCAGCGAAGCGGTATTGCCGTGATGGTTAGGACTGCCGTTGATAAACAGAATGCTCATCGCTTTCTCTCCTTTTACTCTTCAAAGTTTCCATCCCATTCACGCACGGGATTCGTGAAAAACCCGCCCATGAAGGTGTAATCCAAATTGAAATATCGTCCGCTTTCGCCCTGATCCATGGCACGAATCTGTGCCATTTCGTCCTCGGTCAGTTCAAAATCGAAGATGTCGATATTTTCCTGCTGATGGGCAGGATTCGTGGAGCCAGGAATGACAGAGAAGCCCTCTTGAATGTGCCAGCGCAGAATGACCTGCACGACACTCTTGTTGTGCGCCTTCGCAATGGCTTCCAGCGTATCCGCATTCAGCAGGCGCTGATCGCCGTGACCCAACGGATACCAGCATTCCACCTGAATATTGTGCTGCGCTGCCAGTGCCCGTGTTTCCACACGCTGTGCAAAGGGATGACATTCAATCTGCATGACCTGCGGCTTGATGTCCTGCTCCATGATGGCATTGAAAGCTTCCATGCGATTGTCGAAGTTGCTGATACCCAGCGCACGGATTTTTCCTTCGCGATACGCCTGTTCCAGTCCCTGCCAGGCACTAACAATTGTTTCAAGATCCCCTGCCGGATGGTGCAGATAAACAAGGTCGATGTAGTCCACACCCAGGCGCTCCAGCATTTGGTCGATGGCATATTCTACGTCGCCGTACTCACTTGGCCAGAGCTTATCGGTAATCCAGATTTCTTCCCGCGGAACGCCGCTGTCCCGGATACCCTGCCCGACACCACGCTCGTTAAGATAGCCGTGCGCATCATCTAAATGCCGATAGCCGGCTTCCAGTGCGGCGGCAACCGCTTCCCGGGATGTTCGGTTCAAAACGCCTAAATCGCCATTCTCCATGCTTTGAATCTGCGTGCCTAAACCAAACTGCGGCATTTGTACGCCGTTGTTCAGTGTGACCATAGGTACATTCTTGACAGAAACCACGTTGGAAACGCTGGCTGCCCCTTCACCGGGGGCTTCCACCTGCGCATTCTCCGCCAGTGCGGGAATGAGCAGTGTGCACGCCAGCAGCAAGCTGCATAGTACCGCAAAAAATCGTTTCATGTTCCTGCTTCTTTCAAAATCAGTGATGAAAATTAGTAAAGGTCGCCGTTTCCTTCTTGGGCAGGCCGAACTGTTCCTTGCCCAGCTGAATGCTCTTCATCATAAACGCCATGTTTCTGCCCAGCGTGCGCATGGTCTGCAGGCCCTCCGCATCCTTCTGCACCTCCTCCGCCGAGCCGCCGTAGACCATGTTCCAATACTGGCTGCTGGCAACCGGCATACCGGTCATGGTGAAATACTTGTTCAGCACATCGAAGGATGCGGTATTACCGCCCCGGCGGCAAGTGACCACCGATGCGCCCACCTTCATAGTCTTGTCCACGCCCAACGTGCTGAAAAACAGCCTGTCCATGAAAGAGATTGCGCCGCCTGCCGGAGAGGAAAAGTACACCGGCGCACCGATGACGAAAGCGTCCGCCTCTGCCAGTTTGGGTGCTACTTCATTGACAATATCGTCAAACACGCATCTGCCCGTTTCATGGCACTTGCGGCAGGCGATGCAGCCACGAATATCCTTGTTGCCGACATGAACCAGCTCGACCTCGATCCCCTCAGCTTCCAGCGTGTGCTTCAGCTCCGTCAGGGCGGTGTAAGTGCAGCCATGGGGACGTGGACTTCCGTTGATCAACAGTGCTTTCATGGCATCCCTCCTTATCTGCATTCCAGCAGAATCTCATAGATTTCGTCGTGGGTCAGCTTCTTGCAGCAGCCTGGGGTGATGTTCGTAGAATCTGCCACGGCCCGCAGGTTCGTGTCCTCCGGGATGCCAAGTTCTGTAAAGGTGGTGGGCAGGCCAATCTCCTTAATGAATGCTGTGAGAGCTTCCACGCCCGCAAAGGCGGTTGCTTCCTCTGTCTCCTTCGGCGCAATACCCCAGACATTCTGTGCGAACCGTGCGAAGCGCACCGCACCTGCCTTACAAACGTGCCGATACAGTACAGGGTGAATCACCGCCAGACCCTTACCATGGTTGCAGTTGGTATATGCGCCCAGCTGATGCTCGATCATGTGAGCCTGAAAATCGGTGACCTTGCCGATTTTCAGCACACCGTTTTCTGCCATGGCAGAGTCCCACGCCAGCTCACTGCGGGCTTCGTAGCTGTCCGGTTCCTTCAGCAGCATGCGGATATTGCGGATGACACTGCGCATCACGGCTTCGCTCAAGTCGTCCGACAGGTTGTTTTCATCCGGTTTTCCGAAATAGGTTTCCATGGCGTGGCTCAGGGTATCAAATGCACCGGATATCACCTGACCGAAGGGCACGGACAGCGTATACATCGGATCAAGGAAGGCAAAATCCGCCTGCGCACCCCACAGAGCACCCTTAATTTTCTTTTCCTCGTGGGTGATGACGGCACCGTTGTTCATCTCACTACCTGTGCCGAACACCGTGACGATGGTGCCGAGCGGAATGAATTCCGAAGGGTAGGTGTGCTTGGTGTACTGCATTTCCCAGATGTCCTCATCCAGCTTCGCCTGTGCGGAGACGATCTTGCAGCAGTCGGACACGGAACCGCCTCCAACAGCAAGAATCAGATCGACGTGATTTTCCCGTGCCAGCTTCGCGCCCTCCTGCACCTTTTGATAGGTGGGATTGGGCATGATGCCGGAGAACTCGATCAGCTGCTTGCCCTGCGCGTTTAAGATGTCCATCACTTCGTCATACACACCGTTGTGCTTGATGGAACCGCCGCCATAGGCCAGCATCACCGTGGGACCGTACTTTTTGAGCAAGCAGCCCAGATATTCCTTTACGCCGCCCTTGCCGAAGTACACCTTGGTTTTGTTTTCAAAAATAAAGTTGTTCATCCTCCATACTTCCTTCCTTTATTCGCAGATCCAGTAGACACCATTTTGCGCCCGTTCCCGGTACACCGAATTTTTCCGGCAAGTATTGACGTTGCCGCCCTCTGTTGGCATGGTGGTCGTGGAAAGGATTTTCTTCATGGGCATTCCTCCATGCTCATTGCATCTGTTTTTCCCAGAAGGCCGTCGCATCGTTTAGCCAGCCTTCCGCCACTGTGCCCCTGCCCAACCCGAAGCCGTGCCCCAATCCCGGATAGACGTGAAACTCCGTGGGCGTGCCCAATTCGCTGAGGAGCTCCAGCCGCTGCTGCATCAGCCGCCAGCTGGCAATACCATCGCTGTCGCCCACGCAGGCGTAGGTGGGCGGGTCAAGCTCACTGTATTCACTGTAGCCGGTGTATTGCAAGATGACGGCAGCAGGCCTCGGCAGATCAGTTTCGCCAAACGCCGCCGTGCCGTAGGCGCCGACCCACGCCGCCATACGTCCGCCTGCCGATCCGCCCCAAAGAGAATAGTCGCTGGTATCCACTTCCAACATTTCTGCGTTATCAAAGACAAAGCGGATCGCCCGTGCCAGATCCTCACATGCTGTCTGCGCACCGGGGCGGTAGATCAGTGCGAAGGCGTTATAGCCCTTCTTCGAGAGCTCCAGCGCATGGGGAAAGCTGTCGTGCATCGCGCCCACATAGGCGAATCCGCCGCCTGCATTGCACACGGCAAATTTCGCGCCGGGCGTACCCTTGAAGAAGAACAGGCCCGTATCACGCTTGTCGGGATCGGCAGCCTTCTCTGCCTCGGTGTAAATATCGTAAAAGACGGTTTCGCCGTTCAGGGCACGATTGCGCAGGGTGTTCACGATCTCCACAGTTTCGTCCGGATCAATGTGGCTGTACCATGTCAGGCGCAGACTGCCCAGCGTATCGCCGCTGAAGTAGCTCGTGTCCACTGGAAAGAGCAGCCGCCCGTAATCGCCGAAGGCGGGATCGTCAATCACCGTCTGAATAGGCGTATTTCGATCAAACATTTCCGGCTGCGCTCCTTCCCCATGTGCGGCTCCGGCTGTCAGCACCATTAGGCAGATTGCCGTCAGCATCCAGTAAAGTCGCCCGAATGTTCCTGCTTGTCTCATGCTTTCCTCCCTCCTTTCACGCTCGCCTTTAGCATAAGAAAAGCGAGGCTTCAAGAGAAGTCTCGCTTTGTTCATGAGCGTATACCTTTAGGTTATATTAACCGTACAGTTCTTTACCGACGACCTTTGCCACATCCAAAAATCGCTGGACAATGGGCGACGGTTCAGGCGAATGCAGGATGCCGAAGGGAATGCTGTAATCCCATTCCATAGGAATGCTTTTCAGCAGCGGATGCACACTTGCCCAGCCGGGAATGGAGAGCAGCACATCGTTGGTGCTCTCACAGCGATTAAAAATATCCATGCTATAAATATTAAAATCCACAATTTGAATCTGCGGGTGGTGCTGCCAGAGATCGTCCCGCAGTTGATCCACATAGTGGCTCCAGCCACGATGCATCAGCAACAGGTTTTCACCATGAAGGTCGGAAAGCTGCAATCTGTCCTTTACCGCCAACCGATGATGAACGGACATTGCGCACTGAAACGGCGCGCGTATCAGTTCCAGTCCGGCACAGCCGCGCAGTGCCAGCATGGTTTCGTCAAAAATGCCGCCCACGATGTCGATACGTCTGCCCAGATTGCCCAGAATCTCCCGGGCGTTTTCCAGTGAATTTTCAAAGGGCACGATCTGGAATTTAATATCCGGGCAAGTTTCGTTCACTTTCGACCAGAGCTGCATGAGAAGCTGTGCAGGGGTCATGGGCGATGATCCAATGCGGATGACGTTGGTGTCCTCCAGCATGGCGTTCTTCGCCCGTACCATCGAATCCCGGCAGTATTGAATGATGTATTTTGCATCCTGATACAGGCTGCGTCCAGCTTTGGTCAGCGTAAGCCCGCGATGCGTGCGGTCAAAGAGCTTCACGCCCAGCGATTCCTCCAGCAGGTTAATCTGCTTGATGACGGCGGTCGGCGTAATGTACATTTCCTCGGCGGCACGGCTGAAGCTTCCTGCATCGGCGACACGAAGGAAAGTTTCAAGCTGCGGATTGTACACAGCGGTTCACGCTCCTTTCTCTGTACCTATTTCATTGTATCCGAGACACGGATTTCTTGCAAGCATATCCGGTCAATATTATAACCCTCGGGTATATGCTCATGAACAAACAGAGACTTCTATGCTGGCTGGATCGACCTTATAATGCAAGCGTCGGGTTAAGAACCGACTGAATGAACTGAAAGGAGAAAATAACCATGAAAAAGCTGGTCACACTCGTACTGACATTGATGTTTGCCCTGACAGCTATCGCCGCCTTTGCGGAAGACCCCGCAGCGACCGATGGACCGAGTAAGACGCTGGTCGTCTACTATTCCGCTACGGGCAGCGCCGAGCGCATTGCCAATATGATTGTTGCAGAAACCGGTGCGGATGTGTTCGTCATTACGCCTGCAGAGCCCTACACCGACGCAGACCTGAACTGGACAGATAACAACAGCCGTGTTGCGTACGAGCACGAGCATCCCGAAACCCAGAACGAAGTAGCATTGACCGAGATCAATCCCGAAAACTGGGATCATTACGATACTGTTTACATCGGCTATCCCATCTGGTGGGGCAACGCTGCATGGCCGGTCAACCAGTTCATCACCGGCAATGACTTCACCGGCAAGGCTGTGATCCCCTTCTGTACCTCTGCCAGCTCCGGTTTTGGTCAGAGCGGCGCATTGCTCGCTGAAGCGGCAGGCACCGGCGAATGGCTGGAAGGTATGCGCTTCTCTTATGGCACTGAGGAAGCCGATGTGCAGGCATGGATCAGCGGCCTGACCGAGAGCATTGCCCAGGCCATTGAACAGGCGCATGCTGTGAAGGAAAACTGAGCATACCCAATCTGGTGGAGATGTTTGTATCGTGTCTCCACGCAATTTCGAAGAGGAGGATGCAAATCATGATGAAGAAAGTCTTATCGTCCACACTGGCAGCAATTATGCTGCTGAGCAGTGCGGCACTGGCCGATGAAGCCAAGGCACCCCTTTCCATTACCGAACAGGGCATGTTCTCCGCAGGCGGCACGATTACCGAGCCTGTAGCGGGCGACTACGATCCCACCACCAACTGGCTGGATACGACCCGTGCAGGCAATACGGCGCACGTGGATCATGCCAACGTGCTGTATCAGATTCCTGCTAATGATAACGGCCATCCCATCGTCTACCTGCACGGTTATGGTCAATCCCGCATGGGCTGGATGACCACGCCGGACGGCCGTGAGGGCTGGGCAACGTATTTCCTGCGCAACGGTCACAGCGCCTATCTGGTGGATCAGCCGGGACGGGGCGAAGCAGGTGCGCAGACAAGCATGTCTACAGACGGCTTCCTTGATACATGGTCGGAAGATTCCAAGGAATACAAGCCTGGCGACCAGGCATGGTACACCCATTTCCGCATCGGACGTGTCGCACCGGAGCGTTATGAAGGCTCCCAGTTCCCGGAGGGAGACGAGGCGCAGGATCAGTTCTTCCGCCAGATGACACCGAACACCGGCAATTTCGATCAAGCGAAGGCTGCCGCCGCACTGGGCGAAGTCATGGCACAGGTGAAGGAACGGACGGGCAACAAGTCCATTTTCATCACCCATTCGCAGGGCGGTGCAGTTGGCTGGGACGTGCCGGTGGAGAATATCTCCGCCATCGTCGCTGTCGAGCCAGGCGGAACGCCGCAGGTCGGCTCCGAGCAGTACAATCGCCTGCTGGAGGCGAAGATTCCGATTGTCATCTACTTTGGCGATTACATCGACAATGGCCCCGAGGACATTGCCTCCACCGGCTTCTGGAAGCAGGTACGGGATGGTGCGCTGGATTTCGCTGAGCATTATAACGCCGACGGCGGCGACTGCACCGTGGTTGATCTGCCCAAGATCGGTATCACCGGCAACAGCCACTTCATGTTCCAGGAAATGAACAGCGATGAAATCGCTGCAAATATCGAAAGCTGGCTGGGCGAACATGGTCTGAACTGACCAAGGGAGGCGTAGTCTATGAAGCGCTTTCTGTCCCTCCTCCTGCTGCTGTGCTGCCTGTGCGGCACGGCAGCAGCCGAGGAGACCCTCACGCCGGGCACGCAGACCCAGCGTGGATTCATCAACGATAACGTGCTGCACAGCGAGATCGGAGACATCCATTTCAGCAGCTATATTCCCGAAAGCTACGACGGCAGCGAGCCCTATGCGCTGTTTGTGACCCTGCCGGGCTGGGAAGGGCTGTATTTTCAGGGCATCGGCGCAAACATGATGGAGGATTTCGGCGTTGAGGCCATCCACTACAACGATAAAATGATCGTGCTTTCGCCCCAGCTGAACGATTGGGGGCAGACCTCCGCCAACGAAGCCATTGCCCTAACCGAGTATTTTATCGAAAACTACAATATCGATACATCCCGCGTCTACCTGCACGGCATGTCCGGCGGCGGCGAAACCGGCTCGCTGGTGATGGGCACGAAGCCGGAATTGTTTACGGCATACCTCGCCACCAGCTCCCAGTGGGACGGCGATCTAAACGTACTGGCGCAGGCGCGCACGCCCGTCTACTTCGCCATCGGCGCACAGGACAGCTATTACGGCTCCGAATCCTTCATCCAAGCCTGCAACACGCTGTACGAGCTGTACGTAGCGCAAGGACTGACGGAAGAAGAAATCGGCAAGCTGATCGTGCTGGACGTAAAGCCTGCAGAGTTCTTCACCGAGCGTGGCTTCCGCGACCAGCATTCCGGCGGACAGGCGTTTGCCCATGAAGAAAGCGTCATGGACTGGCTGTTCGGAGAGCACTAAGTGGACGCTTGGAGCTTTGCCCCAAACCCCACCGGCAATCTGAGATTTCTGGACTTCCCGATTCGCTTCGCAGCGACTTCAATCGTTTGAACGAACGACATGCGTGCGTGTCGTATGCTTAAGCTGATTAAAACAAGTGCGAAGCGAAGAAGGGGTTTGGGGATGAAATTCCCAAGCAGGTTCCTAACATGACAAAACCAAAGTATCTTACGCTTGAAACAGGACTTACCAATAGACCATAGAAAGGACAACCTCCATCATGAAAAAGAGATATGTTGCGGTCATCGCCGCCCTGGTGTTGACCTTGCTTAGCGTCAGTGCGCTGGCGGAAGAAGCTACCAATCACATTTTGACCGTCTATTTCTCCGTTGCGGAAAACAGCGAGGTGGACGTGGCATCCTCTGCAAGCGTGACCCAATGGAACGGCAATGCCGTCGGCACCATCAGCGTGCTGGCGAACATGATCCACGACCATGTGGGTGGAGAACTGTATTCCATCGACACCTCTGTTGAATACCCTGTCGATACCCTGATCGACTATGCCGCTGACGAGCAGGAGAAGAACCTGCGCCCTGAGTTGGTCAATCACATCGAAAACTTTGACCAGTATGACACGATTTTCATCGGCTATCCGACATGGTGGTATGACCTGCCAATGGTGATGTACAGCTTCTTTGACGAGTATGATTTCTCCGGCAAGACAATCATGCTGTTTAACACGCACAACGGCAGCCGCTTTTCCGGCACGATTCAGACCATCGAGCAGCTTGAACCGAATGCGACCGTCATCGAGAACGGCTTCACCGTCAACGAACGCAACGCCGCCAACTCACAGAGCGATATCGACAAGTGGCTGACTGAGTTGGGTTACTGAGCATGATAAAGAAAAAGCAGATCGTGGATATCGCAATGGTCGCAGTGCTCCCGTTTCTGATGACATACGAACTCATCGGTGAAGCGACGCACGAGATTCTGGGCATTGCGATGCTGGTTCTGGTCGTTACACATCACCTGCTCAATCGATCGTGGCACACGCGCCTGCTGCGTGGCAAATATTCGCTTCAACGTGCGGCGATGACGGCAATGGATGCTCTGTTGTTCACGCTTCTCATTTTGCAGGCTGTCAGCGGTATCATGATGGCGAAGCACACTTTCGGCTTTCCCCCACACGTCGGCAGACGATCGATTGCCCGAACCATCCACATGACGGGCGCGTATTGGAGCTTTGCGCTGATGTGCATTCACGCCGGTTTCCACATGCTGCTGCTCGTGCGCAAGCTGCAAAAACGCCCCGCATGGCGAAAGATTGTCGTCGTTTGGACGCTGATTGCGGTATACGGCATATATGCGCTGGTCAAGCGCCAGCTTCCCGGCTACATGTTCATGCAGATTCAGTTTGCATTCTTCGACTATGACGAGCCGCTCGTTTTCTTTCTGCTCGATTACCTGACGATCATGATGCTGTATGCGTCGCTGGGCTTCGGCTTGCAGATTTTGATGGGCAAAAAGAAAAAAGCCTG
>CAVGBO010000072.1:13043-13508 GCA_963627465.1 Phocaeicola dorei
GTTTGCGTTCTTCGACTATGGCGAGCCACTCGTATTCTTTCTGCTCGATTACCTGACGATCATGATGCTGTATGCGTCGCTGGGCATCGGCTTGCAGATTTTGATGGGCAAAAAGAAAAAAGCCTGAATTTATATATGAAAAGCACAAGCTCTGCCGAGAAAGGTGGAGCTTGTGCTTTTGAAGATTTGACAAAACTCAAGAATACGCCATTTTGACCGGGGTGGGGTAAAAACACAGGCACGGAGAGCAATGTCGCCTTCCGTACCTGTGCGCATGGTAAGAAATGAAGCCGACTCGGAATACCTTTTCGAAAAATGTTCGGATAAGACCTTGCGGCAAGGGCTTTTTGAATCACCATGAGGTAAAAGAAAAGCACCAGCCTTTGTATCAAAAGCTGGTACTTATCATGGTGAGCCCGGCGGGATTCGAACCCACGACCTTTTGATTCGTAGTCAAACACTCTA
>CAVGBO010000073.1:0-13321 GCA_963627465.1 Phocaeicola dorei
TCGCCCTTGGGGAACCTTCGCCGCCCCTTCGGATGAAAGTGGTAGGGCATTGAAACATCAATAACTTGTGAGGTTCATCATAGTAGGTTTATGTCGTTTTTTCAGAAACGCCGCCCATTCCCCGGCACGGACAAGGTAAACACCGTGCCTTCCTCCTTCGTGCTGCGAACCGTCAGGGTGCCGTGGTGCATCTCCGCAATCTGCTTGGCGATGGCCAGCCCCAGGCCGAAGCCGGTGCCCGTGTGTGACGCATCCCCCTGATAGAATCGGTCAAACAGGTGGGGCAGCTGCTCAGGCGGAATGGGCTCTCCCGTGTTGCCCACCTGCATTTCCCACCGGTCATGCTTCCCGGCAAGGGTCACCCACACCCGCTTTTCACCCCCGGCGTACTTCATGGCGTTGTCCAGCAGGATGGTCATCAGCCGACTCATGGAGGCCTCCGCACAGGGGGCGGTCAGGTTCTCCTCCACCGTGTCCGTCAGGGTAATGCCCCTCTCGTAGGCCAGGGGTTCCAGAATCATCAGGCAGTGATTCAGCATGTCGGACAGGTTCACCATCTGCATCTCCGCCGTGGGCTGGGTGTCCTCCAGCCGGGCAAGGGTCAGCATTTCCTCCACCAGGGTGCGCATCTGCCGGGCTTCCTCCCGGGTGCTGTCCAGCCAGGGGGCGCACTGGTTCAGGGTTTGATCCCCATGCTTGGCAAGGATGGACAGGTTGGCAAGGATCACCGTCAGGGGCGTCTTCAACTCGTGGCTGGCATCGGCAATGAATTGCTTCTGCTTATCCCATGCCTGCTGCACAGGCCTGGTGAGCCACCGGGACAGGGGCAGCACCACCGCCAGAAACAGCACCAGCAGCAGCACCGGGGTCAGAATCAGGCAGGTGATGATCTGGGTGTGGAGCTGCAGTGCCGCCTCCTCCGTGCTGATGAAGGTCATGCGGGTGCTTCCCTCCGCATCCGTGCGGATGAGATACCGAAGGGAACGCTCCTCCAGCACGCCGCTGGTGTTGCCGGTATTTTGCGCCTCCTCTGCGGCGGCGAAGGCCTCCGCTTCCTCCATATCCAGCCCCCGGGTGAACAGATCCGTCCTCCCCCCGGGGGTGATGCGCACCACAAAATAAGGGGTGGAGGTGCGGTAGCTGCGGCTGCTGCCTGTGCGGCTCAGGGGCATGATGGCGGCGCTTCGCAGCACCTCTTTCTGCCGCTCCACACTCTGCCGGGCATTGATGGCAATGGTGCAGCCCATAATGCTGAGGGTCATCAGCAGCAGAGCCGCCATGAGCACCGCCACGACCCGCTTGCGCAATCGGGAGATCATCATCCGTTTTCCTCCAATCGGTAGCCCACCATGCGCCGGTTCACAAGGGTGACACGGCTCTTCAGGTAGTTCAGCTTTTTGCGCAGGAAGGAAATGTAGGCCTCCACGCAGTTATCGCCTGCCTCCGCATCCATATCCCAGGCACGGAGGAGCAGGGTCTCCTTGGAGAAGTACTGATCCTTGCTGCTCATCATCAGCCGCATGATGGCGTATTCCCGGCTGCTCAGGGGAATGGAACGGCTGCCGCAGCTCAGCTCGTGGGTGTCCACGGACAATCGCAGGTCGAAGGCCTCCATGGCATCATCCACCGCATGATCCCCCCGGCGGAGGAGCGCCCGAATCCGTGCCAGCAGCTCCTGAGGCTCAAAGGGCTTGGTCAGGTAATCATCCGCCCCGGCGTCCAGGCCGCTGACCTTATCCGCCAGGCCGGAGCGGGCGGTGAGCATGAGCACCGGCACGGCCACGTGCTTCTGCCGCAGTGCCTTCACCACGGAAAAGCCGTCCATGCCGGGCAGCATCACATCCAGCACCACCAGATCATAGGCCTTGGTGGAGGCGCAGTACAGGCCTTCATTGCCGGTGTACACCGCCGTGGCTTCGTAGCCTGCCTCCTCCGCAATGTCGGTGAGGGCCTTGGCCAGGTTGGGTTCATCCTCCACGATCAAAATTTTCATGTTGCTCCCGCCTTTCTCTAAAAAGCATAGCACGATGCAGGTCTATTGTAAATTCCCAACCTGAAAGGAAACTGAAAGCCCCTTCAGGGCGCTTTTATGGATGCCCTGTTCCGAAGAGGGGAAAAAATCCCCGGAAGGAAGCGTTGAAGGGCTCGACCCCTTCGGGGCATGAAATGGGAGCGAAACGTAAAAAAGGGGGCGAAGCCTCCCTTCATGGAGGCTTTCAGCTTTCTTTCAGCTTCATCGGATACAATCATCCTGTTCCCGTGAGGGGAAGAAAGGATGAACCATGATGAAGAAGATACTTTGCTTTTTATTAGGCATTGCCCTGCTGCTGCCCGGCATGGCCCTGGGGGCGGCAGACACATCCTCCTACCGAAATGCGGAGGAAATGGTGGCACTGTCCAAAGAGGAATGCACGGAAACCCTGCCCTTGCGGGAGGGCACCAACACCATCACCGCCCCGGGCGCCTATCTGGTGCAGGGAAAGATTCAGGGTCAGCTGATCATTGACGCAGAGGATGCGGATGTGTACCTGCTGCTGGACGGGGTATCCATCACCTCCCCGGACGGGCCTGCCCTCCACGTGAAGGCCGCCCATGAGGTGTTCATCACCCTGGCGGAGGGCACGGTATCCACCCTGACGGACAGTGCCGCCTACACCCTGCCCGACGGGGAGGACGAACCCGACGGCGCCCTGTTTTCCAAGGCGGATCTGGCACTGAACGGAGAAGGCACCCTTCAGGTGGTGGGGCAGTATAACGACGGCATTGTCAGCAAGGACAGCCTGACCATTGCATCCGCCTGCGTGCAGGTGGAAAGCGTGGGGGACGGCATCCGGGGCAAGGACAGCCTGACCGTCTACCGAGCCACCCTGAACGTCACTGCCGGGCAGGATGGACTGAAATCCACCAACGACAAGGACAGCAGCAAGGGCTGGGTCAGCCTGATGGAAAGCGACATCACCATTCAGTCCGCCAACGATGGGGTGCAGGCAGAAACCGAGCTGACCGTCAACGGGGGCATGATGACCATTGTATCCGGCGGCGGATGCCAGGCGGAATACCGGCAGGAGCTGGCCGCCCCCGTGCGCAAAGGGGACGCCGCTCAGCTAGAAGACGAAGTGGAAGAGGAAGATGAGGATGCCCCCAGCACCAAGGGACTGAAGGCCACCAACATAGACATCATTGACGGCACCTTCATCATCAGCAGCCGGGACGATGCCATCCACGCCAACGGCAGCATCACCCTGGAAGGGGGCAGCTTCACCCTCTCCAGCAATGACGACGCCATTCATGCCGACGACAACTTCACCATCCTGGATGGGGACGTGCTGATCACCGAATGCTACGAGGGAATCGAAGCCTCCCACATGACCTTCGCCGGAGGGCGGACGGACGTGACCGCCATTGATGACGGCTGGAACGCCGCCAACAAGGCCGCCGCAGAGGCGGAAAGCGGCAGAAAGAAGAAGAGCCACGACTTTTCCCTCACCGTATCCGGCGGCGAGCACACCATTCTTGCGGGGGGAGACGCCATTGACTCCAACGGGGATATGCTCTTCAGCGGCGGCATCACCCTGGCCGCCAGCAGCAACACCCTGAAGGAAGTACCCATTGACTACCCGGAGGTGTGCAGCTGCAAGGTCGCCGGGGGCATCCTTGCCGCCACAGGCGCCTACGGCAAGAACACCCAAAATGTGAACCAGACGGAAGGTCAGGCTTCTGTGCTGATCAAGTGGAAGGAGGAGCAGGCCGCCGGCACCTTGATTTCCCTGTCCATGGAGGGGAAGACCTTGTTCACCCTGTCCCCCAAGGCCAACTTCAAGTGCCTGATCTTCTCTGCCCCGGATGTACAGACCGGCTCCTCCCTGACCGTGGCCCTGGGGGATGAAGAAGGCTTCACCCGGAAGATCGGCGAAGCCATCTGCTTCTTCCCCGTCGGCAGCGGCACCGGCACCGGCAGCGCCGGAGGCAAAGGCAACGCCGCAGGTAATAACGGCAGCGAAAGCAAGGACAGTACCGGCAGCACCGGCAACACTGAAAGCACCGGCAGTGCCGAAAATACCGGCAACGCCGGAGGTAAGAGCAGCAAAAAGCGCAAGGACAAGCAGACGGAATCCGCCCTGTCTGTTCCCACCGACCTGGTGCTTGAAACCGTGACCCCTGCCCCGGCGGAGACGGAAGAGGCAAGCTACGTATCCCTGACGGCACGCCCCCGGAAGACCCAGGCTGCCGCCGTGACCACCGCCGCCCCTGCCCAAAGCGAGGATGTGGCAACAGCCTACGGCACCATGACCGCCCATCCTGCCGGAAAGAACGCCCTGGGTTACTGGCTCTATGTACCTGATGGAGCAGGCAGTCAGCCCCTGCCCCTGATCGTGTACCTGCACGGTGGCAGCGGCAAGGGCAGCGACCTGAGCCTGATCACCGGCACTGCCGGGTTTCCCCAGTACCTGCAGCAGGGGCAATTAGGGGATGTGCAGGCCTACGTGCTCTGCCCCCAGTGCCCGGCGGATCAAAGCGGCTGGCGTGCGCTGAGCAAGCAGGTGTTTACCCTCATCGACCAAGTCAGTGCGACCTACCCGGTGAACAAGGACAAGATCATCCTCACCGGCCACAGCATGGGGGGCACCGGCACCTGGGCACTGGCAGCCCTTGCCCCGGAGCGGTTTTCCTGCATCATCCCCATGAGCGGCAGCACCAAGGTCAGCGACAGGAACAAGGAAGCCCTGTCCACCCTATCCGTGTGGGCCTTCGCCGGGGAGAAGGACAAGGTGGTAGATCCTGCCTCCTCCACCAACCTGATTGCCCTCCTGCAGGAGGTAAACCCCAACGCCAAACTGACCCTGTTCCCCGATGCCGAGCACCGGGACGTGCCCGGCCTGGCCTGGCTGGACTCAAGCCTGGGACTCATGAACTGGGCACTGGCACAGTGATGATTTTGGAGGATGCGGGAGGGGCAGCTTTTGTGCCAAAAGCTCCCCTCCCGTACCCACCCCCGAAAAGCAGCTGAGTCTGAAGGAGAGAGTTTCTTCAGAAGCAAGTAGTGTACAAGTGCAAGGTAAATATTTATACCTTTCATCTGAGACTTTCCCCAAAAGGATGCGCCCGAAGGGGTGCAGGGGTAAGTGAGCGGCTATGCGCCAGTGGCGCATAAAGCAGCCGCGAACGAGGCGGTCATATTCAAATCTTTGATTTGAATTGACCGGTCGCCATGGGCGACTTTGCTTCTCCAAAGGAGAAGCAAACCTTCTCAACCGAAACGAGCGGCTGTAAGCCGCGACGATTGAGGTTGCGGAACGACGGTCAAGCCCCCTGCAAACAATTCGACTTCATCCGAAGGGGCTGCGAAGGTTCCCCAAGGGCGATCGCAAAGCCCTTGGGAAGAAACTGTCTAAACCTTTTGCAGGAAAATTGATCCTTTGCATTAGTTTTCAAAAACGGATTCAAGGGGGCGACGGTCAAGCCCCCTTGAATAAACATAAACGGCAAGCAACAGTTAACCCCAAAAGTGGGGGGATGCACCCGAAGGGGTCAAGGGGGCGAGGGGCTTCTCCCCGATTAAGCCCCCTGCAAAACCTCAAAAAAACAAATTCCCCCTTGACATCTGCCTTCCATGGGTCTATAATCCCTACCAATTCAAGGCAAGGAGGTTGGAGAGCATGTACGGCATGATGATGTGTTGTTGTCAGCAGGCGTCCTGTTGCGGAGGACAGCTGTGCATGGCTTTCCGTGCCTGACAACGCAGCTGCGAAATAGGTATCTCCGGGCAGGATGAGAAGGATCCCCTCATCCTGCCCTTTTTTGCGTTACCCAAAACCTTGAAGCACCATCCACCCTAACGACAAACACAGAAAGGAACGACGCATCATGAAGATTTATCATCAGGCAACGGAACTCATCGGCAACACCCCTCTGCTGGAGCTGGGCAACTATGAGCAGGCTCACGGCCTCCACGCCACCATCCTGGCCAAGCTGGAATACTTCAACCCTGCCGGCAGCGTAAAGGATCGCATCGCCAAGGCCATGCTGGATGATGCGGAGGCAAAGGGCAAGCTGAAGAAGGGCTCCGTCATCATCGAGCCCACCAGCGGCAACACGGGCATCGGCCTGGCCTCCGTGGCGGCGGCACGGGGGTATCGGATCATCCTCACCATGCCGGAAACCATGAGCGTGGAGCGCCGCACCCTGCTGAAGGCCTACGGGGCGGAGCTGGTGCTCACCGAAGGTGCCAAGGGTATGAAGGGCGCCATCGCCAAGGCGGAGGAGCTGGCCAAGGAGATCCCGAACAGCTTCATCCCCGGGCAGTTTGTGAACCCGGCCAATCCTGCCGTCCACTACCGCACCACGGGGCCGGAAATCTGGCGTGACACGGACGGGAAGGTGGACATCTTCGTGGCCGGGGTCGGCACCGGCGGCACCCTGACCGGTGTGGGCAGATACCTGAAGGAGCAGAACCCCAACGTCAAGATTGTGGCGGTGGAGCCTGCCACCTCCCCCGTGCTGTCCAAGGGGGTTGCGGGGGCGCACAAGATTCAGGGCATTGGCGCAGGCTTTGTGCCGGACACCCTGGACACGAAGGTGTACGACGAGATCATCCCCGTGGAAAACGAGGACGCCTTTGCCGCCGGTCGGGAGATTGCCCGGCGGGAAGGGGTGCTGGTGGGCATTTCCTCCGGCGCAGCCCTGCATGCCGCCACGGTGCTGGCGAAGCGGCCGGAGAACAAGGACAAGATCATTGTGGCGCTCATGCCGGACACGGGGGATCGGTATCTGAGCACGGCGCTGTTTGGTGAGTGAAAAAACCGGGCAGGCGAATGATCGCTTGCCCGATTTTGTTTGTGTGCCTAGGGACGATTGTGGTGCAGCGCATTTACGGCAGGGTGTAGACTTTCGCTTCCCCCCGACCGGTAACCTGAAGCAGTTTGCGGTCACGCATCTCTTTTGTGATGGTGTATGCACGGGTTTTCTTGACGCCCAGCAAGGTGCAGATTTCCTTTTCGGTCATCTGCCCGTTTGCCCGGATAAAGTCAAGAATTTTCTGCATCTGGGGCGTTAGCGTTTCGGGCATTTCATCCTTTTCCTGCCCGGCAGGCAGATCGTTCATATTGGGCAGGATGATCTTGAAGGTGTTTCGGGTCACCGCAATGTCGGGCTGTTCTGCACATCCGGCGTAGAGGCTGAAAATCCTGCGGATGCCGGTACCGTAGCTTTCAATCAGGCGAAGGCGATGGAAGATCTCTGCCAAATTTTTATTGCGGGGCTGGGAAATGCCGGTGCGGATATCCTCGGGAGAAAGACCGGGAAGCAGTCCGCCCAGGGAAATGAACTCCATTTTGTGGTCAGTCACATTGATGATAATGCTGCCGCTGAAGCTGTAATCACGGTGAACAATGGCATTCAGCAGCGCTTCACGAATGGCTTCCTCCGGATAATCGGGGCGGTCAATCCGTGTGATGCCTTTGATGGTGGAGCTTGTTTTATTGCACAAAGCCAAATATTGAACGGCATCCTCGAACTGCCGGAAGAGGGAACCGCCAAACTCCCTGCTGTCACGGAAAACCGTACATGCGTCATCACTGAATACGGCGATTTTCGTTGTATGGGCACACTGATCCGAAAGGAGCAAAGCAAGGTTGGTAAACGTGCCGTCCTTCTTTTGAATCATGCCCAGCGCACGGTATTTTTCCGGGCTGAATGCCACGCCGTAAAGCCGGAAGGCTTTCTCTGCCGCTGTAAAGGTCAGTGTCTGCTCAAGGGAGCGTTCCTCTTCAAATACATCCCCATCGCTTTCCTTAATCATCTGGCGAATCTGCTCCGGGGATGCCGGCACGCTGGATGTGCCCTGACGGACGAAGACGCCGCTTGGCTTCAAGCCTTTCCCTTTCAGGTAATAGGGTTTGTTTGTGCCTTCACTCACGGTGATGCGCACAACCTTATTTTCCTGCACGGTGAAGCGGATGAACATGGTAACATCCGGCATAATCGCATCCCGTATACCGTTTGTAATGCGTGTGTACTCCCTGTCCACGTCCGTCAAGCCGACGGCATTTTCCTGATCGTCAATGCCCACATACACAGTGCCCCCGTCTGTATTGGCAAAGGCAATGACTTCCTTGTAGATTTCCTCGGTGAACTGAGCCTTAAACTCCATGTTTTCGGTTTCAAAGTTCATCCGAACACCTCCTTCCATCAGCTCTGTTTTCATTATATTCACTCCATTCACCCTTTTCAAGTGAAAAAAGTGAATATTCACTGAAAATTCACCATGAGCGAGTGAAAAAAGTGAATATTCACATGAGCCGGCAGGAATTTCACCCTGCCGGTATTTTTTTGCGTGCAGGAAAGGGAAAATGATGCTATACTGATAGCAAGATTCGCGCGCAAAAAACGTTGTGGGGGGATGCCCCCGCGGCAAAGAAAGAAGGAGTTCCCATGCTTCGCCTATTCGATGAGCACCAGGTGCGCCCGGTGCATTCCCTGGATGGTTTGTGGACGCTGACGGTGGAGGACGGCTCCGGCAGAGCTTTCCCTGCCATGGTGCCGGGCATTTGGCAGTCCATTCCCCAGCTGACCCTGTACCGGGGCAAGGCTCGGTATGACCGCACGTTGGTGACGGACAAGGAAGCGAACCTGCTGCTCCGCTTCTCCGGGGTGAGCCACACGGCGGATGTGTTCCTGGACGGGGAGAAGATCGGCCACCACTACGACGCTTTCACCGGCTTCCGGTGCGCCGCACATGGGGTGAAGGCCGGCACCCACACCCTGACGGTGTATGTGGACGACAGCTTCTCCGAGGCCTCCACCCTGCACCTGCCCAATGACTACTACACCTACGGCGGCATCACCCGCCCCGTGGCGGTGGAGGAAATCCCGGATGCCTACATCGACCTGATGCACTTCACCCCCAGCCAAAACGGAGACGGCAGCTGGACGGGGGATGTGCTGGTGACGGTGAAAGCCCTGGCAGACAGCCCGGCAGGCAAGCTGGTGCTGACCCTGGCAGACGGCAAGGCAGAAGCCGAAGTTCCCGCCCTGAAGGCAGGGGAGGAGCATCAGGGGCATGTGCAGCTTCGCTGCACGGACGTGACCCCCTGGGGGCTGATGGACGGCCATCTGTACGACCTGCGTGCCGTGCTGGAAGTGGGCGGCAAGGCCGTGGATGATCTCATTGACCGGGTAGGCTTCCGCACCGTGACGCTGGAGGGGGAGAAGATCCTCCTCAACGGCAAGCAGGTGTTCCTGAAGGGCTTTAACCGGCACGAGGACTTCGGCAGTCAGGGCTGCGCCGTGGCCATGAACGCCATGATGGAGGATCTCCACCTGATGATGGACATGGGTGCCAACAGCGTCCGCACCTGCCACTATCCCAATGATCCCCGGTTCCTGGACCTGTGCGACGAACTGGGCATCATGGTGTGGGAGGAGTGCCATTCCCGTGCCATCCCCGGGGAAATCATGCGCAAACCCCTGTTCAAGGAGCAGATTGACGGCAGTGCCACGGAAATGGTGGTGCAGCACTACAATCACCCCTGCATCTACACCTGGGGTCTGCTGAACGAGTGCGAAAGCGAGACGGAGTTCGGCCACAGCATGTACAGCCATGTGATCGACCTGCTCCACAGCCTGGACAAGACCCGGCCCGTCACCTTCGCATCCTGCCGGTTCTTCAAGGATGTATGCCTGGGACTGGTGGACATTGCGTCCTTCAACATTTATCCCCTGTGGTACACCACGGAGGATCCGTCCGAGTACAGCGACCGGCTGATGCAGTGGATGGACGAAAACGGGGCTGCCGGAAAGCCCATCATCTTCTCCGAATTTGGTGCAGGCGCCATTGCCGGGTATCATGATCCCATGTACAACGCCAAGTGGAGCGAGGAGCGGCAGGCGGAGATTCTGGACAAGCAGCTGAAGGCACTGTGCCACAAAGCCCGCGTGTCCGGCACGTACATCTGGCAGTTTGCGGACGTGCGGGTGTCCGAGCAGTGGGCCATGCACCGTCCCAAGGGCGTGAACAACAAGGGCGTGGTGGACATGTACCGCCGTCCCAAGCTGGCCTACAAGACGGTGAAGGAAAACTATACGGGGCTGGATCGATAAAATGAAGGGGCTGGGATGCAGATGCGTCTCAGCCCCGATTCTATTTTGCCGAAGCGGCTTCGTCCCTTTCCCGAATCACCTGGCATAGATGCCTGTGGTAATCTCCTTGATGTACGCATCCCGGTGGGGGAGGTCTTCATCCGCCATGGCCACGGCGGCGGCGTTATCGTAGGGCACGGAAAGGATGGTCATCATCAGGGGGGCAGGGGCATCCCCTTCTTCCCCTTCCAGCAGCAGAGCGTGGGCCTTGGGCACCCCCATGCTGTTGCCCACGCTGCCGGTGTTCAGCATGTATCCCGTGTTCAGGGTGCGGAGGAAAGGCCGGTGGCTGTCGGCGAAGATCACCCCGCCGAAGGTGCCTGCCTGAGTCCGGAAAGTGCTCTCCAGCACCTCGCTCTTTTCCTGCACCATCATGAGGGGTTCTACCGGGCGGCCGTGGAACAGCCGGAAACGAATGCCGCTGATGGTCACTTCCCCTTCCATGGGCAGGCCGGCCAGCCAGTGCATCCGCTCATCCCCCAACTGACGCCAGAAATAAGCGTCATCAGGGAATTCCTTGCCCCCAATGCCGTAGTCCCAGTTGCCCCCAATGCACACCTGGCAGTGCCGGCGCACCCAGTCGCAGGTCTCCGCATTGCTGGGGCCTTTACCCACCGCATCCCCCAGGAAGATGATCTTGTCCGGGCGGATCTTGTTGATTTGCGCCTCCATGGCCAGGGTGGCAGGCAGGTTGCCGTGGAGATCTCCGAGGAAAATGAGCTTCAAGGTCTTTGACCCTCCATATTGACAAAGCGACGTTGCTGCACGCTTGATTATTCCGGATACACCAGCTTCTCCTTCGTCCACCCCTCCAGCACACGGCAGTAGGCGGCGGCTTCCCGCTTGGCATCCGGCAGGTCATGCTCCAGATAGTTGCCGCATTCCCGCTTCTTTGCCCCGGGGATTTCCCCTTCGAAGTCCGCCGTAAAGCGGAAGGCATCCTGCACCAGGCGGATGACCTGCTCCTCGGTCAGGGTATTGCGCACCACCAGATAGCAGCCCGTGCGGCAGCCCATGGGTCCGAAGTACACCACGCTGTCCGACTGTTCGGAAGAGCGGACGTAGGTGGCTGCCAGGTGCTCGATGGTGTGGAGCGCACCGTTGGACAGGTAGTCCCCGTTGTTGGGCTTCTTCAGCCGCAGGTCGTAGGTCACGCAGTCCCCGTCAATGCGGGAGATATACAGGCCGGGGGTCAGCACATCGTGATTGATGGCAAAGGAGGCAATTTGCTTTAACATGTTCATTTCCTCTTTTCGGTTGCGAATAAATTTCTTTCTTGTTTTATTGAGGCAAAGCCGCAGCAGCCCCGGGTGGCGTTGGAGGGCCGCAGCCCTTCGACTCTAGATCGAAAATCGGCGAGCCCCTTCGGGGCATTCAAATGGGGCGAAGCCCCCAGTGAGTGCGTGCGAAACTCGAGAAAGCGTCAAAGCCACTTTCTCGAAACCTCATTCTTCCTCTTCTTCGTTGGGGTGCTGGGGCTGGTTGCCGCCGGTGGCGATGTTCTCCGCATGGTCGGCCACACGCTCCAGGTTGGTGAGCATTTCCAGGTAGATCATGCCGTTCTTGGCGGAGCACTTCTTGTTCTTCAGCCGATCCACGTGATGGTTCCGCAATTCATCGGTCAGCTTATCGATGGCGTCCTCGTTTTCCTCAATGACTGCCAGGCGGGCGGGGGACTGGATCTGCTTGGAGAACATCTCCAAAGCATCCTTCAGCTGGCTGGTGGTCAGCTTCGCCAGATTCTCCAACTCGTCCATCACCTTGCTGGTGAACTTGACCCCTTCCTGCTCCTTCAGCCGGGCAGCGTCCAGCACGTTCATGCTATGGTCGCCCACACGTTCAAAGTCGTTGATGATGTGGAACAGCCTGCCGGCCAGGTGGCTTTCCTGCTCGTTCAGCTCCTGCCCACGCACGTCCATGAGGGCGGAGGTGATCCGCTCGTTGAGGAAGTCCAGCACTTCCTCCTGCTTTTTCATCTCATTTGCCTGATGATCATCCCACTGTCGGAAGCAGGCCATGGAACCCTCGAAGGTATCCAGAGCCAATTCGCCCATGCGCTGGGTTTCCTTGAAGAGCTGCTCCACGGCGATGGCGGGGGTGGCCATAATGCGCTCGTCGAAGTACTGCAGGCGCATTTCCGTCTTGGGTTCCACCTTTTCCCGAACGATGAGGCAGGCCAGCTTCTCCAGCCAGGTGGCCAGGGGCAGCAGCAGGGCGGTAGTGACCACGTTGAAGCACACGTGGGTCAGGGCGATTTGCAGCCGCAGATTATCCGGAGCAAGGGAAGCAATCCAGTCCGCAAAGGGCAGGCAGCAGGCCAGAATGGTAAACAGCACCGCACCGATGACGTTAAACAGCAGGTGCACCGTGGCCGCCCGCTTGGCGGTGGTGTTGGTGCCTGCGCAGGCGATAATGGCGGTGACGCAGGTGCCGATGTTCTGCCCGAAGAGGATGAACATGCTGCCCCGGAGGGAAATCAGCCCCTCACCGGCCAGGGCCTGCAGAATGCCCACGCTGGCGGAGGAGGACTGGATTACCGCCGTGACCAGGGCGCCCAGCAGCACCCCCAGCACCGGGTTATCCACGGTGACCATGGCATCCCTGAAGCCCTGCCAGCTCTGCAGGGGCGCCATGGCGGAGGACATAATGTCCATGCCCTCAAACAAAATACCCAGGCCGATGAGCACGGTTCCCAGCTGCCTTGCTCCATCCCACTTTTTCGGCATCAGCCCCAGGATCAATCCGAGGAAGGCAAACAGCATGCCGAAATTCAGCTTAATGGACAGCAGCAGGGAGGTCACCGTGGTGCCGATGTTGGCACCCATGATCACGCTCACCGCCTGGGTCAACGATAACAGCTCCGCATTGACGAAGCCGACCACCATCACCGTGGTGGCTGAAGAGGATTGTATCACAGCCGTAATGACCAGGCCTGCCAGCATGCCCAGCACCCGGTTATGGGTCACGATTTCCAGCAATCGCTTCAGTTTGTTGCCGGCCGCCTTTTCCAGCCCGTCGCCCATGACCTTCATGCCAAAGAGGAACAGGCTCAGTCCGCCCAGCAGACTGACGATATCCATCCAACTCATAGGGATCTCCTCCGATCCGATTCGTCGTCCTTCCTTTTATCCAAACGATTTTAATGTACCATGAAATGGAGAGGATGTAAAGACGGAAATTGGGA
>CAVGBO010000074.1:0-12377 GCA_963627465.1 Phocaeicola dorei
TCGACCAGTGAGTGAGTGCAAAACTCGACAAAGTGGCTTTGCCACTTTGTCGATACACTGAGCGTGTCCTGCTGGGGAAGAAAGCAGGACACGCTGTTTTCGTTTACAGTGCCTTGGGGTAAAAGCCGCTGTCGTGCAGCTTCTTCAGCTCACCGGCTACATAAGCTTTGTCTTCATGGTAGGTTACGCCGAACCATACGGCGTGGGTGTTCAGCACCTCCACGGTCAGGCCGGAAGTGTGCATCAGGGTATCCACCAGGGTGGGCAGGGGATATTCTTTCTTCATGGGGTCTCCCTCCGGGGCGGCAAGGAAGGCGGCCAAGTTTTCCTTGGCGACGGTGAAGAACCAGGGGGTAAAGCCCCAGAAATTCATGGAGACCAGTGCGTTGGGGTCAAGGATGCGCCCCTCAGGATCTGTGGCTAGGTCACGAATGGTGCCGTCCGGGAAAGGCTTGATTTGATAGGTTTCAGTCACCTTGACCAAGTGCCCGGCTTCGTCCACCTGGCATACACCTCGGGTCACGTCGCCGTTATCGGATACGGTGTTCTTCAAATCATAGGCAACCATGGAGGCGGCATTTTCCTTCCCTTGCAGCCGGTGGAGAGAGTCCGCCATGGCAACGAAGGCATCCCGTCCGTAATAATCATCTGCATTGATCACGGCAAAAGGCTCGTGAATGAGATCAGCTGCGCACAGCACTGCATGCACCGTTCCGTAGGGCTTGGTGCGCCCTTCCGGAGGAATGAAGCCGCCGGGAAGGGAATCATACTCCTGACAGGCATAGGACACTTCAACTTTTTGTGCCAGCTTATCGCCAATCATAGCCTTGAAGGATTCTTTCATAGAGGCACGGATGACAAACACAACTTTGTCAAATCCGGCAGCCACGGCATCGTAAATGGAGTACTCCAGCAGAATTTCCCCGTTGGGACCCATATGATCAATTTGCTTATTGCCGCCATACCGGGAGCCAAGACCTGCCGCCATAATCAGTAGGGTGGTTTTCATGGTGTGCACCTCCTGTAATTTGCGTTACTTGCTTGCTTTTGCTGTGCTATCTTGTTCCTGAGCGAAGCCTTCCGTGGAGTCGGACTTAAAGAAAACGGTCAGCGTACGGAAAAGCAGCTTAATATCCAGCCAAATGGAAAAGGATTCAATATACATCAGATCCAGCATTAGCTTATCTTCCGGAGTGGTGTTGTACCGACCTTCGATTTGGGCATATCCGGTAAGACCGGCCTTCATCTTTTCCCGATAGACAAAGGCGGGCAGCTGCTGCTTGTACTTTTCCACGTTTTCCAGCATTTCCGGCCGGGGACCCACCAGGGTCATGTCGCCCTTTAGAATGTTCCAGAACTGGGGCAGCTCGTCCAGCCGAGTGCGCCGCAGGAAATGACCGATCTTGGTGATGCGGGCATCGTCGGCAGAGGCAGACACCTGATGCTTGCTGGAGGAAGCGGCTTCACTCATGGTGCGGAACTTACAGATGGTGAAGACACGCCCGTTGACGGACATGCGCTTCTGCCGGAAAATCACCTTGCCCCCATCTTCAAAATGGATGCAAAGAGCAATCACTGCCATGAGGGGACTGAGCACCAGCAGCACCAAGGCGGAGAAAAGCACATCCATGCCCCGCTTGATGAGCCGCTGCAAAATGGTCATCTTGCGGTAATCCATAGCCAGAAAGGCAGCATCATCCACAATCACCTGCCGGGCATTGCTGAGCATAATGTCCTCCAACTGAGCACGGCACAGCACGTCCTTTTGCAAGTCGTAACACTGGTGGAGGATGCGCATCTGCTCCTCTGCCGGCAGCCCGGAAAGAATCACCGTTTCGCTGTTGCGGATTAGGTCAATCAGATGAGGATCATCAAACATAGCCACCTTCTCCACATGCCACTGGAGCCGGTACCGGTCAATCTTCCGCCGGGTGGAGGATTCTTCTCCTCGATCAGCCAGCACAAGCAGGCACCGGCGGGGCGGATTCATGCGGAAATAAGTGCTGTTGCCAATGCGGACAAACAGGATAATGGCCAGGAACTGCAGCAGGATGCATAACAGCAGATAAGGGAAGTCCTTGCCGAAGAGAATCAGGTGGTCGTTGTTGTTTTCATTAACGTTCATGATCTGCAGCTGCAAATAGGTGACAAGGTCAACCGCCACCACAGCCAGCGTCATGGAAGAGATAATGGGCTTGTTCTTTTTCCGTCCTACTTCAAAACCGCCGTAGACCATGGCCATCACAAGGGTCATGGCCACAAAGGTAACCAACGTAATGCCGGACGTTCGGGATGCGTGCCGCAGCGGCCAGTTGTTGATGCCCATAATGCCGAAGAAGACAAGCAGCAAGCTGGCATAAACCGCCAGGCTGATGAGCCCCATAACCAGCGCGGAACGGTGACGCTTAAACGCACGGTGCAAATTGATCATGCAAAGCCGGCCTTTCTCTTCAATAAGTGGTAAGGTCATGATACCATGCAAGACAAGCAATGTCAACCATTGGAAACAGATGGAAATGAAAAGAAAAGAAATTTTGAATTCCGGGATGAAAACGAAATGCTGTTTCGTTATGTATGTTGTGTCAGTCAGTGCGGAAGGTTTCCGCTGAGAAAAGGGAGGAATGTGCCATGAAGAAGTGGCTGCTGACAGCGTTGACAGCTGGCATGGTTTGCGTAGGATGCACGGGTGCCCTGGCAGACCCCATTATTACCAATGGTTCCTACGTTTCTTACTTGGGTGAAGAAAATCACCTGTTCTTAATTAACCCGGAAGGCGTGACGCTGACGCTTCGTTCCACCATTGTGGATTTGGTGGGCATGAACGATACCCAACTGTATTGCCTCACGGCAGAAGGTCGGCTGTATGGTGTCATGCTGGACGGCAGTGCCACCACGATTGTTTCTGCTGCGCCTACGGCTGCGGATCTGGAGAATGCTGCATCCACTCCTGTGTTCACCCTGGGCGAGGATGGCGTGTTGAGCATCCTGACAGAGGATGGCAAGAGCGTGGTAACCACAGTACCTAACGTGATTGCGGCCTGCCGGAACGCCACCCATGTGTACTATATCACCAGTGGAACGGCCAACACCCTGAATCGGGTGGGTATCGGCGGTACTGCGGTGGAGACCATCGGCAGTGCACCGGATGCGCCCATCAGCATGTTTGCTTCCGATGATGCGGTAACCATCGTGGCGGGGGATCACTCCCTAATTCGGGTGGATCTTACCAGCACCACCTTCGCCAGCAGCTATTTTGCGGCCCTTTCCCAGAATACGGCGGCGGCTGCGTCCGTGGGGGATAAGCTCTATCGCTTCACCTATGATGAGCAGAATCATTATCTGCTGGAAGGTACGGATACCCTTACATCTGCGCAAAGCAACACCGGTGCCCTTACGCCTACCGTGACTGCAACCGCAACCGCCGCTGTGCCAACGGCCACCCCGACTGCAACACCTCGTGCGACTGCAACGCCTAGAGTAACGGCTACCCCCAAGGCTACTTCTTCTACCGATGACGATGGCTCCATTCGCTACGGCGCACGTGGCTCCAAGGTGCGGAAGATGCAGAATCGCCTGATCGAGCTGGGTTATCCGCTGGACAAGGCGGATGGTGTATATGGTGAAAACACCCGCCTCGCAGTGAAGCTGTTCCAGAGCACCATCGGCTATCGTGAGCGGAACTATGCTACCGAGGCCATGCTGAATGTGCTGTACTCCAAGGTAGCTCCTGTATTTGATCCTCTCGTAGAGGTGAAACTGGGGGATTCCGGTGCCCGTGTGCTGCTGCTGCAGACAACCTTGAAAAACAAGGGATTTGATCCCGGCAAGCTGGACGGTGTCTTTGGACAGAACACCACCACCGCGCTGACGGCCTATCAGGCCAGCATCGGTCTTGCACAGACCGGCTTGGCGGATGCGAATACCTTGATTCGCCTGTATGAAGCACCTGTGGTAACGCCTACCGTTGCACCTACGGATGCAAGCAAGATTACCCTGGCAGGCACGGTGACTATTGCTGCTTCTGCCTCCGAGGGTCAGGTGCTGACGCCTACCATGAGCCTGAACGCTTCCACCGCCAACCTGGTCTACACCTGGTTTATGGATAGCGTATCCTTGGGTGTATCTACGCCTACCTTGACGGTGACCAGCTCCATGGCAGGTCACAAGCTGATGCTGATGGTGACCACTGCGGATGTGCAGTATGTGGGCAGCGTCTTCAGCAATGAATGCACGGTGACTGCTACGGTAGATCCCGAACCCGCTCCCGACCCTGAACCTGCCCCCGACCCTGAACCTGCCCCCGACCCCGAACCTGAACCTCCGGCAGAGCCTACGGTAGAGCCTGCCACCGATACGGATCTTTGAACTGAATAAAAACGCAGCAGCTGATATGATCGTCGGCTGCTGCATTTTATTTGGCAAGACAGTTGCTTAATTTGAATGGTAATTTTATAATGGGTGTGGTAGGAAGAGAACGAGTAAAAAGGGGAATATGCATGCATTATAGGATTAACGAAGTGGCAAGCATGTTGGGCATTTCTCCACAGACACTCCGCTTTTATGAACAGTATGGCATCATGCTCCATGAACGAGTCGGCGATGGAAATTACCGTCAATATGGGGATGACAGCATTGATGCACTAATGACCTTGCGTAAATATCGGAACTGCGGGTTTACGGTTGCTCAAACAGCGAAAATTGTCATGGAACAAAATACGATGAAAACAGCAGAGGCGCTTGAGGAGCAGGTGAATAAGCTGCTCTGGCAAGCGGAGATGAACAAACGTATTGCTGCCAAGATGCAGGAGAATGTTAAACAGTTACGTTGTCTCCATAAGAAACCGGTCGAATTTGAACTTTGTGAGAATCAGCAAATGTATATCATCCCTGTGAAAACAAGGACAGATGAAAACATATCTGCAAACATGATGAAGCAGATCGGTGACATTGTAGCATGGCTTCCGCTGCTGAAATGGGCAACATGCTTTACCGAAGGACAAGAAAGTGCAAGCAATGGCTTTGTTGTGCAGGAAGAAGATGCTGTGTTTCTCGGAATTGACCAATGGGCGATCAGCATCAAATTGCCGGAAGCAACATATCTGAAGTGCGTGGCACAATGGTCAACAGAAACGCTCCTAGATCAGATTGCGGAAGTGCAAAGAACGATTGGGAATACAGAAGAAAACTTATCAGGACACATCATGGCGATTACAACAGGAAATTATTACGATGGTGAAAAGACATTTTCCTATGGAGAAATTTGGATAGAGAAAAAGTCGTCATCGAATTTTTGATATTTTTTTACCAATATCCTTGACTCTCATATACCTGTAACCTTTATACTGGGAGCAGAAGGACGAAAAAGTGCATAGATGATTCAAAATGCATGCACGAGATGCGTCCGCAAAAGGAGGATACTGGGATGAAGAAGGGTTTGAGCGTATTGGTGGCGCTCGTGCTCGCCATGACCATGGGAACATGTGCACTGGCTGAGGACTACACGGCTACGGCCAAGGGCTTTGGCGGCGACGTGACGGTAACGCTGACCATCGAGGACGGCAAATTGACTGCCGTGACGGCGGAAGGCCTGAATGAAACGGATGGCATTGGCTCGAAGGCCATTGAACAGCTTCCTGTGGCCATGGTAGCCAAGAACAGCATTGAAGTTGATGCCTATGCCAGCGCAACCGTAACAAGCAACGCAGTGCTTACAGCGGCTGCTGAAGCATTGGCACAGTCTGGCGTGACGCTGGTTCCTGTGGAAACGGCGGAAGAAGCACCGCAGTGCGCAAAGCCTGCCTTTGAAAATCCTGACGTGATTGTGGTAGGCGCAGGCTTTTCCGGCATGAACGCAGCATTAGAGGCTGCTACGAACGGTGCCAAGGTATACCTGATTGATAAGAACGATGACATGGGCGGATCTATCCGCTTTGCCGGCGGAACAACATCTGCAGCGGGTGCAAGAATGCAGATTGAAGCAGGCGTTGAGGATTCTCCGGAAAACTTTGCTGAGGATATTGTGCGGATGGGTGGCGGTACCAATGTACCGGAACTTACCAAGAAGCATACGGAGAATGCTGCCGCAGCGATTGACTGGCTGGATGATTTGGGTGCTGATTTCGGCGACCGCCAGCCTCAAATGTCCTCTTCCTATGATGCCTTCAACGTCCCTCGTGAATATCGTGTCACAGGTGGCGGTAAGGCAATGGCAAATTTGGTGAAGCCACTGATTGAAGAGCAGGTGGCACAAGGAAATATTTCGCTCATGCTGAACAGCGAAGTGGCGGATATCATTCTAGAGGATGGAGCTGTCAAAGGCGTTGTCATGGTGGACGGTACGGAGTACCGTGCAGCGGCAACGATTCTGGCAACCGGCGGCTATGGCCATAATGAGGAATTGCTGCACCGCTACAACTATGCCAATGTGCTGACCATGTCGCCAAGCTTTGTAACAGGTGATGGCTATGTGTTTGCTGAAAAGGCAGGTGCTGTGTTTAGTAACATGGATTATTTGCCTGCCTATCCCGGCGGTGTCCCGGTGGGCGGCTTTGACGTAAGCTGCACTGCATCTGTGAAATATCCCGGCGTCATTTGGGTGGACAATACTGGTAACCGTATGGTGAAAGAGCAGGACAGCTTGGACAGCGAACGGAAGGCAGCCTACGCCAATGCACCGGAAAATCTGGTGTATATGGTGCTTACGCAGGCAATGAAGGATACGCAAGATCCTATCTTGAGCGTTGGCGGCGGTTTCTCTGGGAAGACGGATGAAGGCTGGAATTACTTCGATCAGCTGCTGGCAGAAGGCAACTGCGTCTATTATGGCGATACAATTGAGGAAGTTGCTGAAAAGGCCGGCATTGATGCAGCAGGCTTGGCAGCAACGGTGACGAAGTACAACGAATACGTGGCTTCAGGGGAAGACAAGGATTTCGGTCGGCCGGCAGAAACGATGGTGGCACTGGAAGGTCCCTTCTATGTGATTAAGACCTGCCCGTATGTGATGCTTACCAAGGGCGGACCACTGATGAATCCTGATGCCCAGGTGCTGAATGCCGATCATGATCCGATTCCTGGCCTTTATGAGTGCGGCGAACTTGCCGGTGGCGCCAATATCGGCGGAAGTGCAAACATCGGTGGCTTGGCAAATACGAGCTGTATTGTGTGGGGCAAGATTGCCGGTGCCAGTGCTGCCGCCTATGCCCTGGCTGGGAAATAATCTTTGAACTGAATAACCCCATCCGGAGTTGTGGAAGCGAGAATACGCTTCCGCAACTCCTTTTTGTTTCTTTTTACATTCCTTCGGTTTTTGATTTTACACAAGGCAGGTATGATGGATCTTGTTCGGAGGAACAAAACGGTAAGCCGGGCAGCGACAGAAGCTGACCGGGAAAAAGAGGAGGAAAATCCATCATGAAGAAACTTGTTGCCTTGCTGTGTGCACTAGTGCTGTGCATCGGCTGTCTGCCGGTGATGGCAGAGGAAACCGCAGCCCATCCCAAGTATGTGTTCATGTTCATCGGCGATGGCATGGGCAATCCCCAGGTGACCGCAACCCAGTATTATCTGGGCAGCATCCAGAACCCTGACAGCGATTTCCCAGTTCCGGCGGATCTGTCCTTTACCACCTTCCCTTATCTGGGACTGGTAACCACCTACGACAGTTCTTCCTTCTGCCCGGACTCCGCTTCCACGGCGACCTCCATGGCATCCGGCAAGAAGACCCTGTCCGGTGTCATCAACTATGATGTGACGCTGACCACCCCCTACAAGCTGATTACCGAATATGCCAAGGAAGCCGGCAAGAAGATCGGCGTGATCACCTCCGTGTCTGTGGATCACGCAACCCCTGCAGCCTACTATGCCAAGCAGACTTCCCGTAACGACTACTACGAAATCGCCCTGCAGGCACTGACCGGCACCACGGTGGATTACCTGGCAGGCGGCGGCTTCAAGCGGATGACCGGCGACGGCTCCCAGCAGTCCCTGATGGATATTGCCGAGGAAAACGGCTGGATCATTCCCACCACCAATGATGAAATCCGTAACCTGACGGCCACGGACGGACGGGTGCTGGCCACCAACCCTGTGCTGCAGGATTCCAAGGCCATCCACTACGAAATCGACCGGGAGCAGCTGGAAGCCGCCGGTGAAGATGTGCTGTCTCTGGCAGACTTTGTACGCAGCGGCATCAATGTGCTGGATAACGACAATGGTTTCTTCATGATGTGCGAAGGCGGCAAGATTGACTGGGCTGGCCACGCCAACGATGCGGCAACTTCCATCCATGACACCCTGGCACTGTCTGATGCGGTGCAGGTTGCTCTGGACTTCGCTGCAGACCATCCTGGCGAGTGCTTGATCATTGTAACCGCTGATCACGAAACCGGCGGCATGACCATCGGCTTTGCAACCACCGCTTATGATACTCACTTCCAGTACCTGGCCAACCAGAAGACTTCCTTCACCGCTTTTGATGATGTGATTGCTGAACTGAAGGAAAACAACGCCACCTTCGACCAGGCCATGGAAAAGGTGGAGGAACTCTATGGCCTGACCAGAGAGGAAGGCAAGGAACTGTCCCTGACCGAAACGGATGTGGAAAGCCTTCGCCAGGCCTGGGAAGTGACCACGGGTACCACGGAAGTGGAAGAGGATGAAGCCGCACTGCTCTACGGCGGATACAATCCCTTCTCCATGGCGGTCAGCCACATCATGAACAACAAGGCTGGACTGTCCTACACCTCCTATGCTCACACGGGCCTGCAGATTCCGGTGTACGCCTGGGGCGTGGGAGCCGAGAAGTTCTCCGGCCTGTATGACAACACGGATATCTTCAACCGCACCATGGAAGCCATGGGTCTGACGGCTGACGCAGAGTAAAAAACGAAGCAAGCATAAGGGGCAAGGGATGCCGATCCCTTGCCCTAAACTTGGTTTGAACAGGGGGCGACCATGATGAAGCACAAAATGAGTCGGAAGAACCGAATGAACTGGATGTTGTGTCTGGTGACGCTGGTGGTCTGCGGTCTGCTTTGCCTGCTGCCGGATGAGCATCTGAACATTACCAGCAGCTTCCCTCGGGAGCAGGTGCGCATTGAGCAGGTGGATAACAGCATGCTGGATTCCATTGGCATTGTGTATAATGGGGTGCAGCCTTGCGTGGTCACGATTCTCACAGGGGAGTACGCCGGACAGCAATTCACTTCCTACAACTATCTGAATTCCGCTCTGGATAAGGATAAGCTGTATGAGGTAGGGGATACGGCCTGGGCTATGCTGCAAACCGGTGGCGAAAAGCCTGTGGTGACGCTGATTGACCACTACCGCATGGGCACGGAAGCGGCGGTGGTGGGTGCTTTGGCGCTGGTGTTGATCCTTTTCGGCGGTGTGATCGGCTGTGGTGCTATGGTATCCTTGGTAGCAAGTGCGGTCATTGTGTGGAAGCTGCTGATTCCGCTTCTGCTGGATGGGGTGGATCCCATGCTGTCCTCTTTTGTGACGGTGCTGGTGCTGACGGTGCTGATTGATGTGCTGGTGGCAGGCTTTACGAGACGGTGCCTGACGGCCATCCTCGGCTCTATTGCCGGTACGTTGGTTACGTGTCTCAGTGCGTGGGGCTTAACCTATCTGCTGAAGCTTGACGGAGGTGATTTGCCTTACGTGGTACCGCTGCTCAGTCAATCGGCTATGCAGGTGGATACCCGCAGCCTGTACATCGGCATGATGTTTCTGGCAAACTCCGGCGCATTGATGGACTTGTCCATGGACATCAGTGTGTCGCTGGAGGAAATCCATTACCATAAGCCGGATATCAGCTATCCGGCTTTGATGAAGTCCGGCCTGCTGGTGGGGCGCAGCGTGCTGGGCACCATGACCACCACCCTGATGCTTGCCTACTCTGGTAATTACCTGTCCATGCTGATGTACTTTGTGGGGCAGGGAACGCCGGTGACGGATATCATCAACCTGAAATATGTAGCGTCCCAGCTGCTGAATACGCTGGTGGGTTCTTTCGGCCTTGCTGCTGCCGCACCCCTGACGGCATTGATCGCTTCAGCCATGTATCTGCGTGCACCCAAAAAGAAAGAAGCGGACGAAGAAATGGCTTGTCCTTCGTCCGTGCAGGAAAACGGAAATTCTTACTGATAAGCCGCCGCAATCTCCTGAGCCAGCGCATCCAGCTGAGCTTCGCTGTCCTCATTTAGGGCAGATTTGATGCTTACGGTATGTTCGCAGAAGGTGATGTTCTTGCTGCTTTCCAATGCTTTGCGGATCACCTTCCCTGCCATGGGTGCCCAGGAACCATTTTCGATGATGCCCACACGGCGGTTCTGGTAGTCTCGCTCTGTCAGGGCGTGGAGGAAGGTGTTCATACAGGGGAAAACGTCCCCATTATAGGTGACAGAGGCCAGCACCATGGTATCATACCGGAAGGCATCCTCCACGCATTCCGCCATGTCGGAACGAGCCAGATCCACAGCCTCCACCTGAGGCACACCGGCGGCCACCAGCTTGGCGCACAGCTTTTCCGCCGCTTCCTTGGTGTGACCGTACACGGAAGCATAGAAGATCATGACACCCTTGCTTTCCGGCTGATAGGAAGACCAGGTGTCGTACAGGTTCAGATAATAGCTGAGATTTTCCGTCAGCATAGGCCCATGCAGGGGATAGATGGCGGCAAGATCCAGGCTGGCGGCTTTCTTCAGCAGTGCCTGAACAGGCTTGCCATACTTGCCCACAATGCCAAAGTAGTACCGGCGTGCTTCGCAAGCCCAGTCCTCTACCGTATCGAGCGCACCGAACTTGCCGAAGCCGTCGGCGGAGAAGAGAATCTTGTCCGCATCGTCATAGGTGACCATGACTTCCGGCCAGTGCACCATGGGAGCCATGATGAAGGTCAGAGTATGGGTGCCAAGGGGGAGAGTGCTCATCTCCCCAACCTCCAGCGTGTTTGTCAGGCGAAGCATAGGGAAGAATTGCTGCATCATGGCGAATGCTTTCTTGTTGGAAACGATGACGGCCTCCGGGTACTTGTGGGCAAAGAGCTCAATGGAACCTGCATGGTCAGGCTCCATGTGCTGCACCACCAGATAATCCGGAGCTTCACCGCAGAGCACCTCGTCCAGCTGCTGTAGCCACGCATCTGCCTTCCGCAGATCAACCGCATCCATCACGCAGGTCTTTTCATCCTTGATGACGTAGGAATTGTAGGACATGCCCTGGGGCACCACATACTGCCCTTCGAACAGGTCGATGTCATGGTCGTTGACGCCAACGTAGTAAACCTTTTCCGTAAGCTGTTTCATGCTTCACTTCTCCTTTGCTGCTGCTTGTGCCTCGGCAGCGCATGCCGGGCAAAGACCACGGAAGAAAATATCATAATCCAGAAACTGCATGCCGTGGGTATCCCGGATTCTTTGCATCAGGTCGGGGAGGACGTCCATGTCCACATCCAATACCTGACCGCATTTGACACAGCGGATGTGATAGTGATCTTCCAGCGTAAAATCGAAGCGGTCGGGCCCTTCCGGGACTTCCACCTTGCGAATCAGCCCTTCTTCCGCTAAAATACCCAAATTCCTGTAGACCGTCCCCTTGCCGATGTTGGGATGGTCTTTTTTGATGCAGGCGTAAACCTCATCGGCGGTTAAGTGCCGCTTTAACTGGCGAACGGTGTTCAGCACCAAGTCCTTTTGAATGGTGTGCCTTCTTTCCATGAATCCTCCTTGTTAGGATAAAATCCTAATTGGAATTATACCAAGTATTGCAAAGCATGTCAATAGAGAGGAAGACACTGGAAATCACATGCATTTTCTTTGAAAATGATGGAAAAATAAGACCAAATATGATAGAATGAATCCGAGCAAACCGGAGTAGCTGAAACGAAACATGGAATGAAAATATGAGTGAGGGATCGGACATGGATGATGCTCCCCATAGAAAAACGGAAACCGTGCAGGTCAATGGTAGTGACTACGCAGATCAACAAAACTGGAAAGCTGATGTGCACCCGGCAGAGGAAGAAGTGATTGCGGCCGAGATTGCGTATAAGCGGCAAGGCAATGCAAACCGCATGGCAGATCAGTTGACAGAAGCACAGATCGACGAGAAGCTTGCCCAGGTGGATAGTAAACTGGCAGCCTACACCAACGTGCACAAAGAGGACTATGTCCTCGCTATCACCAGCGGCCTTTTTGCAGGGATAATTGATGCCGTTTTCGTAGGCGAAATCTCCTTTGGTGAAGATGAAATCAAGCTGTCCCATCAGCAGGTGAATCACTTCATTCAAAAATTCGCAGAGTCCAGAGGTCTGGGCGGTGAACGGCTGAAGGATAGCATCGGCAAGCTGGAGCGGCGTTTCAAGGTGGCACAGG